>DAOPYF010000057.1:0-2933 GCA_035352735.1 Treponemataceae bacterium | reverse complement strand
CGCGAGGATCGAAAGCGCGAGGGCACACAGGGAAATGGTCTTTTTCATCAGTACACCGCCTTCATGCTTAACGAGATTTGAATCGCCCTCTCGGGATCATCGAGGGACAGCGGCTTTATCGCGGTCGAAAGGGTACATTTAAAGTCCGACACCATCATAGTATAAAACGGGGTAACGGAAAATGAAAATGGGGTGACGCTCCCCGGGTCCTTGGGGTTGATGCTCCCGAGGAGGCTCACGCCCCCGCGCATGCCGATTTCCTCGAGGTTGCCGAAACCCACGAGGAGGTTCGCCCCGAGGTAGTTGCTCTCGGAATCCTCGGGGATATACGAAATGGCGTTGTCGGGGAATACGGGAGACGAAAAGAAGGTGAGCGCGAGATCGGTTCGCTCCCAATAGAGCCTCGGCTCAAAGACGAAATAGAGGTTACGGCCGATCTTTGAATTCTCGAATTCCGTGTTTCTCAGCCCGGCCGAAATATAGAGGTCGTTGCCCGAATCGTTCGAGAGGAGGGCCGTGAGCGCGCCCCTGAAGGTGGGCTTGAGGGCGTCGGGTTGGAGGGAAAAACCGGCGAATGCGTTGAGCTTCCAGAGGTCGCCTACCGCCCCAATGCGCCCGTCCGCGGTAAAGACCGCGTCCGAGCCCTTCCTGCTGTTCCAGTATCCGTAGAATCCCGTCACGCAGTTCGCGTTTCCCGGCACCGAGGCGACCATCATGCCCGTTCCGTCGATGACGCTCTCGCTCGAGAAGGCCATGCCCGCGGGAAGGTCCTGGAACTCAGGTCTGTCGATCGAGCGCTTGAACCATTCCCTGATGAGGCTATCCGACGCGGGATCGTCGAGCTTTCCGGTGAAGAAGGTGATGCCGAGCGTGGGCGCGAGCTGCGGGCGAAGGTTGATGGACGCGTTGTCGAAAAGAAGCGCGCCGGGCGTTGAGCTTTCGGTCGCGGGGTTGAAGAAATTTCCCGTGTCGGGCAGGAGGAATGAAATGCCCCCGCGAAAGTTCACCCAGGAGGCGGGGATAAAACGCGCGGAGACCGATCCCTCGGTAAGGACGTTCGGCGAATCCGAATCTTCCGGCACGTATCCTACCGTGACGAGGTCAAAACCGGCGAGGGAAAAGCCATAGGCCCAGAGCGCAACCGGAAAAATGGAAAAAACGAGGGAAAGTAGCAGCTTGCCGGGTCTCATGAAAACTCCTGCCTGAAGTATATACCAAGACGACTTGAGTCGCCATCATTTCAATCCAAAAACGGGAAAACACTCCGGCTTTTGGCTTGACTAATAATTAAAACCGGATAAACTTGAAGTAATTATGAGTGATTATCTCGATATCAACAATGAGGAACTCCTGAAGGACTTTTTCAGCGAGGCTGAACAGCAGGTTTTTTCGCTGGAAAGCAACATCCTGGTAATCGAAAATGATCCCACCAATCACGATGCCATCGACGAGATATTCCGCGCCGCGCACACCCTCAAGGGCGGCTCGGCGACCGTGGAGATGCACGAGCTTTCGGGATTTACCCACACGATCGAGGATCTTCTTGACGTCGTGCGCGAGGGTACGGTCCCGGTTACGGAACCGGTCGTCGACATCCTGCTCAAATCGCTCGACATCATCAAGGCAATGCTCGCCGCCCGCGCCGATGGGACGGTGTATAAAGAGGACATAACGGCCGTCAAGCAATCGCTTGAGGCGATGATCCCCGTCCGCGAGGGCAAGCAAAAATCCGGCGCCGCGAAAAAGGCGGCCCCGAAACCCGCCCCGGTTGCCGCGCCCGCTTCCCCTGCCGCGCCGCCCGTTTCCTCGGCCGACGTCAGCGGGCTATTAACCGAGTACGAAACCCTCGAGCTCAAGGAATCCGTGCCGCCGGGACAGAAGGTCTTCGTGGTCAAGGTCGGCTTTGACGAAGCGAACCCGATGAACTCCGTCGGCGGAATCCAGGTTTTCGCCGCCCTCAAGCAAAAGGGCCAAGTGCTCAAGACCATACCCGACTTCGACGCCCTCTATCAGGACGAGTTCCACGAAACCGTCATCTATTTCGTCGCGACCGACGCGGCGCCCGATGCCCTCCAAAAGGCGGCGAGCATATCCGACGTGACCCTTTCTTCCGAGGTGAGCCAATTCGACATGAAAGGCGCGCAGCCCGCCAAGGTCGCCGCTCCCTCGCCCGCTGCCGATTTGGCGCCGAAGGCCCCAAGCGCACCCGCCGCTGCGCCCGTGGCTGCTGCCGCCCCGAGCGCGGAAGCGGCGCAGGCTCCCTCCGCCGGCGGCGAAGGGGCTGAAGAAGCCTCTCCGGAGGAGAAAGAAGACGCGCCGAAGAAAAGCGCCGCCGCACCCGCGGTTCACGCCTCCTCGGGCTCCGTGCTCCGGGTCGACTCGCGGCGCATCGATTATCTTCTTAACCTCGTCAGCGAAACCGTCATCACGAAGGCTTCCTTTAATCAGAGCGCCATACAGTTTTCCGATCTCCTCGGGGAGTTCCAGCAGACGGAGACCGTCTACAAGGAAAAGCTCCGAAAGCTCCTTGACCATATCCCGGAGTACCTCGAGCAGATCCAAAGCGGCTATAGCCTCAAGGACCTCAAGAAGGAACTCAATACCGAGTACGCGAGCCTTTTCGACCTCTTCAACGCGTATGAGGGCTCGATGAAGGGCACGGTCACCAAGTTCCGCTCGGCCTCGCAGAACCTCGGCCGCATCACGGGCGAGCTGCAGGAAGGGGTGATGAAGATCCGCATGGTCCCGATCAGCCAGATCTTCAGCCGCTTCCCGCGCCTCGTGCGCGACCTTTCGCACGACCTCAACAAGAAGGTTAAGCTCGTCATCGAGGGCGAGGAAACCGAGCTCGATAAGTCGGTCATCGAGGACCTCCTCGATCCCATCATGCACTGCGTGCGAAACGCCCTCGACCACGGCGTCGAGACCCCGGA
>DAOPYF010000056.1:0-15701 GCA_035352735.1 Treponemataceae bacterium | reverse complement strand
CTGAGGTTCGTGTCGACGACGATGCGGGCGCCTTGCGCCGGTTGGGCGCCCTCGCCGCGCGCGGTGAGCAGGGGATCGTCCGCGAGCACGGTGCCGATGCCGGTCATCACCGCCGCGCATTCGGCGCGAAGGCGGTGGACTTCCGCGCGCGACTCCTCGCAGGAAATCCATTTCGATTCCCCTTGCGCCGTCGCGATCTTCCCGTCGAGGGAGAGCGCGCTCTTTAGGATGACGAACGGGAGCCCGGTCGTGATGTGTTTGACAAACGCTCGGTTGAGCGCGCGTGATTCGCGCTCGAGGACGCCGACCGACACCTCGATGCCCGCCGCCTTGAGCGCCTTGAACCCCTTCCCCGCGACGAGCGGGTTCGGGTCCTCCATGGCGCACACGACGCGCGATACCCCCGAGGCGATGACGAGATCGACGCACGGCGGCGTGCGTCCCGTATGGCAACAGGGCTCGAGCGTGACGTAGAGGGTCGCGCCGGAGAACCGCTCGACGCCGGCCGCTCGCGCGCTCGCGAACGCGTTGACCTCCGCGTGCGGCTGCCCGCACCGCTCGTGCCATCCGCGCCCGACCGCCTTCCCGTCCATGACGATGACCGCGCCGACCATCGGGTTCGGCCGCGCCGTGCCCGCGCCGCGCCGCGCGAGCTCGAGGGCCTCGCGCATGAAGCGCTCGTCTTCGTCCTGTTTTTCGAGTTTCGCTTGAGACATAAAAAAACCCCGAATCCAGCCATGACTGTCTTCGGGGTTGTATATCGCGCCTTAACGCTTCGGGCGGGATCCTCCGGCCACATGCCGAACGGGCGTCCCGCACCTCGTATCGTTTTTACGCGTCGCTTCTCTCATCCAGACTTTACTGTCGGCTCCGGAGTTTCACCGGATCATGCGTCCAAGGCTTTGCCGTGAAGGCGTTTTCCTTTTAAAGGAAAAACCGTCACGCGCCATCTTTCGCTCGCGGGCTTTACCGCCGGTGGGGAATTACACCCCGCCCCGAAGATCGACTGTTACGATCAGGATCATACGGCGCGCGTTTTGCGCTGTCAAGTATCCGCGGAGGCCTCGTCGGGGAGCATGCGCTCGAGGAGGATGAACCCGACGTCCTCGTCGACGTGGTCGGTCATGCCGGGGACGCCGAAGAGCTTTTGGACGAAGAGCCCCGCGGCTCCCATCGACACCGCGTTCTCGCCGTCGGGGGAATGCTCGATCGAGCAGCGCCGCGGCTTTTGGTAGAGCCAGTTACGCTTGATCTCGCGCTCGAGGAGCGGGGTAAGGTCCTCGCTGAATCGCGCGAAGTCGCCCGAAAGGACGATCTTGGTGATGTCGAGGGTGTTCACGAGGAGCGAGAGGTTATACGCGATCTCGCCGAAGAGCCTGAGGAGGACGTCGCGGTCGCCGGGAAGGCGCGCCGATTCCTCGTCATTGATCGAGAACTGCGAGTGGCTCGGGTTGTCGTGGTCGTATCGAAGGCTCCGGAATTCCCCCGCGGTGAAGTTGTCCCCGTGGAGGACGCTTTCCCGGATCGCGATACCGATGCCGAACGCGAACCCCGATACCCGGTTTTGCGCGACGTCGACGTTGCGGAACTCGCCGAGGAGGGCGATGAAGTTCCGCCCTTCCGGCGTGGGGCGAAAGGCCATTTCGCTCCAGCAGCAGCAATTGGCGTCGTTCTCGACGAAGACCGGCACGCCGATGGCTCGCTCGACGCTGTCGCGGAGGTTGATCGGGTCGGCGATCCCGAGCGGGTAGGAATAGATCACGGTGCCGCGGTAGGGGTCGACGATGCCCGAAAGCCCGACGCCGACGCCGATGATCGGGCGACCGTCACTCCGGGCGGAATCCTCGCTTACCTCGCGAAAAAGGGCGGGGATCTCCGTCTCGAGCGAAAGCCCCGAGCGGCCGATGTCCCGGCGCCCGGAGGCGACCGGCGTCCCGAAGAGGTCGACGAGGACCCAGCGAAACGCCTCGGTCTGAACCTCGACGCCGAGCACGAGGCCGAAGCCGGGATCGAGTTCGAGCCCGATCGCCATGCGCCCGACGCCCGGCTTCCCGCGGTATTTCCCGCACTCGCGCACGAGGCCGCGGTTCACGAGGAACCGCACGACCTTCGTGAGCGTCGAGCGGTCAAGATCGAGCTCGCTCGCGGCCCGTATGCGGCTCGTGCCGCGGTTCAGCCTGATGTATTGCAGGATCCGCGAGGAGTTGATCTGGTAGAGTCTTTTTTTTGTCAGCACTCCCTATTCTTACCGGTAAACGCGCACATAATCAACGACCATGTCTGCCTTCGAGAGAGCGGGATCCATCCCCTGCATCCCGCCCCAGGTGCCGCCCATCGCGACGTTGAGTATGAGGAAGAAGGGCTTGTCGAACGGCCATTCCGCGCTTCCCTTGCCGGTGTTCTCGAAGGAGTAGAAGGGCTTGTCATCGACATACCAGAACACCGCCTTCGGGGTCCACTCGATCGCGTAGGTGTGGAAATCCGAGGAGACGCCCTTTACGAAGGCCGATCGGGTCTTTTGAGTGCTGATGCGGTGGTTAAAGCTCTTCGTGTGGATCGACGTGACGATCTTGTCGGGTTCGAACCCGACGTTTTCCATGATGTCGATCTCGCCGCTATTGGGCCACGACCCGTAGGTGTCGCTTGACGGCATCATCCAGATGGCGGGCCAGGTGCCCTTTCCCGCGGGAAGCTTCGCGCGAACCTCGATGTAGCCGTAAGACCAGGTCGCCTTCCCGTTCGTGATCAGCCGGGCGCTCGTCCATTTCCCGTCCTTGTCCTTGATCGCCGAGATGGTGAGCATGCCGTCCTTAACGAAAGAGTTTTCGCGGTTTGAGGTATAAAGTTGGAGCTCCTCGTTGTACTTTCCCGCGTCGGGGGCGTCATACCCCCATTTCGCCGGGTCGGGCGCGCCTGAGTAGTCGAATTCGTCCGCCCACGCGATCTTCTTGCCGACCTTGCCCACGGCGCCTTCCTTCTTGAAGGACGAGGCCATGTCGTTCGCGAGGCTGAGGGGGACGGGGATGTCCGCGCTGCCGACTTTAAAGAAAATCGCCTGACCGAAGAGCGCGGGGTTTTGGTACGACTGGTCGCTCGTGTCCGCCTTGCTCCAGATTATCTTCGAGTCGCGGTCCTTGGCCGTGGCGCCGTTTGCCTGTGCCTGAAAGCCGATGATCGTGCCGTGTGCCGGCGTAAAGCCCGCCGGGAAGGGCACTGCTGCCTCGAAGCCCCAGCCTTTCGCGGTCTTAAAGACGTTTGCCCGTACCTTAATCCCCGTCGCGTTCGTTCCGGTGATTGAAAGCGCGTCCCCGTTCTTCTTGCCGATGTTGGTCGCGTTTATGTTGATCTGCATGATCCCGGGGCCGTACGACTTCGCGGCAAGGTTTTTCGTGAAGTTCGCGTAGAACTCCATCGAGTCCTCATTCCAGAAGTCTTTTCCGTGCTGTCCGGCGACGATGTTCGTGTCCTCGGATTCCATCTGGATATAGAGATTCTTATCGTCCGCGGCGAGAGCGAAATCGATGTATTGGTTTTGCTTGGGGTCAGGGCTCTTCGGGTAAGCCGTCTCGACGCGCTGAACCGGAACTCCCTTCCAGTCGTTCAAATTCCCGTCGAGGGTGATGGCGACCGGGTAGGCGACGTATGCCGCGACGCCGGGTATCTGGTCGGGCGCTATCGTGCCCTTGCTTTGGGCTCCCGCGATCCCCGTTCCGACGATTAGGGAAGCGACGAGCGCCGCGGTTACCAGTTTAGAATGAGTCATGGTTTGTTCCTCCGTAAGCCCCTAGTGTAAACCCATTTGTAGGATCAAACAACAAATATAATGAGGCGTTCTGTAAAAACGATGTGCTCGGCGGTGTCGACGAGCACTACTGCGGCGGGTTGAGCCATTCGAGCGTCGCCCGCCCCTGCCCATTGATCCCAAATCGGTCGGCGAGCCACGGGAGAAACGAGGAAAGCTCGGCCTCGAGTTTCCAGGGCGGGTTGATGACGAGCATGCCCGAACCGAGAAGCCCGTAGCCTTCGGTTGATTCTTGCCCGTCGGCGGGGGCCTCCGCCTCTTCCCGAACCCGGAGTTCCGCCGTGAGGATGCCCGGTATCCCCGCCGCGGCGAAGCGTTCCTTCAATAAAGAAAGCTCGCCATCCCGGCGCGCGACGATCGGGTACCAGAGCGCGAGAATCCCCACCGGCCACCGTCGGTGGAGGGCGATCATCGTTTCCGCGGTGCGCGCGTAGTCGTCCGCCGTTTCGTAGCTGGGGTCCATCAGGGCAAAGCCCCTCCGCGGCGTGGGCGGCGAAAGCGCGAGGACGCCCGAATAGCCGTCACGATGATGAATATGGACGCGCTCGTCCCCCGAAAGGTTTGCGCGGAGGTTTTCGATCTCGGTTGGGTGGAGCTCGAGGAGGGTGAGTTGGTCTTGTTCCCGCGCGAACGAGCGCACGATCTCGGGCGAGCCGGGATACCGATGTCCCGTGCGGAAAAAATCGGCGCAAAGGTCCCGATAGGGGGCGAGGAGCGGCGGTAAGTCCTCGCTTTCGAGGAGTCGCGCGATGCCCCGCGCCGCTTCCCCGGTTTTTTGTGCCCATTCGTCGTCGAGCGAGTAGATTCCGGCCCCCGCATGCGTGTCGATATACGAAAACGGCTTATCCTTGGCAAGGAGGCCTATCGCGATGCGGGATAGCAGCGCGTGCTTGAGGACGTCGGCGTGGTTTCCCGCGTGAAAGGCATGGCGGTAGCTGAGCATGGATGCCATTCTATCGGGCGATGGGTGACGGGTAAAGGCCGAAACGGGCGAAATTTGACGCCCGGTTTTCGGCACCTTAGACTTTCAGGAGAGATCGCTCAAGATATGGAGGGCACGTATGCTGAAGAACCTGAAACTCGGGCTCAAGATTGGGGGTGGCTTTGCCCTCGTACTCATCCTTACGGCAATCATAACCGCCTTAAGCGTCTACAGCCTGCAATCGCTCAAGACAACCTCTCATAAAAACAGCGTGACGAGCCTCATTGTCCAGAATATGACCTTGGGAACGGTCGCGGGAAAAAATTACGTAATCGTGAAAAAGGACGAATATCGCGCCCAAGTCCAGGAAAAAATGGAAGAGATCATCAAGATGACCGGCGAGCTGCGCGCCATCGAGAAAAACGCCGAGCATGTCGCGCTCTTTGACAAGGTCATCGCGGGCGCCTCCGCGTATCGGGACAACTTTAACCAGTACGCCAAGTTCGAGGAGCAAAAAACCGGGCTCGAGGCGACCATGAAGAAGAACGCGAGCGCCCTTGAGGAGAATATCGTCGCCCTCGGTAAAATCGCGGGCTTGAGCCAAACGGCGTCCGAGATGGCAGTTTTGCTGTATAAAGCGCGGCTCTCGGGGACCCAGTACCTCCTGTATAAGGACAAGATGTCCGTCGATGTCGCCCTCGGACACGTCTCAGAGCTCCTTTCCCGCGCGGACGCGATCGCGGCCCGCCCGGTTTCCCGCTCGACGCGGGACCTTGCGCAAGCCATCGGCGTGACGGGCTCGGTGTACCGCGACAACCTCGTTGAATACACGAAGATCAACGCCCTTCAGGAAGAGGCCCGGCTCCGTTCGGCCGACGGGGGCGCGATGACGATCGAGAACGCCACGAAGGTAAGCGACGCCGCCGACGCCGACATGAACGCGTTGATGCGCTCGACGACGGTACTCGTCCTCATCGCCGCGATCATCGCAGTTCTCATCGGCGCCCTGATGGCGGTGATCATCACCCGGGCGATCGTGACCGCGATGGGAAAGGGCGTCGCGTTCGCGGAGGCCATCGCGGGGGGCAACCTTACCGCCCGGCTCGACATCGACCAAAAGGACGAGATCGGCGTCCTCGCCAACGCGCTCACGAACATGATTGCCCGCCTCACGAATATCGTCGAGGAAGTGACGACGACGACCATGCAGGTCTCCTCCGGAAGCCAGCAACTGAGCAGCACCGCGCAGCAGATGTCGCAGGGCGCGACGGAGCAGGCGGCGTCGGTCGAGGAGATCTCGTCCTCGATGGAGGAGATGGCGTCGAACATCCGGCAGAACGCGGATAACGCGCTTCAGACCGAGAAGATCGCGCAGAAGTCGGCGCAGTCGGCGGAATCCGGCGGGAATGCCGTCGAGAAGACGGTTCAGGCGATGAAGGAGATCGCGTCGAAGATCGGCATCATTGAGGAGATCGCGCGGTCGACCAATATGCTCGCGCTCAACGCCTCGATAGAGGCCGCGCGCGCCGGCGAGTACGGCAAGGGTTTCGCGGTCGTCGCGTCCGAGGTCGGGAAGCTCGCCGAGCGCAGTCAGCGCGAAGCGGGAGAGATCAGCCGACTTTCGACCGAGAGCGTGTCGATCGCGGAGGAGGCCGGGAGCCTAATTACCGCGATGGTCCCGGACATTAGGCGAACCGCGGAATTGGTCCAGGAGATCAGCGCGGCATCGAGCGAGCAAAACTCGGGAGCGGAACAGATCAACCAGGCGATCATGCAGCTCGATAAGGTCGTGCAGCAGAACGCGAGCGCGTCCGAGGAATCCGCGTCGATGTCCGAGGAACTCGCGGGCCAGGCCGAGCAAATGCAGGCAACCATGGCCTTCTTCACGGTTTCCGATTCCGCCCATCGAGGGGGGGCCGCGCGATCCGCGCGGGACTCAGATGGTTCCGCGCATACGCAGAAGCCCGACGCGGCCGCTCAGGGCAAAGGCGCAGCCGCTCGCCCCGCGGCGGCACAGGTTGTGCCTTCGCCCGCGAAACCTGCTCGGCAGGAGAAGGAAGGAAGCATTTCGGCCGCGATGCCTCAGCCCGAGCCGAGCGCGCCCGAGGATGCGAGCGCTGCTGTGCCGAATACGAGCGCTCCTGCCCCGAGCGCGGTGAAGAAGGCGTCAGCGCGGAAGGCTTCGTCCGATGCGTCTCGACTCCCCCTCACGGGCATTCATCTCGTTCTCGACGATGAGCCGCCCCCATCGAAAGGCGACGCGATCGATAACGATTTTAAGGAATTCTGATAAGGGGCCGTCGCGGCATATACAAGGGTCGCTTGCTTTGAGGCGAGGCGATTGAAGGAGTTGGGAATGGAAGAGAGCGATATCGCTGACATACAGGAATATCTTACCTTTAAGCTGGCCGACGAGACGTACGCGATCAACGTGGGATGCATTAAGGAAGTTCTCGGCGTGCCGAGAATCACCCGCGTGCCGCGCATGCCGGACTATATGACCGGCGTTATCAACCTTCGGGGAAACGTGATCCCGGTCATCGACCTAAGGCTCAAGTTCGGTATGGGCGCCACGCCCGTTACCGAGGACACGGGCATCATCGTGACGGAATTGGCCGGCCTGTTCGAGGATGAGGCGGAAGAAAAGATCGTCATGGGCATATTCAGCGACAGCGTCGAGAAGGTCGTCTCGATCGGCCCTTCGGAGATAGAGGCGCCGCCGAGGATCGGCATGGCGATCGACACGGATTTCATCGCGGGCATGGGCCGCGTGGACGACTCGTTCGTCATAATTCTGAACATCGATAAGGCCCTTTCGGTCAATGAACTGACGAGGGAAAAGGAGAGCGCGGCAATTGAAGCATAATGGAATACGCGAGCTGACGATCGATCGCGCGGCGGCTAGCCGGACGCAGCTGCTCGAGTTTCTCAAGAGCGGGAAGTCTCCCGCGATAGACCTTTCCGCGCTCGAGACGATCGATCTTTCCGGCATTCAGGAACTCGTCGCCTTGCTGCGCGAGGCGTCCGCGGCGAATCGCGAGACGCACCTGACCGGCACTCTCGGCGCCGAGGTGCAGCGCGCCGTCGTTCTTTCGGGACTTTGCGACCGCGAGTGCGCGTCTGCCGAGACGCTTGAGCGCGCGATACGGTCGCTGCTATGAGCGCAGGAAAAAAACGGGGGCATTATGTCTGACGCGAATAAATTCATCGAAACCTTTAAGGAAGAGGCGTTTGAGCTTCTCGGAACCCTCGAGGAAAAGCTTCTTGAGCTCGAGGAGCAGCCGGACGACAAAGAACTTCTTTCCGCCGTTTTTCGCGTCATGCACACGATCAAGGGCTCTGCCGCCATGTTCGGGCTCGATCGCATATCCTCCTTCAGCCACGAGGTTGAGTCGATCCTTTCGGCGCTCCGCGACGGCAAGCTGCAATTCTCTAAAGCACTGATCGGAAACACGCTTCTTGCGCGGGACTTGATCCTCGGCATGCTCGAAGACCCCGCGGCGAGCTCGGGGCCGATGACGGACGATCTCTTGGATTTTCTCGCGGAATTCAGGAAGGACGTTGGCTTCGCCGCGGCGCAGGACGCGGCGCCTGTTGCCTCGGCAACGCCGCAGGCCGCCTCGGCGGAAAAGAGCGCGAATGGTTCGGCTGGCGCTTCCGTGCCCGGCGTCCCGGCGGCGGGCGCTGGTCCAGACGCGGGCCCGGAGTCTGGTCTCGACCTCGGCTTAGCCCATAAAAATCGGGGAGCCGAGGAAACGTGGCATATCACCTTCAAGCCGGGAAAGGACCTTTTCCGTCGCGGAACGAACCCGCTCTCGATTATCGCCGAGCTTGAAAAACTCGGCGAATGCGTGCGTATCCCGCTTTTTGCCGACATACCAACCCTTTCGTCCCTCGATCCCGAGGACTGCCTTACCGGGTGGGAGATATTTCTTACGACGACGGCCTCGGAGAACGATATCCGGGACGTGTTCATCTTCGTAGTCGATAGCTCCGACATCAGGATCGAGTGCCTTTGCGAGATGTACGACGAGCGCGCCGCGAAGGGAAAGAAGCTTGGCGAGATCCTCGTCGAGCGGGGGACGATCAAGCGCGAAACCCTTGATCGGGTGCTTCAGCGGCAAAGGCGGATCGGGGAGATACTCATGGAAGAAAAACTGGTAACGCCCGCGGACCTAAAGATAGCGCTTGAGGAGCAGAAGCAGATCCAGAAAGCGCAAAAGAACAAGATCGCGGCGTCGGACATGAGCACGATCCGCGTGAAGTCCGAGAAGCTCGATCAGCTCATGTCCCTCGTCGGGGAGCTCGTGACCATTCACGCGCAGATCATGCAGGCCGCGAGCATGAACCATGGCAATGACGGGCTCGTGACGATCGTCGAGCAGTTCGGCCGGCTCACCGACGAGCTGCGCAGCAATACGATGAGCATCCGCATGATTCCCATCGGCACGACCTTCAGCAGCTTCAAGCGGCTCGTGCGCGACCTTTCCGCGGAGCTCGGCAAGAACGTCGAACTCGTTACCGAGGGCGGCGACACCGAACTCGACAAGACGGTCATCGAGAAGCTTAACGACCCGCTCATCCATATCATCCGGAACAGCCTCGATCACGGCATCGAGGTCCCGGACGTTCGGCGCGAGCGCGGCAAGCCCCCGACGGGAACGATAGCGCTTCGGGCGTCGCAGACGGGCGCGTCGGTGTACATCGTGATCGAGGACGACGGGAACGGGCTCGACGTCGAGAAGATACGGAACAAGGCGATCGCGAAGGGGCTGATCTCGGCGGAGGACACGCTGGCCGACGAGGACGTCTACCGCCTCATCTTCGCGCCGGGGTTCTCGACGAAGGACCAGGTCTCGGCGCTCTCCGGCCGCGGCGTCGGGATGGACGTCGTGAACCGGCAGATGGAGCTCATTAACGGGACCGTTGAGATCGAGAGCAAGTCGCATGAGTTCATGCGGATAACGCTCAAGATCCCGCTCACCCTCGCGATCATTGACGGCCTTTTGGTGCGGATCGGCGTCGATCATTTCGTCATCCCGCTTTCGGTCGTCGTCGGCTGCCTCGAGTACGATAGCCGCGAGCGGCGGAACGAAGGCAACATCGTGATCTTCCACGACCGGCAGCTTCCCTTCATCGACATGCGCGATTTCTTCGCCATCTCGGGCGATCGCCCCGCGATCGAGCAGATGGTCGTCGTTAATATCAAGGATCAGCACGTCGGGCTTCTCGTCGACCAGGTCGTCGGCGGAAACCAGACGGTCATTAAGCCGCTCGGCAAGGTATTCAAGCAAGCGGATGGCGTCTCGAGCGCGACGGTACTCGGCGACGGATCGGTGGCGCTCATCCTCGACGTCGAGCAAATCGTCGGCGCGAAGGAGAGCGCAGGCGTATGAACGACGATACCTTCGGCATCTTCAGCGAGTTCATCGAAGGCAACCTGGGGATCAAGATGCCGCCGGCGAAAAAGATCATGCTTGAGACGAGGCTCGGGAAGCGGCTTCGCGCCCTCAAGATTCCGACCTACGAGGAGTATTGCACGTACGTGTTCAGCCCTGAGGGATTCGAGCGCGAGGTGCAACAGCTCGTCGACGTGGTGACGACGAACGAAACCGATTTTTTCCGCGAGTCGCATCATTTCGACTATCTCGCCGGGACGGTGCTGCCCGAGCTCGTCGGGCGTCGCGGCATGAGCGAGATCAACCTATGGTCGGTCGCGGCGTCGACCGGGCAGGAAGCGTACACCCTCGCGATGGTGACGGAGTCCGCCATGCGAACGCTCAAGCCCTTTCGCTATCGGATACTCGGCACCGACATCTCGGAGAAGGTGCTCCAGATCGCGCATGCGGGAATCTATACCGATCACCAGGCGGGGAAGATACCGACGGGCTATAAGCAGCAGTTCTGCCTTAAAAGCCGCGACCCCGAGGAGAACACGATCAGGTTTAAGCCCGAGATCCGCGAGAAGATCATGTTCCGCAAGCTCAACCTCATGGACTCGTCCTACCCGATCAACAAGAAATACCAGGTCGTCTTTTGCCGCAACGTGTTCATATACTTCGACCGGGACACGCAGCGCGAGGTGCTCCACCGCATCCACGCGCATCTCGCCCCGGGCGGGTACCTTTTTATGGGGCACTCGGAAAATATCGGGGCGGTGGACTTGCCATTAAAAAGCGTGTCGTCGGCGGTTTATCGCGACACGCGCCAGGAGTGACGTAAAATGATTCAGGTAATGCTCGTGGACGATTCGGCGGTCGTGCGCCAGACGCTTTCAGAGGTCCTTTCCGGCGAAGACGACATCACCGTGATCGAGACGGCCTCCGACCCCTATGACGCCGCGGAGAAGCTGAAGCGGTGCGTCCCCGACGTGATGATTCTCGATATCGAGATGCCCAGGATGGACGGGCTCACCTTCCTCAAGAAGCTGATGAGCCAGCATCCCCTTCCCGTCATCATCTGCTCGAGCAAGGCGGAAGAAGGCTCGAGCAACGTCTTCCAGGCGATGCAGTTCGGCGCCGTCGACATCATCCTCAAGCCGAAGGTCGGCACCAAGCAGTTCATCGAGGAGTCGCGGGTCATGATCTCGGACGCGGTCCGCGCCGCGTATTTGGCGACGGTCAAGAAGATCACGCCTGCTGAGCGCATGGTCGCGCCGAAGCTCTCCGCGGACGTGATACTGCCGATGCCGACGCAGCACCTGCAGATCGAGACGACCGAGACCGTCGTCGTGGTCGGCGCTTCGACGGGCGGCACCGAGGCGCTTCGCGTTTTTCTCGAGCGGCTCCCCATCGATTGCCCGGGGATCGTCATCGTGCAGCACATGCCCGAGCATTTCACCGCGGCCTTCGCGTCCCGGCTCGACAGCATCTGCGACGTGACCATCAAGGAGGCCGAGGACAACGACACCGTGCTTCGCGGCCGAGTGCTCATCGCCCCGGGGAACAAGCATCTCCTCCTCAAGCGCGCGGGCGCGCGGTATTTCGTCGAGGTAAAGAACGGCCCGCTCGTCTCGCGGCACCGACCGTCGGTCGACGTCCTTTTCCGCTCGACCGCTCGCTACGCGGGCAAGAACGCGATCGGCGTCATCATGACCGGCATGGGCGACGACGGGGCCCACGGCATGCTCGAGATGAAGAAGTCGGGCTCGTATAATATCGCCCAGGACGAGGAATCCTGCGTCGTTTTCGGCATGCCGAAGGAGGCGATCAAGATGGGCGCCGTGGACAAGGTCGCCCCGCTCGACCAAATCGCCGACCTCGTCATTAAATTGGGGAAGGCGCGGTGACGGATTTCCTTGCGTTTACCCGTGGTTATAATACTATAATAGTGTAGGACATAATGCCCGCGAAGGCGGGAGGGAGTTGGTAAATGGGTGCATCTATTCTTATCGTGGACGATTCGGTTTCTATCAGGCAGAGCGTCCGTTTTATCCTTGAGCAAAGCGGTTATACGGTTTTCGAGGCTGCCGACGGGCTTGAGGGGCTCAAGCGGCTTTCGGAGCAGAAGATACAGCTCGTGATTTCCGACGTCAACATGCCGAACATGGACGGCCTGACGATGGTCAAGAAGATTCGCGAGACCGAGGGGATCAAGTTCGTGCCCATCCTGGTGCTCACGACCGAGTCCCAGGGATCGGTCGTCGAGGAAGGCAAGAAGGCGGGGGCGACTGGCTGGATCGTGAAGCCGTTCAATAACGAAAAGCTTATCGAGACCATCAAAAAAGTCCTCCCTTGAGATTCAACGCGCAGCTTTCCCGGCCGGAACAGTATATCGGGCCGGGAGGCTTTTACTCCTCGCGCGACGACATCGTGATCTCCACCCTCTTGGGCTCCTGCATCTCGGTCGCGCTCTACGACCGCGCCCTCCCCGTCGGCGGGCTCAATCATTTTATGCTGCCCGAATCGCGGATGGAAGAAAGCACGCTCGGGGCGGAAAGCGCCAAGTTCGGCGTCAACGCGATGGAGCTCCTGATCAACGACATCCTCAAAAAGGGCGGCGAGAAGAAACGGCTCCGCGCGAAGGTGTTCGGCGGCAGCACGGTCATCGCGCTCAAGGCCGAGGCGATAATCAACGTGCCCAAGATGAACATCGAATTCGCCTTCGGCTTTCTCGACGTCGAGCGCATCCCGGTCGATTCCTATAGCGTCGGCGGCGCGCTCGCGCGGAAGATCTATTTCTTTCCGCATGACGCCCGCGTGCTGATGCGTTTTTCGGGCTCGGGCTCCGGCATCGCGCATCGGGAGACCATATACTCGAATCGCCTGCTCGAGCAGGAACGCAACGAGGGTCGCCCCATTCTTTTTTAAAAGATTTTCGTGGAAAATATCGTAAAATCGCGGTAGATTATAGGTAATTCCATTTTCATGAGGAGGGTTCGATTATGCCAAAAGGTAAGGACAAAGGAAAAGCCGAAGAAAAGAAGAAACCCCAGCATACCTTGAAGGAGAAGCGGAAGGAGAAACAGGAAAAACGCGCCTCCAAGAGCGAATAACCATCTGACCTTTAGGCCTTGCAAGCCGTATCGGTTCTTTATTATGATACGGCCTGCGAGGGTTTACTTATGAACGCAATCATCACGGTGGTCGGTTCCGACCAGGTTGGCATCATCGCCAACGTATCCACCTTCCTTTCACAACACGGCATCAACATCGTCGACATATCGCAGACCATCCTTTCGGGCAACTTCGTCATGATGATGATGGTCGATCTCTCCAAGAGCGACATTTCCATCAAGGATACCAAGGAACACCTTACCGCGCTCGGCGGCAAGCTTGGCGTCAGTATCAGCATGATGCATGAGCAGGTTTTTTCCGCCATGCACCGCATCTAGCGCCCGCAGGGCAAACCCAGGAAGATACCAACTATGCTTTTTTCCCCACGCGAAATTCAGGAAACCGTCGATATGTTCATGCGCCACAAACTTGACGTGCGCGCGATCACCATGGGCGTTTCGCTCAGGGATTGCGCGAGCCCCTCGGGCGAGGAATCAAGGCGGCGCGTTCGCGAAAAACTTCTCCGGACGGCGGGCCGGCTCGTGAGCGTGGGCCGCGACATCGAGGCCGAGTTCGGCGTGCCGATCATCAACAAGCGCATATCCGTCACCCCCATCTCGCTCGTCGCCGAGCCGAGCGACGAGACCGACTTCACGCCGTGGGCGAAGACACTCGACGAGGTCGCCAATGAGCTCGAGGTTGATTTCGTCGGCGGCTTTTCGGCGCTCGTGCAAAAGGGCATGACCTCGGGTGACCTCAGGCTCATCGAGTCCATTCCGCGCGCGCTCGCCGAGACCGGCCGCGTGTGCTCGTCGATCAACCTCGGGACCACGAAGAACGGCATCAACATGGACGCCGTCAAGCGGATGGGCGCCATCATCAAGGCCGCCGCGGACGCGACCGCGGACCGGGACGGGCTTGGCTGCGCGAAGCTCGTCGTGTTCTGCAACGCGCCCGAGGATAACCCCTTCATGGCCGGCGCCTTTCACGGCGTGGGCGAGGGCGAGGCCGTCCTCTCGGTCGGGGTCTCGGGCCCCGGCGTCGTGAAGGCCGCGTGCGAGCAGTATCGCGGCGCCCCTCTCGACGTGCTCGCCGACGGCATAAAGAAAACCGCGTTTAAGATTACCCGCATGGGCCAGCTCGTCGGGCAGGAAGCCGCGCGCAGGCTCGACGTCCCGTTCGGCATCCTCGACCTCTCGCTCGCCCCGACGCCCGCCGTGGGCGACTCGGTCGCGCGCATCCTCGAGGAGATGGGCCTCGAGTCAGCCGGCGCGCCGGGCACGACCGCCGCGCTCGCGATGCTCACCGACATGGTCAAGAAAGGCGGCGTCATGGCGTCGACGAACGTCGGTGGTCTCTCGGGCGCCTTTATCCCGGTCTCGGAGGACGAGGGCATGGTCGCCGCCGTCCGCGCGGGTTCCATCAACCTCGAGAAGCTCGAGGCGATGACCTGCGTCTGCTCGGTCGGTCTCGACATGATCGCCATTCCCGGCGACGTCTCGGCCGAGACGATCTCCGGCATCATCGCCGACGAGATGGCGATCGGCATGGTAAACAACAAGACGACCGCCGTGCGCCTCATCCCGGTGCCGGGGAAGAAGGCCGGGGAATGGGCCGAGTTCGGCGGGCTCTTGGGCGGCGCGCCGATCCTGCCGGTGAATCGGTTCTCCTGCGCGGATTTCATCAACCGGGGAGGCAGAATTCCCGCGCCGATCCATAGCTTCAGGAATTAGGCGCCCCTCAGGCTCGCCCGAGCGGCAGTTGAAAAAGTGGCGGAAAAGGGTCATAGTGATATCCATGAAACGAAGTATTCTCGCCGTTATCTGCCTCGCGCTCACCGCGTTTTCGCTTATCGCCGAGGACAAACCCGACGCGCTGAAGCTCTACCGAAACGGGCGCGATCTTGAGAGCGCCGGAAGGGTCGCGGACGCCAAGGCCGCGTATGGCCAGGCCATCGAGGTGTGCAAGCAAGAGCTCACCGACAACCCGAAGAACATCGAGTCCTATACGATCTATGGTTGGGCGCTTGTCCGCACCGCGCGCTACCAGGAAGCGGTTACGGTTTGCACCGACGCGCTGAAAATAAACCAGGACGTCCGGATCATCGAAACCCTCGGCGAGGCGAATTTCTACCTTTCAAACTATCGCGATTCCCTCAAGTATATGCAGGCCTATATCGACGCGGCCCCCCGCGGCGAGCGAATCAGCACGGCGTTTTTCTTCTCCGGGGAGATCTATCGCCTTTCGAAGCAGCCAAACCACGCCGAGATCGCCTATTCCGCCGCGGTATACCTTGAGCCCTCGATTTCCCTGTGGTGGTATCGCCTCGGCGGCGCGCGGGAGGGCCTCGGAGACAAGAAGGGTGCCCAAGACGCCTATCAGCGCGCGATCAAGCTCAGGCCCGATTATAAAGAAGCGAGCGACGGCCTCAGCCGCGTCCGGACATAACCTCGTCGAGGCTCGCGATGAGGTTTCGCGGGTC
>DAOPYF010000055.1:12631-15984 GCA_035352735.1 Treponemataceae bacterium | reverse complement strand
CGTGAGATATACCCTCGGCGCGAGCGGGCCGCTCAGTGACAGGGTTCCGTACGCGGTGTGGATCAGCTGGAGGTAATCGGAACCGAGCGCGTCGCGGAGGTCGTACTGGCCGGTCGCTTCGGCGATGAGGTCGAACTTCCCGATGATCTCGGGGAATTGGAAGGTCGCCTTGCCGACGAGCCGCTTGGCCCCGAGCGCGTAGAGGTCGTCGGTACCCGCGTCGATGTAATCGTCCTGGCTCATGAGCGCGCCGGTTTTGCGGGCGTTGAGGAGCCCGGTATAGCCGACGAGCGCGTCGACGTTCCCGAAGGCGAAGCTGCCGTGCGCCTCGGCGCCGTCAATCGACTGGTTGATGACGTATCCGGTGATGTCGGCGGTGCGAATGCGCCCCGCGTCGAGCGCGATCCTTTTCCCCTCGGACGCCACGGGCACGAAGGAGAGGCGGCAGAGCTCGAGGTTTAGGTAGGTCGTGAAATCGCCCGACTCGGCCTCGCGCGCGCCATAGAGGCGGCCCTCGATGGCGAGCGAGTTGGTATTCGTCCGGTCAAGCGGGGTCGTAAGCCACAGCGCCGCCTGGTTGTCGGTATACCATTGCGTGTCGTCTCCGAAGTCAATACCGCCCTCGTTCGAGAGCTCGATTCCCCAATCCAGGGCGAATGAGGGAAGCGCGGCAAAAAGGAGTATCGCGAGGCACGCGAGTATTCTTCCGAATGCGTTCATTTGGTCGCCTCCTTGTCCGCGAGCAGGGCCTCGAGATAGCGAGGATTGGGCTTCGGCGCGTCGGGCTTGCGGGGTAGGGCGTCGGGATAGTCGGTAAAGAACTGCCTGACGGCGCGTACGAGGTCGCGGCCCGAAAGGACGGTGTCGGGATCGGTCCCCTGTTTCCAGAAGCCCTTGTATTTGAGCTCCTTATACGCGTAGCGGGCATTGCCGGTCAGCGACCACATGATGCCGCCCTTCAGCTGATAGTTCGCCATGAGGAAATGGGAGATGGATTTCGGCGTCGCGGGGGTGTTCATCGTGTCGGTGAGCGGGAAGGTGTTAAAACCGTCGCACCAGGCGTAGGCCTCGAAGGGCGTGCACTCGAGCCCAGAGCTCGACGCGATGAGGTACGAGAAGTCTACCGCGTTCGTCTCCTTTTTTTCGAGTATCGCGGAAAGCTCCGACGCGCTTTGCGCGGCGACGGGCAGGATCATAAGCGCGCCGAGGAGCGCGAGTAAAAGGCGTTTCATCGTTCGACCCCCTCATCCATGATGACGATCTCGACCCGGCGGTTCTTGCTTCGTCCCTCCGCCGTGTCGTTCGAGGCGATGGGCTTTGCGCCGCCCATTCCGCTCGTGACGATCGTGTCCGCCGTGCGGAAGCCGGAGGCGACGAGAAAGTCCGCGACCGCCTTCGCCCGTTCGGCCGAAAGCGAGAGGAGTTCTTTTTCGTCGGCTCCCGCGGGGTTCGCCGCGTGGCCGACGATGCTGAGCCTGCGGTTCTTGAGTCCCGAGAGTATGTTCCCGATGTTCGTGAGCTTCGTCTTTTCCGCCTCGGTGAGTACCGCCGACTCGGCCTCGAATTGAATGTTTTCTATAGAAAGGACGATGCCTTCGTCGGCCTGCTTGACCTCGACGTTGGCGACCTTCTTGCTCGTGATCTGGCTACTGAGCTGCTTGATGTCCCGCTCGCGCACGATGTCGGTGACGGTCTTGATGTCCTCCGCGGTATCGCGGGTTAAGAGGAGGCTCGAGGCATCGTCAAAGCGATACTGGATTTCCTCGGTGAGCGCCGAACGCTTGGGGCTGCCGGAACGGTTATCCCAGTAGAGATCGAGGACCGAGTGCCCGCTCAGGCGGGTTACGCCGGTTCTCTTGGCTATCGATTTTGGGAGTATCGTGAGCGGATACCATTCCGCCCGAATGTGATAGTAGGTGCGGTTCTCGGACTCGGAAAGCCCGAGGAAGGTATAGGAAACCGGCACGCGTACCTTGAGTGGCTCCTCATACCCGAAGGCGGAAAGGTCATAGCTGACGGTACCGTTCGATTGCCAGGTCGCGCCAGCTTCGACGGACGAGCGGGGGAACGAGGGAATGCCCTCAAGCCAGGCGATGGTGCTCTGTCGGGCAGCCGCGTCCTCTTGCGACATCGTGGCGGTCGCAGACTGCGGTTTCTTCGCCTGCACGGTCTCTGGGCCCGTTACCGATTCCTGGACGGTTGTCTTTGTCTCATATTGCTGACCGGTCACCGCTTTCCAGGTTAGGGTCTCCGCGCTCGCCGTGGTTAACGCGAAAAGGGCGAGAATCGCGATTCCCGTGCTTTTTGTAATCATCGCCTGCCTCCTTGTTCGATACAGGTAGCCTCTAGTATATACCACATGATGGGGCAAAAAAAGGACAAAATGTGTCTCTTATACGCTCCTGTGCTATACTCTTTCTATCTGCAGAAAAAAGGGGCGTGTATACCGTGGAAAAAAAGGCGAATATTGGCGTTTTCCTCAAGGATAGGCTTGAATACTGCGTCGCCGTCCTCGCGTTTCTCTTTTTCTTCGCGCTTTCGCTCACCGATACGGGCGTGAAGTCCGAGCTCGGGATGTACGATACCCTTCTCGCGATCAAGCCCGAGATCAGGGAACGGAGCGATATCCTTCTCGTGAACATCGACGACGAGGCGATCGAGCAGATCGGCGCGTTTCCCTGGACGCGCGACGTCGTCGCAGACGCCCTGATACGCCTCCGCGAGGCAGGCGGAAAGACGGTCGTTTTCGATATCGAGTATATGACCCCGGGGCAGTCGGGGGTAAACCGCGAGTACGTCAAGAACGTCTTTCCCGCCGAGTACTCGGGCGTGAAGGGCGAGATGCTCCAGTACATCAAGGATTTTTCCGACGCGATCGCCGCGCGCAATATCCCGCTTTCCTCGGTCGGCGAGGTAGGCGGGGAGATGTCGGGCTATATCGACCAGCGCATGGGAGACCTTTCGGGCTCCATTACCGCGAATATCTTCCGCGATAACGACGAGTACTTCGCCAAGGCGCTCCATTTCTTCGGCCACGCGTACGTGACCATAAACGCCGAGAAGATCAATACCGGTGCGGGTACCGACGAGCTCAACAAGTACGCCCGCGACCATACGCTCGTCACGAACGTCGTCGATCGAAAGGGGATAATCCGGAAGGAGAATGACTGGACCTTCAGGGACAGCGACTACGAGCGCGGGATCGCGCCGGCGATACTGCCGCTCCTTCGGGAGTCGGCCGGAGCGGGCTTCCCGAACGTCATCATCGACCCCGACGGGATCAGGCGGCGCATCCAGCTTCTCGTCGAGTATGACGGCGCCTACGTGCCGCAGCTCGTCTTCGCCCCGGTCCT
>DAOPYF010000055.1:0-12531 GCA_035352735.1 Treponemataceae bacterium | reverse complement strand
CTCGGAATCAACCCCTTCGCGAAGGCGTACGCGAACGTCGGTACGCACGCGAATATCTACAACACGATCATGACCGAGGACTTCATCAACCCGCTGCCGCAATGGGCGTCGTGGGCGATCGCGCTCGCGCTCTGCCTGGGGAGCGCGCTTGCGTTCAGGCGCATCAAATCCCTGCGAAGTAGGCTTTCCTACGGCGTCGGCTCGACCGTCGCCGTGTTCGTCGGCATCGCGATCGTGTTCGTCGTCGCCCGGGTGTACGTCCAGCTTTTCGTGCCGCTCTTATCGGTGTTTACCACCTTCCTGATCATCACGATCCTGAGGTTTGTCTTTTCCGAGCAGGAGAAGAGCTTCCTCCGAAAGGCGTTCACGATGTACCTCTCGTCGGACGTCGTCAACCAGATCGTCGCGGACCCCTCGCTCCTCAAGCTCGGCGGCCAGGAGAAGCGCATTACCGCGCTCTTCACCGACATCAAGAGCTTCTCGACGCTTTCCGAGAAGGTAACGCCTGAGCACCTCGTCGAGATCCTCAATAAATACCTCACCGTGATGAGCGACATCGTGCTCGAGCAAAAGGGAACGATCGATAAGTATATCGGCGACGCGATCGTCTCGTTCTTCGGCGCGCCCCTGGACCTACCCGACCACGCCACGCGGGCTTGCCTCGCGGCCGTCCGCATGAAGGAGGCCGAGAAGCGGCTGAACGAGGAGCTGATGGCGGCGAACGCGAGCCCCTCGCCGATCTACACGCGCATCGGCGTCAATACCGGCGCGATGGTCGTCGGGAACATGGGCACCGACAACAAGATGAACTACACGATCATGGGCAACGACGTGAACCTTGCGGCGCGACTCGAGGGCGTCAACAAGCAGTATGGCACCTGGATACTCGTGTCCGAGTCGACCTGGAACGAGACCGACGGGATGTTCCTCGGGCGGAAGCTCGACCGAGTACGCGTCGTGGGCATCGAGACCCCGGTGCAGCTTTATAATATCCTCGGCGTGCGCTCGGAGGCTTCGGGAAAGCAAGTCGCGCTCGTCGACCGGTTTAACCTCGCGATCGACGCGTACCGCGAACGGCGCTTCGCGGACGCGCTCCTCCTCTTTACCAAGTGCGCGGAGCTCGCCCCCGAGGACGACGCCTCGAAGATATTCCTCGAGCGCGTGCGCGCGCTTCTCAAGGACGGCACGCCCGAGGGCTGGTCAGACATCATTAACATGACGGCCAAGTAGGCAGAGGTACCATAGTCGATGAAGATACTCATGGCCCCCGCCGCCGCGGAGACGCGCGCCAAGAACTCGCGTTTCCTCGCCGAGGCGTTCCCCGTTACCGCGCAGGAAGAAGCGCGCGCGATATTGAAGGCGCAGAAGGAACGGTACCCGGACGCGACGCACGTCGTGCACGCGTTCGTCATCGGGCCGACGGGAGGGATCCTCGGCTGCTCGGATGACGGCGAGCCTTCGGGCACCGCCGGGCGCCCCGCGCTCGAGGTGCTTAAAGGATCCGGGATCACGAACGCGATGGTCACGGTTACGCGCTGGTTCGGCGGGACTCTCCTCGGGACGGGCGGGCTCGTGAGCGCTTATGGCGACGCCGTCAAGGCCGTCCTCGAAAGCGCGAAGGCGGAAGAGCTCGTCCCCATGCGCGAGTTTTCATTTGAAGTCCCGTATGAGCTCCACGACCGCGCGCGACGCCTACTCATCGAGCTGGGCGCCGAGGTTACCCGAGAGGAGTTCGCCGTCGCGGTCTCGCTCGCGGGGCGCGTGCGCGCATCCGACGCCGAGACCCTCGCGGCGCGAGTCACCGAGCTTTCGTCGGGTCGGGTCTCCGTAACGTTATCAGAAGAAAGTCCGACGGCGCGCAAAACCTAAACCGAAAGCGCTCTCCCGAGTATCCGGCGCCATTCGACACGATTACCGGCACTCCGTCCTTGAATATCGTTCCCGTCCGGTAGCGCTGCCCGTATTCGGACGGGATTATCGGAGCCCAGCCGAAGAACGTGATCTGCCCGCCGTGGGTGTGGCCAGAAAGGACGAGGTCAAACCGCGAGAGGTCGTCGCCCTGCGCCTTCTCCATGAAGTCGGGGTCGTGCGAGGCGAGGATCGCGAAATCGCCCGCGGGGACAGTATCGAGGAAGGGCTTCATCACGGGGAATATGTCGCGAAAGTCGTTGATACCGGAAAGCGCAAGTCCGCGCGGCGTCTCGATCGTCGTTTCGTCGAGGGTCACGATCCCCGCCTTCCTTAAGTCATCGATGAATGCTTTCCTGCTATTAAAGAAATCATGGTTGCCGAGTACGGCGTACACCCCTTCTCCGGCATGGAGCGTCCCGGCCGCCTGGGCGAACTCGGCGAGATTACCTGCGCTCAGGGTAAGGTCCCCGCCGAGGATGACGCAGTCGGCCTCTTGCGCGTTGATTTCGGCAATGAGGGCGTTGAGCCTTTTTCGGGGATAGCGATTCATGAAATGGATGTCAGAGACGAAGAGAACCCGGTATCCCTCGAGCGAGGGAGGGACGCGGTCGGAAACGAAGTCGATAGCGCGGACGCGCGAGACCGCTGAGGCGGGAACGCGGCGCTCGGTGATCGTCGCGCGGCCGAGGGCAGGGTCATACTCACCGTGCGCGCCGAGGGTCGAACAGGAAAGGACCGAGAAGGCCGCGAGCGCGATGCATGCCGCGAGAAGAATCGAGCGGGCGTCGTTTTTACCGTATAAGGTCATGCCCCCTACTATACCAGCGACGGTACCCGAAGGAGAAGTGCGCGTCGGTCAGAAAGCGTCGGGGATGAGCGCGCTCATGAGACCTTTGCGGTTACGCTCCGCGCGCACGCCGCACTCAAGGAGAAAGCTTTCTACCATGCACGCGGCCCGAAAGGTTTGGTCCTCGCAGCAAAAGCCCTTACCCTCGCCCTGCCTTACCGAGAGCCTGCTTTTTTCGATCGCCTCTTCGTACCGCCCCGCGTTAGCGACGAAGCGGGGAAGGGCTGCCTCAAGGTCCTCGATGTTCGCCCAGTCGCCGAACCCCGATTCGCGGAGTTTATTCGCGTTGAGCGCTTGCTCCCATTGCCCCGCGACCGGGATAGCGAGCACGGGTTTCCCGAGCGCGAGCGCCTCCGATATGCTCTGATGCCCTGCGGGCGCGATTAGCCCGCGCGACCTCGCCAGCTCCCTGTCGTAATCGGCTTCGGGGTCGGGGAAGACTCGGAAGAGATCTCGCCCGATCGCGTCGAGCGCCCGCTCGATCGCCGCGCGATAGTGCGGCTTAACCGAAACGACGAAGCGGCCGTCGCTCGCGCGCTTCGTATCCCTGAGCGCCTTTCGGATGATCGGGCCCACGTCGCCGTCGAAGAACGAGCACACGATCGTTTTATCCGCGTGCCCGGCCATAAAGCGGGCGACGGCTATCGCGATTGAGCGCTGAAGGAAGGCCTTCGGATCGAGCGAGAAGGACCGCGCGACGACCGAGGGATGGTTGAGCTGCAGTACGGGGATTCCAACGGACCGCGCCGCGCGGGACGCAAAGGGTTCGAAGTCTGAAAGGACGGCGTCGACGCGGGACTCGCGGAGCTTGCGGGCGATGCGCGCGTTCACGCGGCCGCGGCCGACGAATAGCGCGGCGTTCTCGGCGACGGTCGCGCCGTAATCGAGGTTGAATCCCCTCTGGACGAATTTGAAGTAGGGTATCGTCCTGACCTCGGCGTGGGGAAAATGGGCGGAAAGCTCGCCCGCGAGGTGCTCGGGGGCCCAGAACGAGAGGTCATAGCGCGTTTCGAGAATCTCGGCGAGAGCGCGCGCCCGGGAAAGGTGCCCTCGTCCCTCGCCATTGACCGATATTCCGATTTTCATTCGCTGCTCCTCCTTGTGGGGAATGCTGCGTCCCCCTTCGGGATCGAGGATTGCCCATTGGCATGAGTGGGTGATGAAAATTTCCTTAAAACACCGAGAGTTTCTTGTGAGCGTTCCGTGAAACGTGATACCGTATCATCGCGTAAGGAGCCATCGACTTATGGATTTTTCCCGGGATTATTTGGTGCATTACTACGAGGCGGATTCGACGCTCAGACTGACGCTGCCGTCGCTCACGCGCTATTTCGAGGATATCGCGATTCTCCACAGCTCAAGCGTCGGGTACGATCTCGATTTCTATCGCGACAACCGGTGCGGCTGGATGCTCATGAAATGGGACGTGCGGATAAACAGGCTCCCGAAATTCGGCCAGACCGTTCGGGTCGGCACGCGGGTAAACGCCATCAGGAAATTCCTCGCGGACCGGCGCTTCGTCATGACTGACTCGGACGGAAACGCGCTCGCCGAGGCGGCGACCAACTGGCTTTTCGTCGACACCGACCGCAGGCGGCCGCTTCGCGTGCCTGAAGCGCAATGCGCGGTTTTCTCGGTCTCCTCAGCGGATGAGGCTTCGTTCGTTTCGATCGACGAGGTAGGACAGGCCGACCCCGCGCGGTCAGCCATGGCGCCCCTTTCCGTGCGCGCCGGCTCGGGGGATATCGACACGAATAGCCACGTGAATAACGTAAGCTACATCGAGTGGGCGCTCGACTCCCTCCCTCAGGGATTCGCGCTGGAAAGGCAAGTCGCGCGCATGCGGGCGCAGTACCGCAAGGAACTCGTCGAGGGCACGGCCGCCGAGGTTTTCGCCGTCGTGAGCGACGGGACTGACGGCGCGGCGACGACGCGGCACGGCGTGCGCGCCGGCTCGGACGAGTTTTGCTCGGTCGAGATCGACTGGAAGCCGCGCGGGTAAGGCAGAGGCGCCGCGCGGAATGCCCGCGCGAAAAATCCGCGCACTTATTTCGGATAGTACATCTTCGCGGTTCTCTTCGACGAATCCTTGGATAGGTCGAACTTAATATCGTCGAAGGTGAATTGGCTTGGGAGCGTCAGCGGGTCGTGCCCCAAGGCAAGTCCCTCGCTCGGACCGTTCTTCGAGAAGTCGGGCGCGCTGTTGCCGTTCTGGTCGTGGAACACCATCAGGGCATACGTTCCGGGCTCGAGGTCCGGGATCGAGAATTTCACCGTCGCCGAGGTCGCGTCGACCGATCCGGCCGCGAGGAAGGTGTTCGGCCCAAGCTCCGCCTGGTTATAAATCGCGTAGAGAATCTTCCCGCCGCGCTTCGGGTCCACGTCGGTAAGCGTCATATCGAGCGAAACCTTCTCCACCGGTGCTGTCGCGGCGACGGCTTTGTTCGGGTCCCACGCGACCTGATATACCTGCATCGTGAGCCATCCCGGGGCTTTGGCGTATTTTCTCATCTTACCGACGACCGAGCGGTGCGACGCGTTGTACACGTCCTCGAAGGGCGTTTTATAGTATTCCCCGGGCCGACCGACGAGCCAGATGGTGACGGGCTTTTCGTTGTAGATCGCGATGTCGTCGCCCGACGAGGCGTTCGGCGCGAAGACCGCGTGGTTGCCGAAGGGCACGAATCCCTTGGGCATATAGAGGTAGTGCTCGTTGTTCGGGAACGCGTAGCGGAGGAGCCCGAAGGTATGCTCGCTTCCGTGCACGAACACGTCGCCGGGCTGCACGAGCGGCTTGAGGTCAGCGACGACGAGGTCGAGCGGCCCGTTGATCTCCTCCGTATAAACCCGGACGAGCGTCGGAAGCGCGAAGAGCGCGTAGACGGCGACCGCGACGGCCGAGAGGGCGGGACGCTTAAAGCCCGCCGCGAAGCCCGCGAGGCAGAGGATGAGCAGTCCCATCACGCCGGTGAAGTAGCGTTCGTAGAAGATCGGCTTGAACGCGAGCGAGACGCCGTACGCGGCGACGAAGGTGAGCGCGTACACGGCGAGCGCCGTGGCAAGGAGAAACGCGTCGGGCCGCTTTTTCGAGACGCTGCGGACGACCGCGAAGGCGCCGAGCGCGAGAACCACCGCAAATACGGCGGTCGCGTAAGGGTTGAAGCCCCAGGCAAAGCGCTGCATGAACGGATAGCCGAGCGCCCGCAAGACGGCGGAAAGGTCGGGCTTGGGGATCCAGTAATTCGCGTGAACCCGCGCCGCCTGACGGAGCAAGGCCATGACCCACGGCAGGTACGCCGCCACGGTCACGCCCGCGGTGACGAGCGCATGTGCGAGCCGCTTCTTCCCGCCCGCGTCGCGGGAGCGAACGGCGATCGTCACGAGGAGGATGAGCCAGTAAATCGAAACGGCCATGAGCCCGTAGTAATGGGTATAGGCCGCGCCGAGGGTAAGCGCGCCGAGGAGCGCCCAATCGCGCTTACGGCCGCCGGACAGCGCGAAGGAGCCCTGAAGCACCGTCGCGGTGATGAAGAACGCGAGCCAAGTGTACATGCGCGCCTCGCGCGCGGCGGCGATGGACATCGGCGTGGCGAGCGCGAGGAGCGCGAAGACGAGCCCGCCGCGGTTGCCCCAAACCTTGCGGACGCCGAAGAAGCCGAGCGAGGCGAGGGCGAGGATGCCGAGCGCGGAGAGGCTCCGAACCGCCGTCGTAGAGTCTCCCGCGATGAGGGTGACCGCCCGGAGCGCCATGTAATAGAGCGGGGGGTGACTATCGCCCGCGATGATCGGGATCATCTCGGAAAGCGGGTGCCGCGCCGCCGCGACGGAATAGCTTTCGTCGTACCAGTACGAGTCGGCGCCGATGCGGAAGAACGTCATGAAGACGCCGAGCGCGAGCGCGGCGATCCAAAGGATCCGCCAGAGGGTTTTGTTACCGGGCGCGGTAACGCCGTTTGCATTCGTCATTGTCAGTCTCTCCTTTGCAGTATGCCATGAGCGAAGAATTTTATGCGTCGATGGATGTCGGCGTCGAAGTTCCTTTCGTCGCAACCGCCGCCGCGCGCGTCGATGCGGTATGCCTCCAGGTTCATGAACGCGAGGGTGCCGAGTTCCCAGTGCGCGAGCTCGGCGGAGAAACCCGTACAGCGCTTTCGCAGCTGATCGTCGAACGTACCGACGATGCGGGAAAAGGGATATCCGTTCTCGCGGTACTCCTCGGTTATCTCGGATGGCACCGAAAGGAACAGGGCGATAAAGTCTCCGTATTCCCGAAAGTGAGCGAATGATGCCTTTGCGATCTCGAACATGGCGGTCTCGACGTCGGTGGGTCCGTTCTCGCCGATGGCCGCGAGGCGCGCGAGCAATATTCCCTCGCTCCAAATGATCGTCTTGACGATCAGGTCTTCCTTGCTCGCGAAATACTGATAGAGCGTTCCCTTGGCGATGCCGAGTTCCCGCGCGATATCGTCGATGCTCGTGCCGAACGCGCCCTTCTTGTCGAAAAGGCGCGCGGCGGTTAAGAGAATCGATTCCCGGGTTTGCGTTCCCTTGGCGTACATTTTTGCGGTCACTGTTACCCCTTGATAATAAAACTGACCGTTCAGTTTTATTATCAAGGATGAGTATAGACGCGTATGGGAAGGTCGTCAATGAAAAAAAGTACGATGATGGAGTCGAATGATCCCCGAAAGTGGATTCCATGACTATGGTTCCTTTTGTGTTCGATTACCTGGATAAACAGGGGAACGTGGGGTAAACTTACCCTGATAGCGCGTCCAGACCTTGTTTCAACGGCTTGCCGAGCGCCGCGTCTGATGTATATCGCCTATCGTTACCTTACACGGGAGATGATTATGGATAATGTCCGTATTACCGCCCCTCGGCTCAGTATTATTTATGTGTGCGCAATCGTATGCGCTTGGTCGCTCGCCTTCGGTTCCTGTGCCGCGGGTCTTGATCCCATCGCGCAATCCCGCGCGGCCTCGGTACTCATAACCATCCCAGGCACTTCGACCACGGCTACGAGCTCTGGCGGCGATGGGGCGTCCCGCGCCCTTGCTTCGGATTCAGGTTTCCTTTATGTACAGACGGGAATTACCGCGGAGACCGCGAAGCTCTATGGCCCGTATCAGGCAACCCCGGGCGAGACCGTGACGATCGCCGATATCCCCGGGGCAACCTATCCCGCCGTCGCGCTCTTGTACGCGCCGGAGATTCCCGCTTCGCCCCTGACGGCGATCATTCCGGTAGAGCCGACGCTCGAGGCCATGCGTCTAGCCGCGCAGGCGGCCCTCTCCGCGTATCCTGAAATCTGCGTGGCTTCCTCGGTGGGCCTCGTCGAAAACTTCACGGTTCTGTGGGGCGAGCGCAATACGCTCTCCGCGACGCTCGTGCCGACGACCGCGCTTGGCGTAACGGGGAACTCGAGTATTTCCCTCGTTTTTCCTGACGCCCGGCGAACCGGGCAGTTCATCAGGCTTACGGGCGCGAAGCCACTTTTCCCCTCGACGGGCTCAAGCCCGATGAGCCTTGTGTGGAACGTGTTGAACGACTCAACGGCGCCGGTAACGGTCTCGGGGGTTTCGCTGTATTCTTCCTCTGGCGCGTTTCTTGGGCGCGACGCGACCGAGATCGTGCTTGCGCCGGGGAGCTGCCGCGCGTTTCCCTTCGCATGGTCAGGCGATGACGCGTACTATGGCTACCTCGACGCGCGCGGCGGGAAGGTAACCCTATTCGCGAGCGCGGCTGACTCGGGGCCGGCGATGAATGGGGCCCTCCAAATCCTTGACCGATCGAGCGGCAATGCCGAATACGCGAACGAGGTTACCGTCGATCTTTCGATCCCGTATGGATTGGCGGGTTCGGGCATCAGCTCGATAGCGCTTTCAGGCGACGCATCGTTCACAGCGGCGACGAGAGTCGACGGAAACGCGATCGCGTCCTGGACGGCAACGACCCTTAACCTCGCGACCCCGATCGTCGGAACGGGCAAGATCGTCATTCATGACGTTACCCTGGCAACGGGGGAAGGACCGAAAACGGCGAGCGTGCGCCTTTCTGACGCATTGGGCAACGGACAGGTAGTTTCTGACGCGATTCAAGCATCGTACCGCGCGGCATCGACGGTTCTCGATACGGTCCCGCCGGGGATACCTTCCTTCTCGGCGTTTCATACCTGCCAATATATGGGCGTAATCTATATACCGGCTTCCCCCTCCCTCGTTACGTGTTATGCAATCGATGATAATAACGACGGCGACGATGACGAGGAGGACGGTTCGGGTATCGCCGGTTACTCGTTCGATTCGGCGGGATCCGCGGCATGGAAGGATACCTTCACGGTGTCCGATGGGCAAACGGTGACGATATACGCGATCGACCGCGCCGGAAACGTGTCGCCTCCATTCACGATCAATGTCGTGTTGGACAATACTGCGCCCGCGATCAGTTCCGTCGGAATAGGCTCAGGATGCGACCTTCGCGTGAGCTACGTGAACGAGCCGGGCGGATGCCCGATCGGTTTCACCGGGATGGCCTATAACGCGACAACGTATATGGTGCCTCAACCGTCCGGTATCGGTGCGATGGCATATCAGGATGTCGGTACCCTCATCGGCGGGTCATACATAGAAACCTGGCATCTCCCCGCCGCGGCCGCGTTTCCTGAGTATCTGTACATTCAGTATACGATCCCTGACTCTTGCGGGAACGCGACTGTGGGATACGCGATGCGCTATTACGACGGGACGGTCTATACCTTTACGCAGGTTAGTCCGTAGGGTCAGACCCCATGTATCGCGGGGGCTGACCCTATCGTCTCTCTCGGCTATCGGTGAAAAACGGTCGTCGACATGTCTTTGAAAAAAAAGAGGCCCTTATCGGGCCTCGATATTCACGCCATCGGGATGGCGCTTCTTACGAATTATCGCGCGTATGCCGTGAGGGACTCGTCTTTGTTGAATACCGAGACATATCCCTTCGCGCTTACGCTAACGGAGCGGGGAAGCCTTTTCAATTTATGGAGTTCAGGGGTTGACCAGGTTTTCCCCCCATCTTTTGTCTCCGCAATGAGAAGTATATTGCGCTTATCGATGGTTCCGACACTCGCCAGGATACCAGAATCGCCGGTCATGTAAAGCGCAACCCCTTGATTATCCCGACTGAAAAGCGGCCTAAACGGGACTTTCAGTTCGGCAAAGGGACTTGCGAGCTTATTCCAATGCGCCCCAGAGTCTGACGTTTGAAAGACTTCCTTCATCTCGGAAACGAGGTAGCCCGTTCCCGGTCCCGTCGCGCAAATCGTCTCGACGAACGACGCTCCCGGCGGGAGCGGCATTTCCGTCCAGTTCCGTCCCCCGTCGGTAGTCTCGCCGAGCCAGTTCTTTGACGATGCCCATCCCGTTTTCACGTTGGAAAACGAAATGCTTTTCCCTAACGGCGCGCTTCCGCCAATGTTTGTCGCGTGACTCCAGGAATCCCCTCCGTTGGTCGAGATGATTACCTGTTTTTTGTTTCCCGTCGCGAAATAGGTTTTTTCGTCCAGTGCGTTGCATCCATAGAGACACATGGAGCTATTCGTTCCTCCGAGCCATTTTTTTCCGCTATCGATGGAATGGCGCGTGATGCCTGCCCTTCCGACGGCAAGCGCGTGGGCCTTGTCAATGAACATGCCGGTATAAAGCATGTCATGTTGATTTTCCGTTTGAACCTTTTCTTTCCACTGCGCGCAGCCCGAAAGGGATACGGTTAGGATAAGCGCGGCGACCATGACTCGAGAGAGTTGCATACGAATACCTCCTATACTAGTCGAATATTGGAAAAGGTATCAGGGAAATTTGTAGAGGCATATGTCTGAAAGGAATAAAAAGATGGATAATCGGCAATATCGATGCACTTTCGGGGTCAGACCCCATGTATCGCGGGGGCTGACCCTATCGTCTCTCTCGGTTATCGGTGAAAAACGGTCGTCGACATGTCTTTGTTGAGGATCGTGACGTACCCTTGCGGGCTCGCGGTGACGGTTTTTGGCTCGCGGGCGAGCTTATGCATTTCCGGTTTTCGCCAGGTTTTACCGCCATCATCCGTGCGGGAAAAGAATACGGCGAATTTCTTGTCGATGGATCCCAGACAGGCGACGACGCCGGTATTCCCGTTCATCCCGATCGCTATCCCCTGGTTGTACCTGCCGACAAGCGGGGTATATGGGCGGGTAGAGGCGGCGAAGGGATTCGCGAGTTTTTCCCAGTGGGCGCACGAGTCCGCCGTGTAGAAGACGTCCGTCCGATCCGAGACGAGGTACCCGGTTCCCGAAGCGGTCATGCAGAGGGTCTCGACCGAGGCGGTGTCCTGTGGGAGCGTTATCGGAACCCAGGTTTGTCCCTGGTCTTTCGTGGCGGCGAACCAAGATCCCGAGGAGACCCATCCCTCGGTTACCGAGATGAACGAGATGCTTTTCCCGATGCCTTGGATGGCGGCCATGGAATGCCAGTTATCGCCTGAGTTCGTCGAGTACAGGGCCTGATCGGTGTTTCCCGTGGCGAATACGGTCTTTTCGTCGAGGATTGAGCAGCCATGAAGGCCGTAGTGGTGACTTCGTAAGCCCATTGACGCAATCCAGCGCTTTCCGCCGTCCTTGGTGCTGCGGGTCAAGTTTGACTCGCCGACTTCGATCCCTCTTTTCCCGTCATGGATGTAGGCGACGTTGAGTATGCCCTGTTGCGGTTCGCTTTGAGAAACGACCTTCCATTCCGAGCATCCCGTCAGCATGACGGCCACGATGCAGGCGCAGAGCGCTGTACGGCAAAAAACCATGGTAACCTCCGGTAAACTATAACCATAACGGTACCTGGGGCTTTACGTCGTGGAACATGGCTTTTGCGCAATATTACCTGACGGATCGGTAAAACCGGCGATGCTGTCGTTTTATGTTCCGCGCGGTATCACCGCTCCAGGGGGGACCGAAGGCTCGCCGGACGCGCCCGATATCCCCCAGAGCCGACGGCCCGCCAGGGACGCCGGTTTTGTTCCCGCCCTCGCGCGTCCGGAAGCCGCAGCGAGGGGGACCCGCGTCTGATAAGCAGATAGTTTGAGGGTATTCCCGCAAGAAAGCGAACCTGAACGGACGGGACGCATGGAAAAATGGGTCGAACGCTTCCGCAGGAGAAAAACCGAAGGTTTTTCGACGAGGACCGAGTGAGGAACCATTTTTCCTAATGCTGGGCCCCGGCCGTTCAGGTTCGGGGTAAGCCGGTCCCCCTATAGATTTTATTGAGCTTTTTTTATACACTTCCACACAAACTCGAACTATCAATCGGTTTTTACACTCTTTTTCAAGGAGACAAATATGGTTTATTCGGCAGAAGTCGAACACATGTGTCCTCTTGCCAAGGCCGCGTATCACGGTCCCGCCCCGATCCCGGAAGAGGGAAAGTGGGTACAGGCAAAGGAAGTCAAGGACATTTCCGGTTTCACCCATGGCGTGGGTTGGTGCGCCCCCCAGCAGGGCGCCTGCAAGCTTACCCTTAACGTCAAGGAAGGCGTCATCCAGGAAGCGCTCGTCGAGACCATCGGCTGCTCCGGCATGACCCAGTCCGCCGCGATGGCCGCCGAGATTCTCATCGGCAAGACCATCATCGAGGCGATGAACACCGACCTCGTCTGCGACGCGATCAACACCGCGATGCGCGAGCTTTTCCTCCAGATCATCTACGGCCGCACCCAGTCCGCCTTCTCCGAGGGCGGTCTCGTCGTCGGCGCCTCGCTCGAGGACCTCG
>DAOPYF010000054.1:12428-16191 GCA_035352735.1 Treponemataceae bacterium | reverse complement strand
CGGAAGGGTCCGCCGTCCAAATCGAGGTGATGAGCGGCTCGCCCTTCTTGCGCCCGTCGCAGCCCATAAGCGCGAGGGAAGCGACCGCGAGCAAGCCGAGGGTCAGACCCCGGAACGTCGTTGCGTTGATCATGAATATCTCCTTTTTGTCACTCCAGAATACACCATAAACCTTGAGCGCGATATCGGGAAAATGACCGGTTCTGGATTAAAAATTGGCGTCGCCAGGAAATTTCTTGCAAATACGGGTATCTCGCCGCAGAAGGACATACCCCGAGGGTCAGACCCCAAACTCAGAGGGTCTGACCCTAAACGCACGAAGGGGTGCGGGAGAAACGTTTTGCCGCGCGCGGCAAAACTTTCGCAAGCAGGGGAAGCCGCGAGAACTAAACCCTTGCGAAGGGAATGGCCAGAATGGCCGCTTACGGGCGTATGCCGATCCGAACGGATGAGCGCGATACGCCCCATGCCCGAACCGCCGTTAGGGCATGAGCGAATAATCATCCGTTCGGAATCGACGGAACCCGCGCGGCCTGATCTGAGGCGCGTCCCCTCTACACGTTCTCTTTTTTCGGCTATCATGGCGCATGACGAACGATCCTGAGTGTTCTATTTCATATGAGGAGTGCGAACGCATGAACGACGGTTTTCTTTCGACGATGGACGCAGATATCGGCGCGCTGGTAAGGCGCGCGAGCCGCATCGCCTGGCGCCACCCGGCCTATCTCGGGGCTTTTTATCGCCTCGCGCGGCGGCAGGCCGTTTCTGCGCGCCTTAGGGAGGATAACCGCGCCAGCGGCGTGCCGGCTCCCGCGTTCCTGATCGTCAGCGTGACGCGGCGATGCAACCTCCGCTGCGTCGGCTGCTATTCGCACGCGGCGGCGGAGCGCGAGCGGGCGGACGGGCGGACGGGAGAGATGGACGCGCGGACGCTTGCGCGCGTCGTTCGGGAGGGAGCGGAGCTCGGGGTTTCGTTCATGCTGATCGCCGGGGGCGAGCCGCTCGTGCGCGCGCGCGAGGTGGTCGCCTTGGCGCGGGAGAACCCGAACGTCGCGTTCCCGGTTTTCACCAACGGAACATTAATCGATCGGAATCTGATCGCGGAGTTGAAACGGGCGCGGAACCTTATCCCCATTGTCAGCGTCGAAGGCGGTCTCAAGAGTACTGACGGGAGGCGGGGAAATGGCGTCTATGGGCGGGCGCTTGAGTCGATCCGCGCGCTTTCCCGCGCGGGCGTCTTCTTCGGGGTGTCGTTCACGGTGATGCGGGACAACGTAGGCGAGCTCACCTCGCCCGAGTTCGTCAGGGGCCTCGCGCGCTTGCGGTGCGGGATCTTTTTCTATAACGAGTACACCCCGATCGCGCCGGGCACGGAAAGCCTGTGCGTCGACGCCGCCTCCCGCGCCGCGATGCTCCGCGCGCTCGAGGGGTTTCGCCGCCGCTATACCGCGATCTTCCTCGCGTTCCCCGGCGACGAGGATCGGTTCGGCGGCTGCCTTTCGGCAAGCCGGGGCTTCGCGCATATCGCCCCCGACGGCGCTCTCGAGGCGTGCCCCTTCGCGCCCTTCGGGGACACGAGCGCCCGGGACCTTCCGCTCGCGGACGCGCTCCGGTCGCCCCTTCTCGCGGGGATTCGCGCGCGCCACGGCGAGCTTTCGGAGACGAGCGGCGGCTGCGCGCTTTGGAATAGGCGTGAGTGGGCCGAGGCGGGCGGCGCGGATTAGCTGAAGAGACGGTCGATCGAGATGATGACCCGCTCGGGGTCGAACGGCTTGACGATGAAATCCTTGGCGCCGCGCGAGAGCGCCTCGAAGACGATCTGCTTCTGGCCGACTGCAGAGACGATGACCACGCGCGCGGTGGGATCGGCCGAGAGGATGAGGTTAAGGGCCTCGAGCCCGTCGACGTTCGGCATCGAGATGTCCAGGGTGATGAAGTCCGGCTTCATCGCGAGATAGAGCGCGAGCGCCTTCTTGCCGTCTTCCGCCTCTCCGACTATTTCGTATTTTTTCTCGAGGATGTCCCGTAGCCTCATGCGCATTACGGTCGCGTCGTCGACGATTATTCCTTTTTTCATTCGTTAACTCCTTCGTTACGCCTGCGTGAGCGCGATGTTGACTTCGATGCCCCCGACGCTCGAGATAAAGCTCAGCGATATCGTCGGAAGGTTGAGGAAGTCGATCTTGATGGCGTCGCCGGTGAAAACCGCCGGGGGCGTTATGTTGATGACGTTCTTTTCGCCGGCGAGCTCGATGCTCGCTTTGCCGGTTATCATGTTGGCGAGCTCGCAGATGGCGCTGTGCTCGAGCTTCTTGAGGTCGGCCGGGAGCTTGCCCGGGAGCATCGCCTTCGCGACTTCGTACGTGAAGTTTGAGTCCATCGCGTATACGACCTGGCCCTGCACGAACCCGGTCACCCCGATGATGATGAACGTCGGCAGGGACGGTTCCGGCTTCGCCTTGAGCTTAAGCTCTTTGCGGCTCAGATTGACCTTGAGCTCGCTCGCCACGACGTCGACCGCGGCCTTGATAAACGGATTCGCGAATTCTGCTTTCATTTTCTGCCCTTCTTCGTCGGAATGAATATGTCGAAGCCGGTACCACTCCCGGCGGTAGACGTGATCTTCATGGTGCCCCCGTAGGAGACGACGGCCTCGTAGACTGCGGGAAGCCCGGCGCCGCGGCCTGAGAGCATCGTTACCTCGGTCGCGGTCGAGAGGCCGGGGGAGAGGAGGAACCCGTAGAGCGTTTGCGCGTCGGCGCCCTGGCCCTCCGCGAGGAGTCCCTTCTCGCGCGCCTTCCGCGCGAGGTCGTCGAGGTTGATCCCGCGGCCGTCGTCCTCGGCGCGTATGTGGATCATGCCCGCGTCTTTCCCGAGCCGGATGGTCACGGTACCGTACCGGTCCTTCGAGGCGAGCTCTCGATCGGTCGGCGTCTCGATACCGTGGTCGACGATGTTCCGGATGACGTGGACGAAGGCCGCCATCAAGGGCTCGAACGCGTCGGGCAATACCCGGAAGTCCCCGCCTTCGACCGACACGGTATTAATGAGCTTGCCGTTCTTTTCCGCGAGGTCGGCGACCATCGACGGGTACCGCGCGAAGAGGTCGCGCAACGGAACGCTCCTAAACGACCTGAGCCGCTGGAGGAGCGCGGTTTCTCCTTTGCAGCGCGCGGCAAGCTCGCGCTCGAGGTCGAGGAACGCGGTGCGCGGGACGTGGACGGTGTCGAGGTCGCCGAGCCATGACTCGCCGAGGAAATCGGTTATATGGCGCAATTCCGCGTCGAAGCGGGCGCGGAGGGCGTCGCGATGCCGCGGCACGTCGATCTCGAGGCCGAGCACCTTCGCGTCGGATATGTGGTACTCGAGATCGTGCGCCGCCTCCGCGGTCTCGGTGAAGCCGAAGAATCCCGCGTTGCCCTTGAGGGTATGCACCTGGCGCATGAGCGCCTCGAGCTCGCCCGTGCTTAGGTTCCGCGCGGCGGCGTCGTCGAGCGCGGCGAAAAGGGACTTTGCCTCATGGATGAACGCGGCGAAATCCAATCGGTTCGACACGACCTTCAGGATCAGGGTCTTTCGGTGTTCCTCTTTCTTCACCATCTCGCGGAGCGCGTGCTCGCGGCTCATGTCGGTGAGCGCGAGCATGATGCGCTTCGGCGAAAGATACCGGAAGTTGATCCTGAGGTAATGCCCGTTCGCGGAGACTTCCTTCTCGAAGAGGTCGAACACGACCTCGGGCTTCGCCTTGCCGGAAAAGACGAGC
>DAOPYF010000054.1:0-12328 GCA_035352735.1 Treponemataceae bacterium | reverse complement strand
GCGATCATGTACGCGCTGAGGTTGCCCACGCGCACGGATAGGAGGTCGCCGATATAGAGCGAGAAGCTCTTGATTGTCCTGATGTCCTCGTCTGTGAGCGTGGCGGCGGTGCCCTTACTCGCGTCGAGGAGCCCCGACGGGAACGCCGGGTTTCTCTGGATGAAATACAGCGTGATGTTTTCGACGGCGTCCATCTTTGGCGCTATGAGTTTCAGGAGCGTCCGCGTGTTCGTCTCCTGCTTTTTGCCTTCCTTCGTGTTCAGATACAGATGCTCATGCGCGCTTTCCATGAACGCGACGATGTCCTTCTCGAGCCCGACGCGGCATTCCCGCCATTCGTCGAACGTCTGAAAGAGGTTTTCCGTGATGAGTAGGTCCTTGGAAAGCGAATTGAGCCGGCTCGCGTTTTCCGTCATGCGCGCGAGATCCTCGCGCATGGCGAGTATTTGGGTTACGCCCCTGAAGGCAAATAGCATTCCCCCGAGTATTACCGCGAAGCCGGCGACGATGACGGTCCTCAGTAAACCCGTTCTGAGGCGTCGATAGCGGGGGAGGGCGTACTCATTCACGGACTACCCCCTTTCCGACCTCTTGCGCCATGACGCCGATAAGCCCCGCTACCGCCTCGTCGGGGCTAAGCGTTCCCTCGACGACGCCGTTGAGGCATCGATCGTATTCGGCCCGGATTTTCGGGTTCGAAATCGAAAGCGAGGGAACGATGCCCTCCGTCTCGACGGCGAGGGTGCGATACAGGCCGTTCGTCGCGTTTCGCGCGACGGTCATCGGGTCGTAATCGATATGGGCGGGATAAACGCCCGAGGTACCGAGAAGCGACTGTCCCTTCGTGGCGAACCATTCGATCATCGTCCACGCCGCTTCCTTGTTTTGGCTGTCGGGTGAGATCATGAGATAGTCGATCTCCGCGGTCGCGGCCTTCGTGACGGCCCTCGGCATGGGAATCGTCCCGATGTCGACGTGGGCCGCCTGGAGAAGCGGCAGGGACCAGAGCCCGGAATACATGAACGCCACGTTCTTTCCCGCGAGCGCGGTATCGGTGGTCCCGAAGGCCCCCGATTCCTGCCCCTCGCTTGAGGGCGGGAGAAGGCCCTTTCGGTAGAGGCTGCCGAGCATCGCGAAGGCGCTCACCGCGCGGTCGCGCACGAGCACCGAGGTGTCCTGGGCGACCGCGTCGCCGAAGAGCGGCGTCTGATAGGCGTTGAGGAGGCATTCAAGGAGGTCGCCTGAGTCCATGCGGAGCGGGTATATCGCGATTTTACCGGATTTATCGACCTTCTTGAGCCTTTCAAGGAGGCGCGCGAACTCGTCCCAAGTCATGGGCTCCGTTTCCGACGGCATCGGGATTCCCGCGTCGCGCAGAATGTCCTTATTCTAGAAAAGGACTTTCATTCCAAGCTCGATCGGCATCCCGTATCGCGCGCCGTACTTCGTGATCGGTGCAAGAATCCTCGGGGAGAACCTCGTGAAGGTTCTGTGGCTGTCGAGGCGATCGAGCCGCTCGAGCGGGATCGCGCTGGATACGAATTGGGCCGTCATGGCGCTCGAGAGCATGAAGACGTCGGGTGCGTCGCCCGTTTGGAGCGAGATGGTCGTTTTCTCCACGTAGGGATCCAGCGGGAGATATTCCGCCTTCACGTCGATGCGCGGATTATCCTTTTCGAATTGATTGATGAGATACTGAAACCGTTGGGCGTCCTCGACGCGGGCCCAGCGGGCGAAGCGAATCGTCACGCTTTTGTCCTTTTGCGCGTTGCACGACTCACAAAGAAGCGAACCGGCGACGAGGAAGCAACAAATCGTGAGGGTAAAAGAACTCCGAATCATACGTAGAAGTATATAACGGAAATCTTGAAATGAAGAGCAAAAAAAAGCGATTCGCGAAAAGCCCGCGTTTTCGCGAGGCGCTGGGGCATGGAGCTTGTGCGAGGCGCTAGAGCGCCGCAAGGGCCTCTTGCCGACGTTCTGTCATCGCCTGGTCGCCCTCGAGGCGGCAGTCCTTGAGAATCCCGATCGCGTCGTTCCATTTGAGGCTTGAGCCGTACTTGGAGAGGAAGCGGAATCGGTAGAGCGTGTGATCGAAATAGAATTCGATGTGTCGGCGGAGAAAGGCGATGCCATCGATGCCCTCGATGGGAAACTCGAAGCCCTTGCGATCTTCGTCGGTTGGGGTAAAGACGAGCCGGTCAGAATATAGCTTGAGCGCGCCTCGGGCGTACCGCTTCATGGGGCTGACGCGATAGCCGGTATACGCGAGGACGGTATTGAAAAGGAGCGGCGCGTTTCCGTCCCGCGCGCCGCGAAGCGCCTCGGTCAAGATCGCGGTAAGCCGCGCGCGTTGCCGTTTATTCCATTCATGGAGGTTTTCCGGCAAGCCGGGAACGCGTGGATTGATAAACCTTCCCTTGTTGTTAAACCGCGCGATGAGCCCGCATTTTCCGCATCGGACGAGGTTAAGCGAGCCCCTGATCGATCCGATCGATCCGCATGACGGGCACGCGTACAGAACCTTTTCCATGCCGTGCGCGCCGAAGAAGTTGTTGAAATAGCGGTGCGATCGGGAAAGCCAGTCCCATTCGTTATAGGATAGCTCCCGCTGGATTACCCCCTGTATCGCCTCGACCGAGGAGGCGCGGATCTCTTCCGCGGTGAGTATCTGCTTAAAGTTGAGGGTGACGCGGCCTTGGCGGCGATTGCGGCTCCAGCGCGGGCAGGTGGAGAACGCGCCGTGGGAGATGACGCGGATTACGGGTACCTTCAGGAGCTTCAGGAGCCGGGCCGTCGCTGGGTTTAAGGGAAGGGTAGCGCCGTCCCAGGTCTGCATGCCTTCGGGATACAGGCACAGCGTGTCCCCGCGCCTGATCACGGCCATGATATTCCGTATCGTTTCTATATCGGGAATCGCCTGGCTTTTCGGGATGCAGCCTAAATGCTTGAGCCAGTAGGCGATAAAGCGGTTCCGAAAGAGCGCGTCGCTCGTGACGAAGAATGTGGGATAGGGGATGCAATAGTTCAGGAAGAAGGGGTCCCAGAGGTTCGCGTGGGTGGGGAGGAGTATATATGGCGGCTTGACGTCGGAAAGCACCTTGCTGTTTTCCGCGTGGAGGTCGTATTTTCCGCGAAGGAGAAGCCCAACGGTGCAGTTTATCAAGGTGGTGAACCAGTGGTGCGTTTGGATGCGGAGCTTTTCTGCCATTACGACAGTATAGCGTATTTTTACGGGAATGAATCGCCCTTATCGCCAAAATCCTCTCTGCCGTGTCATGGGGACAGGTGGCCCAATTGATCGTATTCGGCATTTTTGTTACTATTCGTCATCTATGTCTTTATAGGAGTTTCACATGCGCAAATATTTTATCGCCGGTAACTGGAAGATGCATAAAACCACTTCCGAGGCCGTGGCTCTCGCCTCCGATCTCGTCAAGGAGCTCAAGGGTGGCCCGAACAAGTACATGATCGCCCCGTCGTTCACCTCGCTCGACGCGGTTTCCAAGGTCGTCAAGGGGACCAATATCCTCCTCGGGGCCCAGAACATGAGCACCGACGAAGCCGGCGCCCACACCGGAGAGGTGTCCGTCCTCCAGCTCAAGGACCTCGGCGTTCAGGTCGTTATCCTCGGCCACTCCGAGCGCCGCCATATCTATAAAGAAGACGACGCGATGATCAACAAGAAGGTCAAGCTCGCCCTCCAGCACGGCCTTGAGGTCATTCTCTGCGTCGGCGAGCTCCTCGAGGAGCGCGAGGCCGGCAAGGCCGAGAAGGTCTGCGAAACCCAGACTCGCAAGGGTCTCGAGGGTATTTCCGCCGCCGACCTCAAGAAGGTCACGATCGCCTACGAGCCCGTTTGGGCGATCGGTACCGGCAAGACCGCGACCCCCGAGGACGCCGACGCGATCCACGCGTTCGTCCGCAAGGTCATCGCCGATATGTACGGCAAGAAAGCCGCCGACGAGATCATCATCCAGTACGGCGGTTCGATGAAGGCCGAGAACGCGGCCGCGCTCCTCGCGAAGGAGAACATCGACGGCGGCCTTATCGGCGGCGCCGCGCTTAAGGCTGATACCTTCAAGCCGATCGCTCTTTGCAAATAAAGATACGCCGGGTTGCCCGGATAAAAGCCTCAATTTGACCATGAAACCGGCGGACAAGAACCTTTGCCCGCCGGTTTCATACTTGCACAAGAAGGCTCTTTGGGGTATATTGAGACTGATTTATACTTTGGAGTTATACAAATGGGAATTATTGGTATTGTATTGCTGGTAGTCTTTGTCATCGTGTGTGCCCTCATTATTACTCTGGTTCTCATCCAGAATGAGGATGGCGACGGTCTCGGCGGTCTTTTCGCCGGTGGAAGCAATTCCGCTTTCGGTTCCCGCTCTGCCAGCGTGCTTACCAAGGCTACTTATGTCGTCGTGGCTCTTTTCTTCGTGACGACCTTCTTCCTCGCGTTTATCAACAAGACGCCGAGCGATAAGGGTATTGAGGAAGCAGCTCGCGTCGAGCAGGGTTCGGCCGCAAACGAGTGGTGGAATACCGATACCAACAAGGCTCCCGCCGCGACCGGCGACACCACTGCCCCGGTAGCGCCCACGGACGCTCCCGCAGCCCCGGCAGCTCCCGCGCCGGACGCCCCGAAGACCGCGCCCGCCCAATAACGGAAGGCAGCACAGCATGGTCCTTGGAAGCGTGTTTTCTCCGGACCTGATCAAGATCGGTTTGGAGAGCGAGGATAAGGATGAGGTCTTCGAGGAACTTGTCGACCTGTACGTATCCTCAAACGCGGCTTCCTCCGGAGCGCGCCAGGGAATCCTTGACGCGATTCGGGACCGAGAAGAAAAGCTTTCAACCGGCATAAAGCCGGGTATCGCGATCCCGCATGCGCAGACTGATGAGGTTTCCGGCGTGCGGGGTATCATCGGCATATCCCGCGCGGGCATCGACTACGATGCCCTTGACGGGAAGCCAGTTCACGTCATCTTCCTCCTGCTTGCCTCGAGCGAGGGTTGCGCCCTCCATCTCCGGTCTCTCAAGAGACTATCCATCCTTCTGGACAATCCTGACTTTATCCCCACGCTGCTCGCCCAGAAAGACTCCGGGGGCGTATACGCCACCCTGTGCAAATTCGAAAGCATGTTGGCATCTTCCCTGTAAGTAACCGATACTCCATATCGGGATGAACGCGTTTTTTGGCGAAAACGCGCTCCGTGCGGCTAACGATCGCAAGGAGGTTACTGTGGTTGAACGGGACGTAATCGGGCATTTGATCGACGTCGAACGTCAGGCCGCCGATCTCACGCTTGAGGCAAACGCCGAGGCAGACAAGCGCAAAAAGGCGGCTCGGGAAAAGGCCGACGCCGAGCTTCGTCTCGCGTCCGCGTCCATCGCGGAGGAGCTTGACCGATCCTTCGAGGCCTCCCGTGCGGCGTGCGACGTGGCGCTTCGCCGCGAATTCGATACATACATCGAGCGCCTCGAGGCGATGCCGCGGGATCAGGTAGCGTTCGCCGCCTGCCTTGACGAGTACTTTTCGGGGTAGCGAGCCATGGATCGAACCGGCGCCGACGCATACGCGTACGCAAAGGCTTGCGGTCTCTCATCGAAATCCTGGATAGGGGAGCGCGCCCGGCCTTTGTTCTCGGCGCGGCGGCTCCAGGATCTTTGGGCCCTCCTTTTTGCCGAGGACGTTCCGCTCATTCCCGAAGGACTCATAGCCCAGCAAATCGAGCGCAAGAGCGAGGAGCGGATCGTCCGCGAATTCGCGCGCCTTCTTTCCGTCTATGACCGGCCAGATCCGGTATCGCAAACCCTCCTTTCGCTGTATGAATACGGGAACCTCAAAGCCGCCGTCGCCGCCCTCGCGCTCGGAAAGGCCGAGTTGCCCTATCTCGTCGATATCGGCCGCTTCTCGTTTATTGCCTGGGACGTATGGCCTGATCTCGAGGCCATGACGCGAAATACCCCGGTCGACTGGCTTAAGATGGCGCCGAGCGTCGCGGAGGAAGTCTCCCTGGAAACGCGGCTCGACCAACAATATTACCAAACGCTTTTCACCTCGCTTCAGTCGCTTTCCGCCCGGGATCGTGACTCCGCGGAGCCGTTCGTTCGGGAGGAGATTATCCTGCAGAATATCTCCTGGGCACTGCGGCTTCGGGCGTATTATGGGATGGGCGGTTCCGCGATCGCGCCCTTACTGAGCCACGTTGGCCGGGACCAGGCGGACGCGGCCCTTCTCGTCGCGCCGGCGCTTGCGATACTCGATCGTCCCGTCGACGCGTGGGACGCCTGGCAGGATTGGAAATACGGGTGGCTCCTCAATCCGCACGAGGAGGGCGTGCCCTGGTCGATCGATCCCCGGTGGGTCCAGCTCGCCGCCGACCGGTATCTCTATCGGCTCGCCCGCGCGCGATTCCACCAGACGCCGTTCACGGTCGGCATGCTCGTTTCTTTTTTCAAGATCAAGCAGCTCGAGGTTCAGATGATCAGGGTCGCGTCTGAGGGCTTGCGCCTTGGCGCGAGCGAGGCCCAGATGCGGGATTTTATGGGAGACGGGGAGAATGCTTAAGACGGCGCGGATGCGGCTTCTCGAGCTCATGGTTCTCCACGAGGACATTGACCGCGTCCTCGAGTACCTGGGCAAAAAGGAAAGTTTTCAGCTCAGGCGCGAGGGCGCGGAAACGGGAACTTCCCGGGCGGCGCCCAAGGAAGGCGTCCTGGCGAACCTCGAGCTCTCCCGGCTCTATCTCGGCATACCCGATCTCGAGCGTTTTAGCCGGGGCGCGACGATACCGGCAGAGTCCGACGGGGATGCGGCCCATGTGATCATCGCCGAGGTTAACGCCCTGCGCGAGCGGGAAAAAGAGGCGGCCGAGCGCGATAAGCAGACGCGCGCGGCCCGCGACGAGGCTCGCGCCTTCGCGAACCTCAAGGTTCCCTATTCGGAGTTCGAACACCTGTCGTTCCTGACCTTGAGGATCGGGAAGCTCGATCCCGAGAATATCGAACCCCTGTCCCGCGCGCTCGGCGATCGCGCGGCCGTCGTTCCCCTCGGGGAAGACCGCACCCGCGTGCTCGCGGCCTCGTCGAAGAAAGGCCGCTTCGCCCTCGACTCGGAGCTCAGGCGATTCGGCTTTATCCCGCTCGAGGTGCCGAAGGATTTTATGGGCGTTCCGGACGACGTGCTCGCGAGCCTCGATCGACAAGCGGAAGGGGCGGCGGGCGCCCTCGCGCGCATCGCCGACGAAAAGCGCGACTTCGCGCGCGCGCGCGGGCAGGAGCTTATTCGCCTCCTTGAGGCGTTCTCCCTCGACTCGCAGGTTCGCTCGGTTCGCGATACCCTCGAGGGCACGCAGCTCGTGTATCGGGTTATGGGCTGGGTCGCGGAGTCTGACGCGCCTGGGTTGACTCGCGAGCTTGAGGAGCTCACCGAGGGGCGCGTCGCGGTTCGGTCGTACGCCCCCGAGGAGGTCCCCTCGATTCGGGACGGGACTGAAAAGGTCCCGGTCAAGTTCAAGCACGGACCGGTCGTCAAGAGCTTCGAGCGGATGGTGTTCAGCTACGGCGCGCCGCTTTATGGCACCGTCGACCCGACGCCCGTCGTCGCGTTTTTCTTCACGCTCCTTTTCGGGATCATGTTCGGCGACCTCGGGCAAGGCGGCGTGTTCTTCTTTCTCGGCATTGCGCTCATTTCGGGAAAGGTTCCGTTCCTTTCGCGGTGGAGGCATTTCGGGCCGCTTTTCGCGACGATCGGGCTTTCGAGCATGGCGATGGGGCTCCTTACCGGCGAGGTGTTCGCGAACGGCGAGCTCCTCAAGCCCGTGAGCCGCGCGATTACCGCGCGATTCGGTGCCGAACGCGACCGGATCCTCGAGCTCATGCCGCAGCGCGGCGCGATGACGAAGCTCATCTATTTCTTCGGTTTTACCCTCGTCATCGGCTTCATCGTCAATTCGCTCGGGCTTCTCATCAACATCGTCAATCAGTTCTCGCTCCGGAAGCCCGCGCGCGCGATCTTCGGCAAGACCGGGCTCTGCGGTGCTTTCTTCTTTTGGTATGCGGTCTTCGCGTCGGTCAGGATCGCGGTAACCCGCGGGGCCGTCGAGTGGTACGACATCGTCTGCTTCGCCATCCCGCTCGCGCTCCTCTTCTTCTCGGAACCGATCACGCGCTATCTCGAAGGCGAGCGCCCGGTGCTCGAAAACGGCGTCTTCGCCGCGGCGATCGGGGGAATCGTCGAGCTTCTCGAGACCGTGTCGACGGTTATATCAAATTCAGTAAGCTTTCTCCGCGTCGGCGCGTTCGCGCTTTCGCACGCGGTGTTGAGCTACATCGTATTCACCATGACCGACTTGGTCGGCGGCTCGCTTTCCGCCGGCGGCCTTCTCGTCGGGCTTTTCGGGAACGCGATCATCATCTTCCTCGAGGGGCTGATCGTCGCCATACAGGTCGTCCGCCTTCAGTATTACGAGTTCTTCTCGAAGTTCTTCACCGAAACGGGAAAGGAGTTTACGCCCTTTAGGTTCGTATATAAGGAGAAATAGGATGAATCGAAAAAGAATCGTTACCGTCGCCGCGTTCGCCCTGTGCGCGATCGCGGAATCCTTTTCGCAAGGCGCGGCTCCCGCGGCGGCGCAAGCGCAGGCGTCGGGCGGGCTCGCCGTTGCCGTCAAGTACGTCGCCGCGGCCCTCGCGGTCGGCTTCGCGTGCATCGCCGGCGGCATGGCCGTCGGGCGCATCGGGGCGGCGGCCATGGGCGCGATGAGCGAGAACCCCGAGCTTTCGGGAAAGGCGCTTCCCTTCGTCGGGCTCGCGGAGGGAATCTGCCTCTGGGGATTTCTCGTTGCCCTCCTGATCATCCTCCTATGACCGGGTCGTGCGCCCGGGTACTGCGGTGAAATACCACTTCATCGGCGAGCGCGAGCTCGTCCTCGGTTTCGCCCTCGTCGGCGTCGGGGGAACGGTCGCGAGCACCCGCGAGGAGGCGCTCGCCGCGTTCCTCCGCGCGACCGGGAGTGAAAGCTCACTCGCGGCCCCCGCGATCGAGGAAGCGGACCGCGCGCTCGTGCTCATCCTCACCGAGGAGATCGCCGCGATGCTCGAGGCGGAGGTCCGCGAGTGGCAGATGTCCGGCGAGTTTCCGCTCGTCGTGGAGATACCGGGGCTTCACGGTCACCTGCCGGGAAGGAAGACGCTGACCGAGGCGATCCGCGAGGCGATTGGCATTCGGGTCTAAAAAAAGATGGTACAAAAAAGGTAAGCGGGGTATAGCATGGAAGAACTTCGTTCGACGGAGATACTCGACCGAGAGATCCGGGACGACGCGCGGCGCAAGGCCGAGAAGATACTCAAGGACGCGGACCGCGACTGCGCGGCCATCGAGTCCGAGGTCGCCGCGCGGATAGCCGACCTGCGCGCGGTAAGGGAAGCTGAGGTCGCGGCTCGCCTTGAGTCCTATCGCCGGGACTCAGAGTCGCGGCTCCCGCTCGATAAAGAGCGCCGCCTCGTTTCGTTCATTGACTCTTCGGTGATTTCGGCGCTTGAGCTGTGGTTCCGCGATATCGGCCCGGAACGGCGGCTCGCGCTCTATGGGCAGCTCCTCGCGAGATATCAGCCAATGTTTGAAGGAAAGCGCGTCAGGGTCTCGTGCGCGGGGTACTCTCAGGACGCGGCGCGTTCGCTCGCGGAAGGCGCGCTCGGCTCGGGCTCGGTACTCGCGGTCGCGGAGCTCGACGGGGCCGAGGCTGCGCGCATGCGGGTCTCCGATGGCTTCCTCGTCGAGGCCGAAGACCGATCGCTTGTCTGCCGCGCCACGCGCGAGGAGCTTACGCGCGCGATCCTCGAGGATCGCCGCCAGGAACTCGCCGAGGCCCTCTTCGGCGGGAGGCTCCCCGAATGAGCGGACTTGAAGCCGTCACGGGACGGGTGAGCCGGATATCGGGCCCGATCGTGTACGCCGAGGGGCTCGGCGCGTGCGGGCTTTATGACGTCGTGGACGTCGGCGACGCGGGGCTTATCGGCGAGATAATCCGCATGAAGGGCTCGATCGCGACGGTTCAGGTTTACGAGGACGATACCGGGATGAGAATCGGCGAGCCGGTCACGTGCCGTCGCCGCCCGCTTTCCGTCCGCCTCGGACCGGGGATTATCGGAACCATCTACGACGGCATTCAGCGCCCGCTCGAAACCCTCTTCGCCTCAACGGGCGCGTTCCTCGCCCCGGGCGAGCGGAGCGAGCCGCTCGATACCAAGAAGAAATGGCGCTTCGTTCCCGCCGACGGCGTCGCCTCGGGAGGCGCGATCTATCCGGGGATGGAACTCGGCTCGGTGCGGGAAACCGATTCCGTGACGCATCGGATCCTCGTGCCGCCAACCGTTCGGGGGAGGGCGCTCGCCGCGTTCTCGGGCGCGGGTGAGTATACCGTTGACGAGGCGATCGGCGAGACCGAGCTCGGCGAGACCATCCAACTCGCGCATTGGTGGCCTGTCCGCGCATCTCGCCCCGTCGCGAAAAAGCTCGCCGTATCGGAGCCGCTCATCACGGGCCAGCGGGTCATCGACGTGTTCTTCCCGCTTTCGAAGGGCGGCACCGCGGCGATACCCGGCGGCTTCGGCACCGGGAAGACCATGACCCAGCACGCGATCGCCAAATGGTGCGACGCCGACATCATCGTGTACATCGGCTGCGGCGAGCGCGGCAACGAGATGACCGACGTGCTCACCGAATTCCCCGCGCTCGTCGACCCCCGCACGGGGCGGTCGCTCATGGAGCGGACGATCCTCATCGCGAACACCTCGAACATGCCGGTCGCCGCGCGCGAGGTGTCGCTCTATTCGGGCATAACCCTCGCCGAGTACTACCGCGACATGGGTTTCGCCGTCGCGGTCATGGCGGACTCGACGAGCCGTTGGGCCGAGGCCCTGCGCGAGCTTTCGGGCCGCATGGAGGAGATGCCCGCGGAGGAAGGCTTTCCCGCGTACCTTCCGACGAGGCTCGCCGAGTTCTACGAGCGCGCGGGCCGCGTGAAGTCCCTCTCCGGGCTCGAAGGCTCGGTGTCGGTCATAGGCGCCGTCTCGCCGCCCGGCGGCGACTTCTCCGAGCCGGTGACCCAGCACACGAAGCGCTTCATCCGCTGCTTCTGGGCGCTCGACCGCGACCTCGCGAACGCGCGCCACTATCCGGCGATCGGCTGGATCGAGTCGTACTCCGAGTACGCCGAGGAGGTCAGGCCCTGGTGGGACAGGCTCGACGGGCGATGGACGGCCGTGCGGCGCGACGCGCTCGAGCTCCTCAAGCGCGAGCAGCGCCTTCAGCAGATCGTCAGGCTCATCGGGCCCGACGCGCTTCCCGACACCGAGCGGGTCGTCCTCGTCGCGGCAGAGATGATCAAGAACGGCTTCCTCCAGCAGAGCGCCTTCGACGAGATCGACATGTTCTCCGTCCCCGCGAAGCAGGTGCAGATTCTTTCCATCATCATGACCTGGTACGCGCGCGCGCTCGCGATCATCAAGAACGGCGCGCCGCTTGCGAAGCTCGTCGCGCTTCCCTCGCGGGACGAGATCGTGCGGATCAAGACGAAATATCCGAACGAGGATATGGATGGCATCAAGGCCGTCGGCGCGCGGATGGACGAGGAACTTGACGGGTTGGAAAAACTCTATCGGAGGGCGGAATCGCTATGAGAGGCCTTGAATATCGGGGCATCGCGTCGGTAGACGGCCCCATCGTCATCGTCAGGCGGCGCGAAAACGCTTTTTTCGGGGAGATCGCCCGCGTGCGCGACGGCACAGGCGGCGTGCGGACCGGGCGCGTCATCGACGTTTCCGAGGAATACTGCGTCCTCCAGATATTCGGCCCGACCTCGGGCTTGAGCCTCGAGGAAACCACGGTCGAGTACCTCGAGCGGCCGATGGAGATGCGCGTGTCCGACGCGCTCATGGGGCGCATCTTCAACGGGCTCGGAAGTCCCATCGACGGGTATCCCGAGCTTTATTCCTCGAGGAAGGTCAACGTCAACGGATATCCGATCAACCCCTACGCGCGCGAGTATCCGCGCGATTTCATCCAGACCGGGATTTCCGCGATCGACGGGATGAATACCCTGATCCGCGGCCAGAAGCTTCCGGTCTTCTCGGGGAACGGGCTCCCGCATAACCGGCTCACCGCGCAGATCATCAGGCAGGCAAAGCTCCTAACGGACGACGAGGGCTTCGTGATCGTGTTCGCGGGCATGGGCATCAAGTACGACGTCGCGAGTTTCTTCGTCGACGCCTTCGAGCGCTCGGGCGCCCTTTCACGCGTCGTCATGTTCCTCTCGCT
>DAOPYF010000053.1:5346-16409 GCA_035352735.1 Treponemataceae bacterium | reverse complement strand
GCAGGAATCGCGCGTGAGCGACACCAATAACAGCATCTCGAGCCAGCGAAAGAATCTTAACCTCAGGGACGACCCGCTCGCCGCGGGCCACTCGGTGCGCTATCAGTCGTACCTTGCCCGGCTCGACCGCTTCGAGAAGAACGCGAAGACGCTCAATGACCAGTTCAAGATTACCGAGGGCTACATGAACCAGTCCCTTCAGGTCATGCAGCGCGTCCGAGAGCTCGCGGTCACCGGCGCGAACGGGACCTATACTCCGGGCGATCTCAAGAATATCGGAGCCGAGGTCGACGAGCTCCTCAAGGAACTCGTGTCGAACGGAAACGCGACCGGTCCCGACGGCGTCAGGCTGTTCTCGGGAACGAAGAGCTTCACCGAGCCCTTCGAGACCGTGCTCGGCGACAAGGACGGCGCGGGAAATCAGGTCATCACGCAGGTCCGCTATAACGGCTCGATTCAGGGAAAGGACGTCGAGATCGACGAGCAGTCCTATCTCAAGACGGGAGAGGCCGGAAACCGCGCGTTTTGGGCCGAGCGGCAGACCCTCTTCTCCGAGGTAAACGCGACGAATTTCGCGGTCAAGGCTGACACCTCGATCGAGGTCGACGGCGTGAACGTGCCCTTAACCGCGGGCGACAACGTTTACTCGATCATATCGAAGATCAACGACTCGGGCGCCGGCGTCAAGGCGTACCTTGACCCGGTTACGAACGGCCTCAATATCGAAACGACCGACTCGCGCCAGCTGTGGCTCAAGGACGGGACGGGCGGCGACGTCCTCGCGTCCCTCGGGATGGTCAAGCCCGATCAAAAGCCGCCTTATAACATCGCGAACTCCGTTCGCATGTCGGGCGGCTCCATGTTCGACGCGGTCATCGCGCTCCGGGACGCGCTCGCCTCCGGCGACCAGGAGGCGATCGGCGGAAGGATCCTCGGCGCGATCGACGGCGGCATCGACAACCTTTCGACGCGCCTCGCCTCGATCGGATCGCGCTTCGAGCGCTCCGAGCTGACGATGGCGCGCATCGACGCGCAGCAGGTAAACGTGACCGCAGCCGAGTCCCGAGAATCGGATATCGACTTTACAAAAGCGGTCACAGACCTTAAGATGTACGAGTACACGCAGCAGGCGACGCTGAGCACGGCGGGAAAGCTGTACTCGAATACCCTGCTGAACTATATCAAGTAAGGTGCAATCAATGGAAATCGAGACTAAGGCCATGGGCCGCGTGACTATCCTCGAAAAGCAACTGATAAACCTCGCGCAGGGTTTTTATGGCTTTGGGCAGTATCACTCCTTCGCGCTCATCGACGCGGAGCAAAAACCGTTTATCTGGATTCAGTCGACCGAGAAACCCGAGCTCGCGTTTCTCGCGATCGACCCGTTTCTCTTCAGGCCCGATTACGAGATCGACATCGAGGACTCGCTCCTCGCGCCGCTCAAGATCGCCTCTCCGTCGGACGTTCTCGTGTTCGCGCTCATCACGATCCCCACGGACGGCGGCCCGATAACCGCGAACCTCCAGGGACCGCTGATTATTAATCGGGAGAACAACGAGGGCCTTCAGGCTATCCTCACCGATCCCCGGTGGCAGACGAAGCACGACCTTGTGGCGGAAAGTTCCGCCGGCAGGGGGCGCTGATGCTGATACTGTCGAGGAAGATGAACGAAAAGATCATGATAGGCGAGGACGTCTCGATCACGATTATCGAGATACGGGGCGATCAGGTAAAAATCGGCGTCGAGGCGCCAAAGACCGTCAAGGTATTCCGTCAAGAGGTGTACGAGGCGATCCAGAGCGAGAACCGCGCCGCGGCGAAGACGCCGGTTAATCTCGAGAGCCTTTCGAACATCAAGCTTCAATAACCGACTTATCGCGTATACGCGTCTCGGCTGGCGTCCCGTGGTTTTCCGCGACGCGCGGCCGATGGCGTTGTGCGCACCCGGAAAAAAATCAAAACGAATCAGAAAATTCCATCGAGCGGTCACGCCCTTCGGGTACTTGGTACTCGTTGTCGCGCAAAAGGTTCCAGATATCATCAAAATCCTGATGGATTTGCTCAAAAATCACGATTAACGCGGGATCGAACTGCGAGCCAGAGTTCGCGATGATGTGGTTGACCGTTTCCTCGTGGGTATACTCGTTCTTGTACGTGCGCTTCATACGGAGCGCGTCGTACACGTCGGCGATCGTCACGATCCGCGCGGAAAGCGGTATCATCTCCCCCTCGAGCTTAAAGGGGTAGCCCGAGCCGTTCCACCACTCGTGGTGACTCAACGCGATTTCCTTCGCCATCGGCACGGGATAGGAAGATAGGATGAACGTCCCGTTGATCGTATGCTCGCGCATGATCTCCCACTCAAGCTCGGTGAGTTTTCCGCTTTTTTGGAGGATATAGTCGGGCGTGCCGATCTTGCCGACGTCGTGCATCGCGGAAAGGAAGCCGATGTTGTCGATAAAGTCGGGATCGATCTGCGGGTACATCCTGAGGCTATAGAGGTACTCGGACATCTTCTTGCAGTAGTAGCTTACCCGCTCGTTGTGGAGACCCGTGTCGTTGTCCTTGAGCTTCGCCGCCTCGAGGATGCTTTTAAAGGTCGACCGGAGGTGATGGCTGTAGCTTTGCGTGATGTCCTCGAAGAAAACTTGGTAGCCGGCGATCTTGCGCGCGGTCGCGAAGAACGGCACGAAGGTCGTTCTCGTGTGCATGGTTTTCGTCGTGGGCGTCTTGTGGAGAAGCGTTCCCGTCCAGGAATACCCGCGCTCGTATGAGCGCAGCGAGATGATGAGGTCCTTCATGTCATCTTGGCCGAGGGTTTGATGAAAAACGTTAAAGAAAGGCTTTTGCTCAATCGTGTAGTAATGCTTGAACATCAGGCTCGCCTTCGGCGTCGAATGAACGATCGTGAGGTCGGTGTCGAGTATCAAAAGCGCGAGATTGGGATTGTCGGAAAGTTTGATTACGTCGTCGATGAACGCCTTGTTCCAACGATCATGCTCGGGGAGCGCCGGTTCAGACGGAAGGATGTCCTGAACGGGAACGACGTCCTCCGCAAGGGAAAGCTCCTCGAGCACGAGTGATTCAGGTTTTTTTTCCGGCGGTATTTGACTCTGCATCACTTTTTCTCACATATGCCGGGCCGGCGTGGTCGGGCACGTTCTCAGTATACTCCGGCCCAAGCGTATTTGCAAATTCGGCCATTGCCGCCGATATGCCCGCTTTTCCCGTCGGTACCGATACGAGGTCAAGCCCGGGGACCGTCCCCTCAAGCGCCTCGGAGAAAAGGTCCGCATCGGGTCCGGTGACGAGCACGCGCTCGGCGGGATCGAGGAACGCCGTGATTTCGGCGGGCGCTATGTCGAGCGATTCGGTAACGGCCGTGCCACGCCTGAAAACCTGGGCGTAAAATCGCTCCTTTTTCGCGTCGAGGACGCAGACTACCGCCCCGGGCCAAGCCGAAAAGGAACGCGCGTAGCAGCGAAGGGTCGGGACGGGGACGAGGCGGGCGCCCGAGGCGAGAACAATACCCTTGGCGGCCGCGTACGCGATCCTGAGCCCGGTGAAGGAACCGGGTCCTTCCGCGCAGGCGACGAGCTCGGTTTCGCGCGGGGCAAAGCCCGCAAGTCCGATCGCCTTCTCGATGAGGCAGACAAGGCTTTCCGCGTGCTGCGGCCCGCCCTCAAGGGCAATCGTGGCGGTTCCCGCAGGTCCCGCCGCGGTGACGGCGAGGGTCGCCGTCACGGAATCAATCGCGAGTGTATTCATGCCGAAAGCTCTCCGTATTTCCAGTTGTCGATCGTTATCTCGCGCGAGCCGTCATCGAGCGCGGCAAGCCTCACCAGAATCGCGGATTTGGGAAGCTCTTTCATGACCTTCTCGCTCCATTCGACGACGCATACCCCGTCGCCGTAGAGAAGCTCCTCAACGCCGAGGTTGAGAAAGTCCTCCGTCGAGTCGAGTCGGTACACGTCCATGTGGTAGAGGGTCATCGAGCCGTAATACTCGGATATCAGGGTAAAGGTGGGGCTCGTCACGGGCTCAGTGATCCCGAGCGCGAGCGCGATTCCCTTCGTGATGGTAGTTTTACCCGCGGCGAGGGTTCCTTGAAGGGCGACGACGTCGCCTTTTTTCAGCATGGAACCAAGGCGTTTGCCGAGCGCTATCGTCTCCTCGGGGGTTTTCGTGATAAGGGTCATGGGTTAACAGTATACGATTCAAAAAGAACGGTCAAGCAAGTAAGCCTACGGTAACCTTCCCTCATGATCGAGGCCAAGGATATATTCCTTAAGTTGCTTCACGATCGGCAAGAGGGGATAGTCGATCGAATCGATGAGGTGTACTCGGATATCCTTTCGTCCCGTAGGCTCGGTTTCGATGGTAAACTCGATTTGGCTCACGCCCTGATGGCCCGGCAGTTCGATGAGGGCGTTCGCGGTAAACTCCCGGCGATAGTAGATGAAGTTTTCCTTGCGTATGATGTCGTTAAGCGCCAGAATCGTCACTTGCGGTTCTCTCCATAGTTGTATATATAGGCAAAGATGCGATTCAACGTCGCGCGGGGCATCTTGGCGAATTGAATATGCAATACCGTAACGCCCGGTTCCTTCGAGGGATCCATCCTGATGATCTTCCCGATGATCGTGTCCTCGGTTCTCCCCTCCAGTATACACTGAATACTGAGGTATTCGCCAGTTGATTGCGGCGCGGGCGTCTCGATACTGCAACCGCCTGAGGATATGTCGGTGATGGTCCCGGGAAATTTCTTCGGCGACGGATAGAATTTATGCTCGGTGTGCTTGCCCGACACGACGTTCGCGACCTTTACGTGGGAGAAGGTGCACGGGGTTCTGATCGATCTTCGGTCATGACGGCGGTTCGGGAACGCCTTGACCGAGTTCGTGTGCGCGACGAGCATCATGGTCTCGTTCTTTCCCGACTCATAGCGGAGTATCCTGCCGGGAAACTGATAGGCCTGTCCCGAATGGGTATAAAAAAGGATGCGTGCCTTTGACCAGATCGCGAGCCTGAGCTCATTGCCGAAGATATCACGCGGCACCTTGCACAAAAGCCCCGACGGGGAGTTGATCACGACTACCGAGGGATAGTGCTCCTCCTTGGACGTCACGAGGGTGAAAGGCTGACCGTTCGGGAGCGAGCGGGTCGAGGTAATGACCTTGGCGTTGCGCTTTCGGTTCTCGACGGTTTCGCGGATGGTAAAAAGAAGGGTTTTCTGCCGCTCGACGTCGCGTTCCGAGGCCGATGCCGTCTGGAGGCCCCGGATCGAGTCCGCCATGAACTCGTCGAACTCGCGCGGGCTTTCGAGCATTTGCCGCGGGTTTCCGACCTGATTCACGTTGCAAAGCCGGGTAAAGTAGTCGGCCTGTTCCTCGCTAAATCCGTAGTCGTCGATAACCTCGCGAAGCTCACGCTTGTCAGGAGTCTTGAGGACACGAGGCTTGAAGGGTTCTTCGCGATCGGTGGCCTCTCCTTGTTTTCGCGGGGCAGCCGTAGGCACGGGCTTTTTTTTCTTTTTCCCGTTGGCCTGCGTGCGGTTGTTGTAAACCCTGAGTAAAAAGAAAACGAAGAAGAAAATGCCCGCCGCGATAAAGTACCCGGGCTCGATGGTCGTCTGGAAAGCAAAAACGTTGGCTGCGAGACGCTCTGTCATGTCTTTACCCCCTTACCCAAAATGGAAGCTATACGGCCGAAAGCGTCGCGCCGAGCCGCTCGATTCGCGGCGCGAGCTCATATTCCGAAAGGTCTCCCGCGAGCACCGTATCCTTGGTCTCCAGGGCCTTGATGAGCTCGCTGAGGACTGGCGCGAGCTCAGAGGGATACGCGTTAAGCGGGATGCCGTCCACGCTAGACCGCTCGGGCGAAAGCCCCGCGATCGAGATAAGCGGCAAAAGCTGATAGAGGCTCTGAAGGTCGAGCGAGAAACGATGGATCGTCTCGAGTACCGGCAGATCCTTGCCCGTCTGGAGCTGCAGCGGGATGTCCCTCAGGGGCGCCACGAAGCCGGTCATCCTCGTTCCGAACTCGCGGAGCAAGGCGATGATGTCATCGGCGTTTATCGTGTCGAGTTCGACCGAGGCGACCGCGTCGGGAGCCAGGGGAAAAAGGGCGTCAAGCTCCGAGGCGGAAACGGTCTTGCCGTCGACGCGGATCGCGGTGATGGTCATTCCGGCCTTTTCGCACGCCGATTCGAGCGAGCCGAGGATTTCGCCGAGCGTGCGCTCGTTCTCGATCGTGAAGTCGATTTTGTTGCCGTTCATCAGGATGTCCATGCTTTTTTCCCCTTCTTATGCCTAGTTGCCGTTTTGCTTGCTGAAATTCGATATCGCGCTCGACTGATTCTGGAGGTTGTTGAGCGTCCCTTCCATCTGGCCGTACTTCGCCTTTAGGTCCGCTTCCTTGCGCGCGAGCTGCTGATCGAGGAGCGTGATCTTCTTTTGGGTATCGGTAATCCGCGAGTCGAGTCCCTGCGTGCGCATCGGGAATATCCCGCCGGTCTGCACGTAGGGGGTGAGGTTCGCGTCGAGCGACTGCGCGACCCCGGAGTCGACGACGAGGTCCCCGTTCGTGTCGGAGCCGAACAGGGCCTTGATGTCCTCCATGCGCGATTTAAGCGTCTCGTCGAGTTTCTTCTCGTCGATCTCGAGGTAACCGCGAAGCCGCGTCGCGTCGACGCCCGAGCCCGACCCCGATTTCGTCGAGATCCCAAGCTGCGCGAGCATGGTGACCTTGCTCGCGCCGGTACCGGGATACACGTTGCTCATGATTCGCTGGAGCGAGGACTTGAGGGTGTTGAGCGTTGTGTCGCCCTGCATCATCCCGAGCTTGTCCTCCGCGGCTTTCTTCTCGTCGGGGGTAAAGTAACTGATCTCGGTTATGATTTCCGGTTTGTCCTGGGTGAGGATATTGATGTTCGCCATGACGCGATTGTAGTTGCCCACGAGCGCGATGATCGCTTCCTTCGCGGCGTCGCTATCGGGCTTGACCGTCAGCGTTTCCTGCTTGTCGGTAGGCTCATGGAGGTTGAGCGTGACGCCGGGGACGAGGTCGTCTATGGCGTTCGTCGGGCGAGTGATCGGGATGCCCTCGTATTTCAGGACCGCGTCCTGCGCGACCGACACGGGATTGACCGGCGCGTAATCGCCCGCCGCGCGCGGGTCGATGATCCGCACGTTCTCGAGCGTGACGGTTCGCTCGGTGTTCCGGTTATGCACGAGGAGGGCGTTGACGTCGCCGTATTCTCCGAGCGGCACGGTAACGGTCATTTTGGTCGCCTCGCTCGGAACGTCCGGAAGCGGTATCGCGATCCCCTTAGTCGACCGGAGCGAAAGGACGGCGAGGTCGGTGACCGGTTCTTTAGGGGCCTGGGGCGTCGCCTCGCCAAGCGCCGTAACGGATGCCGAGTTGGTGACGGTTATGTTCTGATAGGTGATGGACCCAGGGGCGCCGGTATCGGGGCCAGGCGGGGGAGGGGGCGCAGCTTGAGCGCCTTCCTTCGGTCCCTCCACCGTGAGCGTGTATTCGAGGGTATAGCCTGAGGCCGCTCGCGCCGTGGAGGAAAACTCGGCGAGGTTATTCGAGACGGGGGGCGATTGAATGCTGTTCGGCGTCACGGTCACGGCGGTCGCGTCGTTTTTCTTGATGAACCCGTTATCGAGCGCGAAGGGAAGAGCATCCTTCGAGAAGGTCAGCCGTTCCTTCGCGCCGGTTTTCAGGGACTCGATGAGCATCGAGCGGGTATTCGGCGTGACCTGGATGAGCGAGCCGCGGAGTACGCCCTCTGATCGTCGGTTGAGCGCGTCGAAAAAATCGCGGTACGAGCCGCCCTTCCAGTTCACGGTAATCGTCTTCTCGCCGACCGAAAACTCATATTCGCCTTTGGGGACCGTGCCCTTTTCGGGTACCTCCTTCGAGAGGAAGGCATCCGCCGAGGCGATCTGGTTTACCGAAACCTTAAACGACTGATCGCGCGCCTCGCGCGTCGCCGTCGCGGTTATGGCGCGCTCGTTGGTCGAGGTCGCGTTTTTTTCGCTGAAAGGATTATTGTAGGAATAAAGCGATTTCGCGCTATCCCTGAGGGTAGAGGTTTGCTGGTTGAGTTCTCGCCAGGCGTTTTGCTGTTTCTGATAAAGCTTCAGGTCGGCATCGGCGCGATCGCGAGGAACGCGCTCTACCTTCATCAGGCCCGCGATGAGTTCGTCGGTTTTGTATTTACTTGCCGTCACGCCCGGGATGCTGATATCGGACACACTTGCCTCCCTCAATCATTCCTAACCTGAGGTACGTGCATTTCGGCAGCAAATACTGCTATATCGACTCGTCAAAGAGAAGGCCTAACGCCTCCTTGATCCTAATCTGAAGCTTTTGTATCTCGGCGGAGGGAATTTCCCTGATTACCTTATCGGTGTTCGAGTCGATAACCTTGACGATCACCTCATCGAGTTCCTTATTGACCTGAAAACTGAGTTTCCGGTCGAACAGGTTTGAGACCGTCTGAATTTGCTCGACTATCCGGGAGACTTTATCCTCGCTTACGGTGCCCTTAAGCGATTCCTTGGCAGCATTTTCCGCCGTCTGCAAAGCTTCTGCTGTACTTCTTAATGATGAATTGACTGAACCTTCAAGACGGCGATCCATTGCCGTTAATTGCTGCCCGATGTTGGTTACTTCCATGCTCATCGGCAACCTCCTTGAAAGATTACTGCGGCGTATCATCCCTGATACGGGAAAGTCGGGGTTTGCACCCTGGCTTTGATCGTCGGCGCCTTTCGGCGTCGGCGACCCAGCATCGTATGAAAAACCGGATTGCTCCGGCCTTGTCGTAAGGGGGAAGAGAAAGGGCGCATCTTCCTCTTCCGGGAAACGGCGGGATTTTCGTCCCGCCTTCACAAAACCAAAGAGATGACGTCCAGAACTCTCTTAAGTTTTATCGTTTCCAAGCGTCCTATTACTGCATCAGCCTGAGAACAGACTGGGGCTGCGTATTGGCCTGCGCGATCATCGCGCTTCCCGCCTGACTAAGGATCTGGTTCTTCGTGAAGGAGACCATTTCCTGGGCCATGTCGGTATCGCGGATCCGCGACTCCGCAGCTTGCAGGTTTTCGGATGCAATCGCGATTCCCTTGTACGCCATCTCGAACCGATTCTGATAGGCACCGAGGTCGGCGCGCTGCTTCGAAACGGTCTTGAGGGCAGAGTCGAGGGATGCGATAGCCATGTTCGCGCCGTCAACGGATGAAAGTGAAATCATAGAATTACTCGTTCCCTGAGCCCCGGTAAGACCAAGAGCCGTAGCGGTCATGGTCCCGATAAAGATCTTTTCGCTCTGATCGACGTTGGCGCCGACCTGGAGCTGCATCGGACCCGTAGAGGAATCCTTTGCGAACCTTCCGGTAAGGATGTTCATCCCGTTAAACTGGGCGTGGCTGGCAATGCGGTTAACTTCGTCGACCAGCTGGGAAACCTCGACCTGGATCTGCATCCTGTCCTCGGCGGAATAGATTCCGTTCGCGGATTGGACTGACAGCTCGCGAAGTCTCTGAATGATGTCGGTCGTCTCGGTCAGGTAGCCTTCGGTTGCCTGAATGAACGAAACACCATTCTGGATATTCTGTCCGGCCTGGTTCAAGCCCCGGATCTGGCTCCGCATCTTTTCGGATACGGCGAGACCGGAAGCATCGTCCCCTGCACGGTTGATTCGTTGACCGCTTGAGAGCTTTTCGATGTTCTGCTGCATCCCGGTCTCAATGTTACCGGTCTGCCGCTGAGCATACATAGCGCTCATGTTGTGGTTAATTACCATATGACCCTCCTTGAAATATCCCGTTAGGGCTTTCCTTGCCCGCTCGGAGCACCGTATGTAACGGAATCCGCATGAAGGAGACGAAAGCGCCTCTCCCCGCACGCGGGCCCATTTTCGCACGGCACTGATGGTTCCGCTTATCGCCTGATGGCTTGAACGAAACCGTCAATACCGTGACATACGCACCTCAAGGAAGGTGTTTTTCAAAGATCTCGTGGCTAACGGGAAACCGGAAACGGTTACCGCGAAAGCCCGATAAACGCGTTAAAACCTGTCAGATTGACAGGTTTTCTGGAAAAGAGGGTAGGGATCGGCCCGAAAGCCGACCCCACCTCTTACCACAGTATACTACGTTATCTCAGAAGAGACAATACTTGCTGGCTCGACTGGTTCGCCTGGGCAAGCATCGCAGTACCGGACTGCGAGAGCACCTGGTTCTTGGTGTACTCGACCATCTGCTTAGCCATGTCGGTGTCGCGGATCCGCGACTCGGCAGCCTGCAGATTCTCAGCGCCGATGTTCAAGCCGCCAACGGCGTGCGTGAGGCGGTTCTGGTATGCACCGAGATCCGCGCGCTGCTTGTTGATGGTCTTGAGGGCTTCGTCGATGATGCCAATACCGCGGTTCGCGGAGTCAGCGTTCTCGAGCGACATGATCTGGCCGTTGCCGAGGTTGCGTACCCCGAGGGCAGAGGCGGTCATGGTACCGATGTACACGCGAACGCGCTGGTCCATGTTGGCGCCGATGTGGAACCACATAGATCCGGTGATCGTGTTTTCGCCGGTTTCACGGGCGAAGCGACCGGTAAGCATGTTCATGCCGTTGAACTGGGCAGAGCTCGCGATTCTGTCTACTTCCGCCACCAGCTGAGAAACCTCGACCTGGATCTGCATGCGATCCTCGGACGAATAGATTCCGTTCGAAGACTGCACAGACAGTTCGCGCACTCTCTGGAGAATGTCGGAGGTTTCCTGCAGGTATCCCTCGGTCGCCTGGATGAAGCTGATTCCGTTCTGAGCGTTCTGCGCGGCCTGATTCAAACCGCGAATTTGGCTCCGCATTTTCTCGGAAACAGCGAGTCCGGAAGCATCGTCGCCCGCTTTGTTAATCCGCATACCGGAAGACAGTTTTTCGATGTCTCCGCCGATACGGCCGCTGGTGACGCCGAGTTCGCGCTGGGCGAACATCGCAGAAAGGTTGTGGTTGATAACCATAGTTATTCCTCCATGGAATATGTAGTCGG
>DAOPYF010000053.1:0-5246 GCA_035352735.1 Treponemataceae bacterium | reverse complement strand
GCAGAAAGGTTGTGGTTGATAACCATAGTTATTCCTCCATGGAATATGTAGTCGGGAAGCATCCATGTTTCCCGTCCGGCGTCCCGCTTTCCGGCCCTTTGGGAGAAAACCCTCAAGGCCATTGGCAAAACGCCGAAAATGAAGTAAAAGCGGTTTGTTTTTACCCCTTCGACGAAAAGGCAAAAAACACGTACTCTTTCTCCGATATTCTTATCGGCAGAGGGGGGTAAAACCTTGAGCGCTTTATCGGGAAAAAATGACTAATTTGTGCGTTTTTTGCGGTGCGGACTCAAGCGAGCGCATCGAGGTGGATTCGTACCGCTATTGGGCTTGTCCGGTTTGCGGTGGGATCGCGCTTGACCGCGCGCAATGCCTTTCACCTGACGCAGAGCGGGATCGCTATACCCTCCATGAAAATACCCTCGCGAATGAGGGCTATCGGCGCTATCTCGAGGGTTTTCTCGACGCGGCGCTTGCCTTTCCCGATATCAAACGAGCGGGGGCTTGCTCCTCTTGGAAGCTCTTTGACTATGGGAGCGGCCCCGAGCCCGCCCTCGTTTCCCTCATGCGCGCGCGCGGGTTCGAGGCGCGGGGATGGGATCCGTATTTCGCGCCTGAAACCGAGCGTTTCTCAGATGGCGCGGATCTCGTGACCTGTCTTGAGGTTGCGGAGCATTTTAGGGATCCGGTAAGGGATTTTGCCCTTCTTTCCGAATGTGCGCGCTCAGGCGGCTTTCTTGCCGTGGGGACGCACCTCCTCGACAGGCTTCACGGTGATGGCCCTGCGCACGCGCCGCATGAGGCCTTCGCGTCCTGGTGGTACCGGCAGGATCGCACCCATATTTCCTTTTACGCGATAAAAACCCTTTCCCTCGTGGCCGAGCGCGCGGGGCTTTCCGTGATCGGGCAGGCGGCGCCCAATGTCATTATCTTGAGGAAAGTAGGCGCGCGATAACCCGTCCTGCCTTGCCGCGGTGCGATAGCTCGTCCTTTTTTTCGGGGGAAAGCTCCGCTACGGTCAAGCCGAGCTCAGGGATAAGCACGAGGGGATCGTAGCCAAAGCCGCCCGAGCCCCGCATTCGGTCAATCAAGGAACCCTCAAGGGTTTCCTGCGCGGAAAAGAAGCGATCCGGACCAAGATAGAGAACCATATTACAGACAAACCGGCATGTGCGGTTTTCGATCCCCCGCATGCGGGAGAGGAGAAGCTCGTTACGCGCCGTGCTATCGAGCTTTTTTCCGCCTTCGGACCCATAGCGCGCCGAAAGGATGCCCGGCGCCCCGTCGAGCGCGTCCACGCAGAGCCCCGAGTCGTCCGCGATGACCGGGCAATGAGTCAGCTCATACAGCGCGCGCGCCTTGAGGACCGAATTCCCGAAGAAGGTCGCTTCGGTCTCTTCGGGATCGAAGGCGATTCCCTCGTCGGAGGGCATGACAATCTCATGGTCTGAAAGGATACGCGCGAGTTCTTCCCGCTTGTGGGCATTGCCCGTTGCAAAGTAAATCTTCATGATTGCCCAGGATACTCGCCTTCCAGCGCCGCGGCAAGGGTCGCGTCGACGGTTCCCCGGCTCATCCCGAGCGTCGAGGCGAGAAAGCGATTGCTCGGCGACCTGATCTGCCGGAGGGACTGCGCTCGGAGCCGTTCAAGGCGCTTCACGCAGTAGCGATATTCCTTTTCGAGCGCGAGATAACGGCTCGAGTCCCGGTCGAGATATTTCATCTCGAAGAGGCTTTTTTGCGCCCGAATGTAGGTGGCGTTTTGCTGCTCGCGGATCGCCTGCATCCGCTCGCGCTTAACCTTGCAGCGATCCTGGATTATCGCGACCGTCGCGCGGATATACGCCTCATCGTACCCGGTCAGTAGGGCGATCTTGCCGATCGCCGCCTCGTCGAGGAAGTTCCCTGCCTTGCAGGCGAGGAGAAATACCTTGCGCGCCTCGATTTCCCGCTTTTTCGGGCTTTGCCCCGAGCGCGCATTCGCAGCCTTGCGTCTTTTTTTTAGGACAGGTTTGGGTCCCGGAGCGGCCTGCGCCGTCTCGCGCGGGGAGGCGGGGGTTCGCGTATACTTTTTCCCCGTATCCGCGGTGCATGAGTTCCACTCGTTCGCGTTCGAGCGGTCGGCCTCGACGCTCAGGAGGGTCGTGAACGCCTCGGTTTCAAGGACCCGCTGGCAGGCGTCGCGGCTATATTGGTTTCGCCAGAAGGTTCTCCAGGAAAGCCGAATGACCCAGGTGATGTAGGTATTGAACGACGCGCGGCCCTCGTCAAAGTGGCGGATGATCCCCGGAAGCCGGGGATAGATCCAGGCGATGAAGTCGCTCCGCGAATCGTCGCTTTGGACGTCGATTTTAAAGCGTTTGAGCCCCCCGTAGAGGAAGGTTCCGAGTTCTCTCACGGCGCTTTCGAGCCGCGTTTCGTCGGGATTCAGGCGATACTCCTTGATCGCCTCGAGCAGTTTTTCGTCTATCATGCGCTTCTCCTTGGGTAAACCAAAGAGCAAGTATTGTGCCAGAGGCCCCGGATATGACGAAAAAGCCCCGAAGTCGGGTTTAGTCGCGAGGAAAAAGCTGAATTCCTGAATTTCCCTTATGGGGCGATGCCGATGAACTGGTCCTGGAAGGCCGCGACAAACCTCGGGATGAGCGGCTCGATCGTTCCCTCGATGCTCAGGCCCGATGCTTGCCGATGCCCGCCGCCGCCGAAACTGGAGGCGACCTTGCTGACGTCGATGCGGTCGAGGGAGCGGAAACCGACGGAACAGCGGGTTTCGGTTTCTTGGCGGACGAGGACGATCGCCTCGACGTCGGTGATGCTCTGGATGAGCTGGTAGATATTATCGGAATCCCGGCCTTCCATCCCGAACTCCTGGGTGTCTTCCATGGTTTCGTATGAGATCATGAGACGCCCGCCGTAGTATGGTTTCATGCGGCCGAGGATGCGGGATATCAGGATGCGCGAGCCGAAGGATTTGCCGCTGTTCATCTGGGCAAAGGTCTTTTTGGGGTTCGCTCCGGCGGCGACGAGTCGCGCGGTGTACGCAAAGGTTTGCGCGCTTTTATCGTCGAGGTGGCGGAAAAAGCCGGTATCGGTGCAGAGCCCGAAAAGAAGCATGTTCGCCTCGTCAAGGGTCGGGGTTTCGCCCTTCGCCTCGATGATGGCCTGGATCAGCATGGTCGTCGCCGGGGCGTTTCCGTCGACGTACGCGAATGCATGGTTACTGTCATTGGTCGCGTGATGGTCGATGATCGCGCACGGAAAGCGCTCAAGGCCCTTCGCCGCGTCGCCGACGCGATCGATATTCGAGCAGTCGATGACGACGACCGCCGTCCCTTCGGGCATTTCGTCGGGGTCGATGGAGGACCGAAAAAGGGATTCGTATTTCTTGATCTCCGGCCGCTTAAAGGGCCCGGAGGAAAGGAGGATCGTTTTCTTGCCGCGTCGCTCGAGGAAGGACGCGAGCGCGAATATGCTGCCGACGCAGTCGCCGTCCGGTTCACGGTGTCCCGCGAGGATATACGTTTGATACTGATCCAAAAAGCCGAGCAATTCCGCCGGTGCGTTTTTCATGGGTTTCTGTCCTGGAATTTCAATAATTCTCGTTGAATGCCACCGCCTGATACTATCGGTTTTCCGCCCTGAATGTAAATATCGATTTCCGTGCGGTAGCCTTCGTCCTCAAAGTATACACCGGGCTCGACCGAAAAACAGCTTCCCTCAAGGATTAGGCGGCTGTCGGGGAATTCGACCGAATCGAGGTTGACGCCGGTTCCGTGGCATTCGGTGTCGATCCCGTGGCCGGTTCGATGGCGGATCGCCGAAGGCGGGAAGCGCTCAAGGAGGCGCGCGCGCACGAGTCGGTCGAGATCCGCGCCTGAGGGGGCTTTCCCCGAGGCAAGCGCGGCCTCGAGCGCCGGGCGCACGAGGTCTCGCGCGGCGATAAGCTCTGAAAATCGGGTTTCGGCGCGCTCGGGGACGCAAGACCCGGTAAAGCCGACCCAAGAGATGTCGGCATAGATCCCGCCCGGCTCCTTCGCCCAGATGTCGAATTGGAGAATTTCATCGCGTGAGAGCGTTCGCCCGTTCCCGCTTGGGGAGTAATGGGGATTTCCCGCATTCGGTCCCGAGGCGACGATCGGTGGGCTGTCGGCTTCAAGGCCCGATTCCCCGAGAAGGGTAACGAGATAGTCGCGCACGGCCGTTTCCGTCGGCGGCGTTCCCCGCGCGAACGCGCTTTCGACGAAGGCCCATCCCTTTTGGACGCTCGCGTAGAGAACGCGGGCCGCGCGCTCATGGCTTTCAATCCCCTGAGCGTCAAGGAGCCCATGGACGCGCTGGACGATCGAAGCGGCGCTTACCGTCTCGATGCCCGAGGATCGGACTAAGTCGGCCGAGGCCGCGTCGAAGGTCGAGAGCACCTGAAGGGTAGGGTCGCAAAGGATTGCGACGCGTAAGCCCGCGAAGCGGGAAAGCGCGTCCTTGAGTTCCGCGAACGAGGAATAGACCGCGGGCTCGCCGGGAAGGCCGTCAAGGATGGAACGCTCGAGGGTATGCACCAACTTTACGGGTTCGCCTTGGGCCGGAATGAAGTAGAACCACCGGCGGGTGGCGACCGATGCGGGATCGAGGTCAAGGAGGGTATCGGTGAGACGGTCTCGGTGGGCAAAATTGACAAAAAGCCATCCGGCGAGATTCTCCTCGCGAATGGCTTTCCGGAAGCGGACAAGATCGGGCATGAGCGGATTAGAATTCGAGCGCGAGTTTTTCTACGTTGAATTTCTCTGCCGGTATCGAACTCTGATTGATCTGACCCCAGGTCGGGTGGTTTATGTCCTTGGAGGCGACGATGCGAACATGGTCAAACTCGCCGTTTTTCATCATGATAGAAAGATACGGCGAGACGTTCTGCTCTGTCAGGTTCATCACGGCGCGGCTATCGCGGCGGTCAAGCCATTTTTGCGGGATGTAATACTCCCCGGTCTGGAGGCCGGCGCGGCGGTAGATTACGTAATAGCCGAGCTTGCACGGGAATATCTTCAATATGGGAACGTTGACATAATAGAACTCCGATTCCTTGGACTCGGACGCGGCGGGAAGCGCGGCAAAAAGCCCAAAAACCAGAATGAACGATAAAAGCACCAGTATCGATTTTTTCATCGACCAACCTCCATGTAGTACTTTAAGTATATATCCTGCTTTCAAATTGTGGCAAGCATAATTGCTTTTATCGTGTGTTTTCTGTTCTC
>DAOPYF010000052.1:0-16463 GCA_035352735.1 Treponemataceae bacterium | reverse complement strand
CGGAATATGTCAACATAGTTGTCGGGTTCTTTGACATAATTCATGCAACATTCTCTCGGGCGGGATTCAATACCTCGAAGTCCGACGAACGGTACTTCCGCGTTTCCCGATTACCCCATCGTTCGGGATGTTTACGTTTTGCATCTTCAAGCACGGAATTTCGATGCGCGAATATGCTGTGATGTTCGCCATTACGTTTCTGACATGGCGTTATGTATTGAAGACCGGAATGCATATGATTCCTGTTGTACCAGTCGATGAAATCGGCAAGCCATTTTCGTGCATGATCGATATCTGTAAAGAACTTGGGATAACCGCAGGTATATTTCAGCGTCTTGAAGAATGATTCGATGAATGGATTATCATCGCTGACGCGCGGTCGGGAAAAGCTCGGTACTATTCCAAGTCGATAGTAGAACGCGACAAGGGTAATTCCTTTCATGGCGTTTCCGTTATCAGAATGCACAAATTCGGGAGTTGCTCCTTCCGTTCGCGTAACCGTTTCGAATAGTTCTTTTGCGTGTTCATCGCTCTCGTTCTCGTAGATGGCCCAACCAACGATTGAGCGATCATATAGATCCTCAATTACGTAGGCATAGTAATACAGGCCTTGTACGGACGATTTGATCCAGGTGATATCCCACATCCAAACCTGATTTTTCGCAGTCGCCTTCAGCGTTTCTGGCTTTGCCCTGGATGAACCTTCCTTAGTTTCCTGACGATGCGTAACCGCATTACGGGAACGGAGGATTCGGTAAAATGAACTTTCGCTTGCAAGGTACAGACCCTTATCCAATAAGGCATTATAGACCTCATGGGCGTTCAGATCCTTGTAGTCATCAGAACAGGCTACGCGGTATATTTCCTCGCGTTCTTGGTCGCTCAATTTGCGGCCAACGCGTTTTTCCGCACCTTTTCGCTTGTCGTCGATACCAGAGACATTCCATCGTTGAATGGTGCGCTCAGATACTCCGATATATGCGCACAAGACGGCAATTCGGACGATTCCGAGGAGAACATAGAAATTCACAAAATCGAGAATCTCCTGCTTCTCCTCTCGAGCCATTAATCGTCCTCGTCCGTAATCCCTCGTCTCGAATCCAGTTTTTTTTTAAGTGTCAGGATCGCGACGACTTCCGCTAGCGCTGATTCTTTTCGCTGCAGCTCTTTTTCCTGGAGCTTAACCTTTTTCTCGAGTTCCTTGATGCGCTTGTCTTTGTCGTCGGATTTGTTTGCCATGTTCGTTGTTAACTCCTGCCGGAACAGCGCGATGTGCTCGTTATGAAGGCCTTTCTGGCGAAGCCATTCGCCAATCCCTTCTTCCGGCAGACGCTGGTATTCAAGGAGTAGATCAAGCTTTTCCTTGAAGCTTCGTTCGTTTACCGGACCGTCATCATCCTGTTCTACGGTAAGCGTACCAGATTTCAAACTCGCTAGCCAACTGTTTATGGTAACAACTGCTATCCCCGCTTCCTTTGCTACCGAGTATACGCTCCGGTTCTCAGGCGGCAGTACTTTTCTTAAGATCGCGTTCCTGAAACTCTTGCTGTATTTCATATAAATGCCTCCTTGTCAGGCGACATCTATGTTGACACAGAGGGGGCTCGTACATAACGCGCGTTCTGTTTAGGGCCGGAGCCACGACAGCGGAGGTCCGACCTCGCGGAATCGCCGAGAGGGAAAACTGGTGGAATGTATATTACATTATTCAGAGTTTAAAAAGAAATCAAAATGGCTATAAGATTGAGTTCAACCCGACTCACGCCCGAGGGCGTTCGCGGGTTAACTCGTGTCTTATAGGGATACAAGAACTCTTATACAAAACCATCATTCAGTTACTTTAATAAATCTTGAATTTTTTCACAGGGCATCCGAGTTCATGTAATTAAAATAGATACCTACAACAACACCATCTTTTATTTCGAATTCTATCGAATCATATATCTCTTCTTCTTTATTATTAATTACAGTTGTATAATATAAGCGATAATCAAACCCCAAAAAACCTTTATACCACATCTCTTTATGTGAATTGATCCAATCGTCAGTACCATACGCGGAGAAAACTTTCGTGATTGGATCATTAATCATAATACCTCGAACAGTTGAAGCCTTCTGCATAATACTCGTAAAGCCACACCTTCCATCGCGTATGTCACTAAATATTCCATGAAAGAAAACAAATCGTAAGTTTTTGTTAATATATTCCGTTGTTTGCAGATCCGCACGTGGAGGAATATTTGGATCAACAGTTGAATAAAACTTATTTTTTTCTACCACAATTACATCAGGAAATTTCTTTTGAATCTCTTCTTGTTTGGGGAATGCAGGATACAACCGACTATTAACAATTATTGCAAAGTCATCTTTTATAAGCGGTTTCCCAAATAGCTCTTTCTTAAACTTAGATGAACCTCCGCATGAAAGCGTTACTAAACAGAAAACAACAAATAAACAAAATAACGTCCGATATCTCATATTAATTCCTCTTATACATATAATAGAGTTTTGATATTTGGTAGTAGTTCTTTCGATTTGCAGCAGCCAGACCGTATTTTCTTCCCTGCGAGAGGCCTGTACTACTTGTTTCATAGCATTCAACCTCATAATTCCCTGAAGGTGCAATATATACTTGATTAATAGACACAGAATGATATCCATCGCCAAATTTAGCAGCTCCAATTAGGGCATAAGGTTTATCAAAGCTTTTAAGCATTTCAAGTGTATCATGTATGGACTTATCTCCTTGAATTGGCCCAATAAGATCAATACCTTGGTTCGTGAAAAAGGTATGCATCAGTCCACCGTTTTTATCAAAATTTGCAGCATCACTAGCTGCACTGAATAGTGCAATATTTTTTCCTAATGAATTCATGCCACGTATACCAGCTACAAGCTGACAACCGTTGGTATAAACGGGTAAAGTTGTGTTACCGAGCATAGCTGTTTCACCTAAGTCTTGCATGAATATACTACTTACATCTTGTTGAGCAAGATTACCCCAAAGACTAGATGTTCTATTTATCGCGTTTTGTTTTTCTATCTCTGCTCTATATGCACTTTCTTCTTGTTTTCTTTGGGTTTCCTGATTCAATTTCTGTTTTATTCCCGGATACTCATAATCAAGATATGTTTTTGTATATACTCCTTCACTATTTCTTGCAAACCATCCACATTGTGACGCTTTGTAATCAAGACCAGATTTCCACATTATGGCGTTTATTGCTTTTACTCCAGCTTTTGATTCATTTCCATTTATCTTAGCAATTTGTTGACTTAAGCCCATTGAATAGTCTCGTGCAACAGTGTCTTTTGTACCATCATCATTAACAATAGTGATAGTATTTCTATCCCCGTCATCTTGTACCTTAACAACTTTCCCGTTCTTATCCTTCGTGACTCTCCAATGCTCCCGCCCCTCCTCGTTCACCTTCCAGCTGTCGGGATTATTGTATGCGTCGACCATCGTCTGGGCGAATTGAGAATCGGTAGGAAGGCCGAACATCGCGTTGATCTCGGCATACGTCACTGCTCCTTGTTCCTGGGCGAGCGCTTCGATATGGTTGCCTGACCAATGGCTTCCCTCGTGGCTCATGTCCGTCGCGAGCTTAGCCGCAGCCTCGCGACCGCCTCCTAAGAACTCGCTTGAAAGCACGATCTCGTTCGCGTCCACCTTTCGGTCGTAATAGCCATTAACGCCATTGGCCATGTCTTGATAGGTCGCTTTCAGCTTCCCTGACCAGATCGCTCGAGACACGCCGACGTTCTGCGCGTTGCCAAGTTCTCCCGTCCAGCCCAACAGGTTGATGGCGTTCAGCGTCGACCGTTGCTCGTTATCGCCGAACCTCCAGGAAAGCACCTTGCGGGACTCCTGATAGCCGGTCATCGCGCCGGAAAGCGTGCCAAGGCTGATATCCGTTCCGCCCATTCCCGCGTTCATGCCAAACCCGTCCTTGCCCAGGTTAATCTCCATCAGCCCGACGCCTTTGAAGCGGGCGACGTTGAACCTCGTGTTCCCCGTGAGACCATAGGTGACGGCGCTCCCGACCAGGTTTCCCATGAGGGTATTATAGCCCTGTATGTTCGCGGTGTCGAAGGTTAATTTCGTGAGCGGGTCCTTATTTGCGTCGGTCAGGTTTACCTTCCCAAGCCCCACCGTTACCGCGTTCCCCGCCATTCCCGCGGCGACGCTCGCCATCGCGCCTTTACCGAAAGCCGCCGTCCTAAATGCATCCTCGTCGAAGCAATCGTCTCCCTTCATGAAGCTCCGGAGGCTAAAGGCATTGATCGCGCCGCTCGCCGTGTTCGTCATCGTGATCTCGAGCCCCTTCGTGAGGCTCGTACCGATCACGCCATCCCCGAGCATCGTACTGCTCAGAAACCCTCCCGTCTTCGAGAAGCCCGCGCCCAACCGCGAAGTCACCGAGCTTGTCGCGACCTTTTGCCCGAAGGCGCCGAATGAAGTCCCCATATCGAGACCGCTATTGACGTCCATGACCGCGAACATCGCGTCGTCCATCAGGTTAATCGCTTGGTTTAGCAGTAGGTGCGTCGCGCCCGGCGCGATGACGGCGGCGGCGATCGACGTCGAGATGTCGGTAAGCGTCCGTATGCTCGGCGCGGACATCCAGCTTCCGCGGTCATCCCAGAGACGACGGTCATACGCGGGTCGGCGCGCTTCGGCTTGGCCCGCGCCCTCGATCATCTTATGCTGGATGAACATCCCCATGATGCGACCGGTTTCGCCCGATCCCGCGAACTGGACGTTCTTCGCGTAGTCGTCGATGTCGACGCCAGCGTCGGCGTCCGCCCTCATCACGGGGGCGTAGCCAACCCACTCATTGAAGAGCCCGTTTCCGCGAACGAGTATGCGTTCGCGGTTTTCGCTCTCGCCTTGCTCAGCGGCTCCGAGCTTCGCGAGGTTGTCTTGGTAGTTTTTATAGGCGTCTGCGGTAATCGAGGTATCGCTCGCCGTAACTTCGCGCGTTTTTGTCACTAAATATGAAACATAGGTTTTCGCGGCCTCATCATATGTTTGCTTCGCGTCTTTGCACTGCTCTTCCTGGAGATACTGCCTTTCATACGACGCGCCGACCCAGTTTCCGTCGTCGTCCCTTTCGCCAAAAATGCGGGCGTATTCCTTCGGGACGCAGTCCATCGCTTTTTTTAGGATAGCCTGAAGGGCATCGAAGCCGAGGGTTTCGGGCGAAAGCCCTTCGGGTACGGCGAAATCCTTTGTGAAATCGCGCACGTCGGTCACGAAATCGGCGAAGCCAGTGATCGTGTGCGTTTCGTAGAGATTATCGCGGAAGGTCGCGCCGACGGTGGTTTCCTTGCTGAAGTTTTCGCCGTCTTGCTTAAAGCCGTCGTCGAGGAGCATGTCACGGAACCCTTTCCAGGCGCTTTTATTCGAGTCTTTGACGCTTTCTTCCACCTCGCCCCGCGCGGCCCCGAGGGCCTGGAGCGCTTTGTCATACTGAATATACGCGAGCCTCGCTTGGAGTTCGTCGTCGTTTCTCGTTTGGTATTCGCGCACCCGGCCGAGTATCTCGGCGTTCGTGAATGTATCGCGCTTGAGGGTTTGAAAGATAACCGGAGCAAAGCCCATGAGGCTACAGCATATTTTTTTGCCGCCGCCGATGAGTCCCGATAGGAGGTTCTCGTCGAGAACGTCGTGGATTATGCACGAGGGATTCGGGCGTTCGACGACGTCGCTGATGATGAAATCGCTCGCTTCGCGAACGTAGTCTGCGGTAAGTTCGGGAACGAGGCCGAGCATGGCCCTATCGCCGACGTTCACGGCTTGGGCGACGAGGTCCGTTGCCCATGCGTTCTTTCGGTCAAGGAACGCGAGGTACTGATTGTCCCAAAGGGTTTCCTTCTCGGCAAAGCCTCGTTCAAAGGATTTTTCCCAGGTTTCCTGGGCGACCGCGAGCGTATTTACGCCCTTTCGCCATTCGCTCCTGCCGCGCGAAAGGATCGCGTCCATTTGCGCATCGTACTGGCTTTTCTCCTCGGTGAGCTCTTGGCGAAGGATGTCCCATTCGCCCATATGGACCTCCGCGTAGGAAGCGAGTCGTCCCGCGTTGAGCGCGAGGAGCGATTGCTTAAGCGAGTCGGTCACGTCACTAAGCCCGACGACATGAACGTAGCTTCCCTCGCTCGAGAGATCGCCCAGAATGCCTTCGTAGAGCTCGTACGCGCGAATGGAGTTTTCGCGTTCGTCATAGACATGGCCGGAAGTCACGGTCTCACCACGCCTATCGTAAGTCTCGTCGAGCGCGTTTAGGAAGCCGACACCGGTTTCGTATCCCGACGTAAGACTTGAGAATGCGTCTGCGAGCGCTTCCTCGGCATCGACCGTTCCGCCCCCCGTTTCAAGCGCCTTTTGATAGGCCGACCACGCGAGGCGAAGATCGCTTACCGCGCCGTCTTCGGCCTCGGTCTCGCCTTGCTTCGCAAGATACTCTCTCGCGGCGTTCGCGATCGCGCCGATCCGTACCTTCTGATTCGCGCCGCTCGGCGCGAGGATCGCTTCCCATCCCGAAATGACGTTCTTGGTCGCCACCCCGTCGGGGAGGATGCCGTGCGCGACGAAGGCGGTGTATGCCGCGTCGTAGGAGGCTTCGCTTTTTTCCTGTTTTACGGCGAGACCTTCCTTACCGGAGAAGGTACCGCCCGCATAGAGGTATGCGGAGAGTCCTTCGTCCGCGGATGCGACACGGTCGCCATGCGCCGCAACGAGCGCCGAGAGCATATCCCCCATGCCGGCATACGCACCGGTGGTCGAGATCAGTCCATTAGAGGAAAGGACTCGCCTCAGGGCCTCTTCCTTTTGCGCGGCGCTGAGCGACGCGGCATTCTCGATCCCCGCGGTTTTCAGGATGTCGTTAATCGGACAGGTACTATTGCGTCCCGAGGCGGCGATTACCGCGCTGACAAGCATATCGAACGAAACGCTCCCGACGCCGCTTTCGGGATCGACGCCGGTTAGCGCCATGAGCGCGGCCTTTGCCTCGGCGACGTACGCCGCCGCACGAGGGACCAATGACGCCGTCGTGTTGAGGTATCCGTTATTCTCATGGTAAAGCCGCGCGGCCTCATCGCGTTTCGCGACCGCATCGTCGCGCGCGTTGTGCCAAGCGGGTTTGTCGTCAACGCTCTTCGTTCCGCGACCCTGGCAGTAATACCGCGAATCCTCGTAAAAGGCTTGCGCGCATACGCAATTGACGAAGGATTCCATCGCGGTGTTTGCCCCGATTCTTGCGGCGTTGCAAAAGGCAAGCAGTTTGAAAAACGCGTAATCCCGCGAGGAGGCAACCTGCCCATAGGAGCTCTCAAGAGACTGCAGCACGCCATCGAGGTCATCGCACCCAGAGCAATAGGCGGTAATCGCCTTATCGATATCCTCGTCTCCCGAGGTTCCGCCGAACCGCGCCAATGAGGTTCTCTTCAATATTGCGCTGACGAACGCCCCGTATCGCTTTCGGATATCCCACGCTTTCTCGGTAGTCGTCTGTCCTTGATACTGCGTCGGAATCTGCTGAGCGGGGTACCTTCTCAGGTACTGATCGTAGGTAAGGCCGCCGGCGCGCGTAAACTCTTCCCAGGAAAGGGCGCTTGACCACAGTCCGACGTCGACGCCCGAGTTTCGCTCCATCCACGAGGCAAGGTCCCTCTCGAACTTGCTTAGCGGCTCGTCCTTCCCTCGGGTAAAGTATCCGGCTATAGCCGTTTCGTCCTGCGCGCCAGAACCGGAGAAGGATACCTCGCCGTCAGAGACCCGGAGTTTATCGAATAGGATTTTCAACTGATCGCTCGAGAGGGACTCTCGCAGCCCGGTGAGCCAGTCATGAATCGAAACCGCGCAGGAGCCGGTCGCGTCCGTTTCGGCAAAGAGGGTTCGCGCGCCATCGATGGATTTAACCGTGGACTCATACGAGAGCTTCGCCCGATCGTATTGCGCCTGCGCGTTCTTGATCTCGGTCTCGAGAAGCGTTTGCGCCTGCATACTCGCCAACCGAGCGCGGTACTCGCTCGCGTACGCGTTCTTGAGTCGGGCGTATTCGGGGTCGCGATCATAGAGGGTTTTCTTCTGCTCAGCCGCATCGTAAAGGCCCTCGAGGGCTGAGACGGCGGCCGCGGCACGCCTGACATGATCGCGCACCGCGGCGAGATGGGTGTCTGGGTCGACATCCTGAAGCGCGTTCGTCGAGCGGAGATACGGCGTCGACGCGTAATCGTAAATCGCCTTCGCGGTCTTGCTTGCCTGCTTCGCCGCCTCCAGGCGCTCGAAGGCCCGCTGTGCGGCCCCGTACCGAAGGTCATACGCCGCCTCAAGTTGCCGATATCCCGCTTGCGTTAGGTTTTCGGTCGTAAGCGCCTCGACTGATATAGACGGGTCGTCGATAGCCTTCGCCCATTCTGCCTCTATCGCGCCGATCTCCGACTGCAACGCGATGATCCGGTCCTTCGCCGCGCCCGTCATCGCCGCCGCGGACCGATTCTTATTCGCGTTGTAATCGGCGATGGTCGCACCAAGGTTCGTCATCGATTTTGAAAGCGCCGTCTGCTGGCCGACGCGCGCGTAATACGCTTGGGCGTCCCGTTGGAACGCGCTCGCCGCAGAGGCGGAAACGCCAACGCTTTTAAACGATTCAAAGGCCGGCGAGAGCGATCCTGACCGTAGGTCCGCAGAGGCGAGGGCGGAGTTCGCGCGCACGTACGCGTTTGCCGCGTCTGAAGGATCGGACGAGTACCATGCGCCGAGCCAAGACTTAAGCGCGGATGAAAGCGCCGTGAGCCGCTGTGCGCTCTCGAGCCCATTATTCACCTGGGCGTTCGCGCCGTAGTACACGCAGCTCCCCGCCGTCTCGCCCCGGAGATCGGCGACGGCCTCGCACGCGGTGAAACCGAGCGTGGTATCGTCGAGTAAGGCCGCGTTCTTCGCGTGAGTCATGATTCCTTCCGCGCCGAGATACGACCTCCAGGCGCCATCCTCTGACCCTGAAAGCCGCTCGTATGTATCGCCGGCGGATACCCGAGCGAGCGCGAGGCTCGCCGCTGCCGAACGGTTCGCATACCCCGCGGCAAGGGTAGTTTCCGCCGCATTGGCTATAGCGGTAAGCCCGCCCGAAAGCCGCGTGGCTTCGGCGTCGAGATACGCCTTCGTGCCCGAGGCCTCTCGCCCGGTTTCGAAATAGGGATCGTGAAACCAACCGAGCGCGTTTAAAAGCGACGCATCCGCCCGTTCTGCCTCGCGTAAGTCCGATGAGGAAAGAGTCTCGAGATACGCGGAGAATGAGCCGTCGAGCGGCGGGACGTATCGATAGGTCGCGGAGACCACGCGCTCGAAACGCTCAAGCTCGTCGGCGAGCCCTTCATCCGCGCCGATGAGATACGAGGAGACATCCTTGCCCGCGAGGATCCTCGCCTTCAAGGCATACCGGTACGCGGCATTCCCGCTCATGCGCGAGGCGTCGGCGCACGCATACCCCGCGAGGGCACGCCCGTCAAGGCCTGAAGCGCTGAATGCGGCGAGATCAATCGCGGGATTCGCCGCAATCCCGGTCGTCTCGGTTAATACTGCGAGGGCGCCGCTGCGTTCCTCATCGGTATTTTCCGAAAGCGCCGCGTCGAGGGACGCATAGTAGAGCCCGGAGAAAACGTCGGCCAAATAAGGATTGTCCGTTACCGCGGCGCGTGAGGTCGCGAGAAACCGCGCGGCGAATGATCCAAAGGTCGCCTTCGCGTCGACGTTCGTCACCGAAGGCTTATCGATTTCACCGGAGAGTCCGCAGAGTATCCCATACGCCGCTTTTCGTTCCGAGCCTTCACCGGCCATCACGCCCGGAAGCGCCGCGCTTGCCGCAGCGACGTCTCCGCCGTAATAGAGACTCGCATACGCGTCGGCGACGCCAAATTGCGCGCCCCCGCTCGCGGACTCAAGATAGCGGTCTACGCGATAGAGGGCGAGCGCGTCATACTTAATCGCGTCGGAATTTGCGGCGAATTGCGCGAGGAACTCCTCGGGAGGCGAGGCATTGAGCGCCTCGACGAGCTTAATCCCGTCGAGGGTTTCTTTATTCGCCGAGGCTGCATAATCATATCCCGCGTCGCCCCGGAGCCGAGCCTTTTCCCACAGCGCCTCCGCCCGCGCGATGACTCGATCCCGCGCGTATGCGCGGCATGCGCTACTCGGGTCGTCGGCCTTGAGGCTATCGAACCACGCATCATACCGGCTCTCCCATGACGGAACCTCGGCGCCGTCATAAGCTAGTCGGTCTTTGCAGAAGGATACCGCGAGCGCGTCCGCCGCGACTTCCCCGGCCGTCTCCGAAAGCGTTGTACCCGAGGAGATAAGCCAAAGCGCCGCGACGGCGCGGTTCTCGGCGGACGTTTCCGGATCGCAGAAGGTGCCCGACACGCGGTCGAAATCCGCGCATTCCTTCGTTAGGGCATCGGCCTCCGTTTTCCGCGCCGCGCTTTCCGCGAGGGAGCCCGTACCGAATGATCGCGCCGCTCGATAGGTAAAAAGCGTCGAGAGTTCGGAAAGCCAGGACTCTATCCCCTGGCGAAAATACGCCGGAAGACGCTCATCGGCGAGTACCGCCTCCGCGCCGTGCGAGACACGCGCGATTTGCTCGACGGCATCCGCCGCGCTTGATGGGTTAAAGGATTGCCAAAGGAGCGTGGGACTCTTCAAGTCAAGGACGCCGCCCGAAACGGAGCCGAGCCCATTCGCGGAAACCCATGAGGAGAAGGCCGCGACGGCCTCGGTACGCTGTGCAACTTGAAGCCCCGGGGAAAGAGCCGCGTACGACCGATACTCCTCTGCCGCACCCGACAAGGCGACGGTCGCCGCGTATTCGCTTGAAAGGTACGGTATCGCATAGTCGACGCCATCCGAGGAAAACACGGTCTTGCCGGAGAGATAGTCCGCCGCAAGCCGATTGCTCGCGGCGAGGGACCGCAGCGCGCGCGAGCGCTCATCGACTCCCGTTACCGCGCCCAGGATCGTCTGGATCGCCTTCAGGGTATCCCTGCATTCCGCGGAATAGGACGCGATGCCCGCGCCCGCGAGTCCCCGATCCGCGCCAAGGATGCGCCAGAGCGTCCAGGCGAGATCCTCGGAAGGCTTCGTCGAGGAGCCCGGTGCCGCGGCGGAAAAACCTTCCAAGGAATCACCATGCGCGTCCTTATACGCGTCCAGCTCGGCGATAAGCGCTTCAAGCGCGGGGAGCTCCACGTCGAGCCGCTTCGCCAAAAGCGAGAACTCCGCGGAGCGCTCGCTTTCCTCAAGGAGCGTTTTCCCATCGGCGAGGGAGGTCGCGAGCCTGGCGCCCGGGGTAAGCTTGGCGACGGCCGCGTACGCGTCGCTTGCAGTACCCGAAAGAAGGAGAGACACCGCCATCATTCGCCTCTCGAGGGTCCCCGAGGCTTCCGCGGCAAGGGTCGCGGCCGCCGTCTCGAGGAACCGGGAGAACTCATGCGTCGCCGCGGCGTCCATCGAGACGCCGCCGTGGCGTTCATACGCTTCCTTAATCGTCGCGAACCAAGGATCATCCGCCGCGATCGCCAAGTCCTTCGCGATCGCCGTGAGGAAGGTTCCGTCGTCGAACTTCGTCGGGTCAACCGTGAAGGACGCTCGCGCGTCGTATTGCCGCTTGAGGTCGATGACCCCCTCGGCCTTCGCGTCCGATGTCGCGTCGCCTTGGATAAGCCGCTCAAGCGCCTCGGATGAAACCTTGACGAAGGACTCGTTCGCGTACGTCGCCGCGCTCGACGCGAGTTTCGCGGCGCTTTCGGAAACGCTTCCCGAGGACGCGCCCCGCAAGCGGCTGATCGCCTCGTAATAGGAGCGGAACTGCCCCGTGTAGTAGTCGGCGTTGTCGAGCTCGGCAAGCGTCAGAAGATTGGCATACCGAGTCTTTGCATCGGCAAGCTTAGCCTTCGTCTCGCCAAGCCGGGTCTTGATCGCGTCAATCGCCGCGTTCTTCCCGTCCAAGGCCCCGTTGATCGCGCTGAGATCGGCGACGGAGGCGCGGTACGCGGCGAGCGCGGCGGTATACCCATCGCACGCCGCCTGATATTCCCGCAATGTTTCCGCCTCGGTCTGCCGAGAGGAGCTCTCGTCGACCGAATAGTCGTAGACCGCCTTCGCGACCGCGAGTTCCTTCCCCCAATAGTCGCTCACCGCTCGGGCCTCTAGGAGCTCGACTTGGTAGGAATCGAGGTATACCGCCTCCCATCCATGCGCGTCGAGCGCCTCGATCGGGCCCGCTATCGTTTGCCCCGACGCATAGCCGCCTGCGGGGATATCCTTTCCCTCGAAAACCACCAACCCATAGCTCTTCGCCAAGTCCTTGTTTTGAGACTCAGCCTCGGCCGCGTACCTCTGGTAAACCGTCTCAACCCAGTAGGTCGCCTGGCTTAATGCCTCCGCGTCGTCGCCCCGCGCGTTGCTCGAAACGGTAAGCGCCCCGGAGATCCGCCCGAGACAATCCTCGACAAGGGCCGAAAGATTCCCGCTCACGGTCGCCTTCTCCGTATCGCTCAACCGTTGATCGAGGGAACCGCGGTAGATCTCATCGGCCTTCACGGTAAGTTTCTCCCGGCAAAAATCGGTGACGGTCCTTTGGTACGCCGCGTAATCCGAAAGCGTACCCGCGCGCGCGCCGCGCGAGACCAATGCCTCGAGCTCCGCGTCCGACGGCATGAACCCCGTGCCCGCCCCGATATAGGCTTGAAGTTCCCGGAGCGCGCGTTCATTCGCGCGCTGAAAGCTTGATTCCGTCGATTCCATCGATTCCGTCGGCCCGTGGTATCCCCATACGTCCTCGGGTTCGTACATCCCGTGCGACGGGCCAAATGAGGCTGAGCCATACGAGCGCGATTCTTGCCTTGATCCCGCGCACGCGAACATCGCGGCGAGAAGCTCCTTTCGGAGCGCGTTCGGCTCCCATGATACCGAGTCGATCGAGAACCCGGCGTTCCCGTCCGTTTTCGAGATCCAATACCCCGCGCTCTCCCGCGCGGTCTTCATCATCTCGAGGGACTGATCGAGCGCGCCGACGGTTACCTCGATTCGCTCGGTGAGGTTGCCCTCGTTCGCCGCGACGCTCGCGTCGAGTTCCATCCGCGCCTCTTTCTGCGCCCGATCGATCTCGGCGAAACGCCGATCATATTGAGCCTCGGCCCGCTCACGAACCGTCTGAAACTCGTCGAGCCAAGCGCTCTCCCGTTCTTGGAGCTCGCGGAGCGCGGCGTTCCATTCGTCGATGCCCGACGCGAGATCCTTTCCCGCCCGCTGTTCCCACTCGACCCGTTGGGCGATGAAATCCTCGCCGGCCTTTTCCCAAAGCGCGAGCCCTTTATCGAGCTCGTCGCGGAAACGCTCCTGCCATTCGTCGCCGTCGATCGGCTCGCCGTTCGCCGTTACCGCGCCCGCCTCGGCGTCGAGCCCGTCCGTGAGGTTCTTAAGCCCCGCCTCGAGCGCGACGCCGGCCTTCCCGACGAGTTCGTCTACGACCGATTCGGCGCCCTTTCCCTCGCTTTCGAGGCGAAGGGAGTACTGGTCCTTGAGCCTCAGGTAGCGGAAGTTTGATTCCTCGAGGGCGAGCATCGCGTCCGCCTCGCGCCTCAGGCTCGCGCCGTAATCCGCGAGCCGCGCCGTTCCAACCGTCTCGAGGTTCGCGCGCGCGCGCGGCGAGAGCCCCGAAAGGAGCTCGGCGAAGGCTTCGGTCGAGCGCGTCTCCCAGTCTGCGATCGCCTGGTCCTCAAGGCCGCGCGCGGAATCCTTCCACGCCTCAACTTCCGTCTCGACCGCAGCGTCGCCCGTATGTTCCCGCTGTATCGGGTCGCCCTCGGCGTCGAGCCGCACGGCGCCCTTGCCGTCGAGCTCGAAGATCGCGGCGAGCGCTGACCGCTTCATCCCGTTTAAAATCCCCGAGAGGTCCGCGTCCCCGTTCGATGCGAAGAACCGGTCCATGAGCCAAGCGGAAAGGCGACGCTCGACGGCATCCTTAATCTCGGACGCGGCTTCCGTTTTCAGCGCCGCGTAGTCGACTCCCGCGTCCGCGAGGAAAAGCATCGCCGACTCCCAACGCGCGATGACCGCCGCTTCACCTGACTCGGAAAGCGCGGTCCATTCGGCCTCCGTTCGCGCCTCGTCCGCGCGGTCTAGATAGCGATCTAGGAGATCGAGATCGGGCTTCGCGTCGGCACCGAAGGCAATGCCCGGCAAGAGCGCAAACATGAGCGCGACCGCAAACATCGCAAAGCGCCCCGCGGAACGCCCGCCCGAGATAGATGACCGCTTTCCCGTTTCTCCCCGCATCGTGAGTCCCCCCCATCGAGGTTCCTCTTACGCGAAACGCGGGCAAAACGGCTAAAAAAGCGCGTACAGGCGATTTCTTTTTTTATTTGTTGACACCGCGCGCGAGCGTGCGCGAGAGTGTCTATATGGCAGCATTCGAACGCATACCGTCGGGAACGGCGGGGCTCGACCGGGTCTTCGACCATATCAGGATCGGGGACAACGTCGTCTGGCAGGTATCGGAGGTCTCGGATTACGCGCTGCTCGCGCGCCGCTTCGGCGAGCGGGCGATCGCCGACGGGAGAAAGCTCGTCTACGTCAGGTTCGCGCCGCACGAGCCGGTCTTCGAGCCCCGCGCGGGGCTCGACATCGTCACGCTCGACCCTTCGGGCGGCTTCGAGCGCTTTACGGTCGAGGTACACCGCGTCGTCGAGGAAGCGGGGAAGGAAGCTTTCTATATATTCGATTGCCTTTCGGTGCTGCAAGAAGCCTGGTCGGCCGACCTGATGATGGGGAACTTCTTTATGGTCACCTGCCCCTACCTCTTCGAGCTCGACACCGTCGCCTGGTTTTGCATCCTTCGCCACCGGCACAGCTACGAGGCAATCGTCCGAATCCGGGAAACGACGCAGATACTCGTCGACCTCTGGCACGGGGACCGCTGCGTCTACCTCCACCCGATCAAGGTGTGGAAGCGCTATTCGGACACGATGTTCTTCCCGCACTGCCTTTCCGCCGAGAACCCCGACGAGGCGCGGCCGTTGACCGACGGCGTGTCGGTGAGCCGCTTTTACGAGATCGCGGGAAAGGAAAGCGACTCGGGCGAGACGCGGAACCTCGATAGCTGGGAACTCTTCTTCATGGACGCGCGGAAGGCGGTAAGCGAAGGCGCGCTTTCGGGAACGGCCGGCGCCGAAGAGGCCCTCGCGCGGAAGATCGCCGAGCGCATCGTCGGGAGCGAGGACCGCATGCTCGCGCTCGTCACCCGGAATTGCTCCGTGCAGGATCTCCTCGCCGTTAAGGACCGCATGATCGGCTCCGGCAAGATCGGCGGCAAAGCCGCGGGAATGGTGGTCGCCCGGCAAATACTCAAGAAACGGTTTCCCGACCTCGAGCGCAGGCTCGAGCCGCACGACTCCTTCTACGTCGGCACCGACGTCTTTTACGCCTACGTCGTCCACAATAAACTCTGGAAGCTCCGCGTCCGCCAGCGCGGCGAGGACGGCTACTACGCGCTCGCCCCCGCGCTCCGCGAGGGAATACTCGAGGGGACCTTCCCCGACGACATCCGCGGCCGCTTTATCCGCATGCTCGAGTATTTCGGCCAAGCCCCGATCATCGCGCGCTCGAGCAGCCTCCTCGAGGATAGCTTCGGCCACGCCTTCGCCGGCAAGTACGAATCGGTGTTCTGCGTCAACGCGGGGAGCCCCGATGACCGCCTCGCCGCGCTCGAGGACGCCGTCAGGCGCGTCTACGCGAGCGCGATGGACCCGTCGGCCCTCGCGTACCGGGAAAAGCGCGGGCTCCGCGACCGGGACGAGCAGATGGCGATCCTCGTCCAGCGCGTCTCGGGCTCGCTTTTCGGCTCGCTTTTCATGCCCGCCGTCGCAGGCGTCGGCTACTCCCGCAACGCGTGGCGCTGGCATCCCGACCTCGATCCGCGCGCGGGCATGGTCAGGCTCGTCATCGGGCTCGGCACGCGAGCCGTCGACCGCACCGCGAGCGACTACCCGCGCCTCGCGAGCCTTGACCGCCCCGACCTCGGGCCCGACGGCCCCGCAGCCGACCCGGCGGAGCATTGCCAACGCTCGGTCGATTGCCTCGACCTCGGCGCGCGCGCCTTCGCGACCAAAACGCTCGAGGAGATCGCGCCTCTGTACCCCGACTGGCTTGAGGGCCTCCTCGTCGAGCGCGACGGCAAAGCCGAGCGCGCGAGCGCCGAGCGCGGCCAACCCCGCGCGATCAGGATCGGCACCTGCTCGGGCGTCCTCGTCGAGCGCGACCTCCTCGCCGCCCTCTCCGCCGCGCTCCGCGCGCTCGAGGACGAGTACTGCTCTCCGGTCGACGTCGAGTTCACCGTCAACTGGGCCTCACCCGGCGACTGGCGGGTGAACCTCCTCCAGTGCCGCCCGCTCCAAACCCTCGC
>DAOPYF010000051.1:15324-16542 GCA_035352735.1 Treponemataceae bacterium | reverse complement strand
CGGCTCCGGGCGGTCCTAAGAAAATGAGTTTCATGTAGCGCTCCTGGATTGGAATGCCATTATGATACAGATAAAAAAAGAACGCATCAAGGGCTTTGGGGCGTGAGGGATCCTATTCCGCGATGCCGTTCAGCTCCGGCAATCTCCTCTTTAAAAAAAGGGCTTGATATATTAGAGTAAATACGGGAGATACTGCATGCATAAAAGGCAGACATGGCCGATTCTCACGATCTTGGCGCTCTCGTGGTTTGCATACGCGGCCGTCGCGAGTATCGGTTCAGGATGGCTTGGCGATGGCATCTCCCCCCTCATCGCGTGGGTCGCCTTCGCGATCTTGGCGCTTTGCCCGAGACGATCCCTGCATTACGTCATGAGTTGGCGGTATATCGCCGCGAGCCTCCTTTTTTGGGCGATTGCCGAGACGATCTGGGGCATTGACGCGCTTGCCTTAGGGATCGATCCAGAGACAAACGCCATGCTTTTATGCCTTTATCTCCTGCCCGGGGTATCGCTCCTTTTCGCCGTCGTGGATATCGCGTTTCACGAACGGCGTCGGTGGATGTCCATCCAATTTCTCGTCGATATCACCGCCACCTTTATCGCCCTCTGCGCCTTCGTGTACTTTGCCTTCTTCCGCTCGCGTATCGGTATTTTCACCAATATCGACCTACGGCGCATCGCCGCGCTCATCGGCCTCACGATCGATATGTTCCTCGTCACCTTCGCGATCTCTCTTTTTCTCTCGCTCACCGTGCGCAAGATTCCGGCGTTCTTGGTTTTTCTTTTTACCGGCATGATCCTGTACGCGGTCGCCGACATCCTGTACGCGTACGCGCTCTTTAACGACATGTACGCCTCGAATGAGTTTGTTGACGTGGTGTATTCCCTCTCGATCGTCCTCATCGGCTCAGGCGGGGCTCTCTTTCTCGATTGCCCCTCAAATCCGCTCACGATTCGGGCCGAGGTGGATAGCTCCATCGGCATGATTAACCGGAGCCTTTTTCTGCTCCTCATACCGGCGCTCGCGCTCATCGCGCGGCGCATCACCGTCGCGGATATCGCGTTTTTCGTCATCGTTATCTTCGGCCATCAACTCCTGAGCCGCCTCATCCGCCAGCTGATCAGGCGGGATCTCGCGCTCGAGGACCGCAATCGCGAGGCGAAGCATCTCGAGGCGACGATCGCGGACCGAACGCGCGAGCTGAGGATCATGAACCA
>DAOPYF010000051.1:7495-15224 GCA_035352735.1 Treponemataceae bacterium | reverse complement strand
CGGAGTCGATAACCGAGCTCATCCACACGATCGGCGACATGGCCGACGAGCCGGTGCCGGTGGGGCTCTCCACCGTGCACACGAGCGTGAGCATCGGCATCGCCGCGTGGCCCGACGACGCGCTCACGCGGAGCGACCTGATGCGGCACGCGGACATCGCGATGTACATCGCGAAGCGGCGCAAGGTTAACGGCGTCTCGTTCTTCGACACCTCGCTGATCGCGGGCATCGAGCGGACGCACCAGATCGACCTCGCGCTCAAGACGGTCGACTTCGAGCGCGAGTTCTCGCTCGTGTACCAGCCGCAGTTCGCCATGGGCGGGCGCCGCCTCGTCGGCATGGAAGCCCTCGTCCGCTGGAAATCCCCCGCGCTCGGCGACGTGCCTCCCGACGAGTTCATCCCGATCGCGGAGGAAAACGGGGTGATCAACTCGCTGAGCGAATGGATTTTCCGCAAGGCGCTCCGGCGCATCGCCGACTGGAACCGGCGTTTCGGGCGGAGGCTGCTCATGGGCATCAACGTCTCCCCGCAGCAGCTCGACGACCCCGCGTTCCTCACGAAGCTCGTTGCCTTCATGGAAGACTGCGGCGCCGTCCCCGAATGGGTGAACCTCGAGTTCACCGAGCGCGTCGCGATGAAGGGCGAGGCCTTCATGATCGAGATATTCGCCGAGCTCAACCGGCTCAACATCACGAGCTCGATCGACGATTTCGGGACCGGGTACTCGTCGCTGAGCTATCTCATGCGCTTCGAGATCGACTATCTCAAGATCGCCAAGCAGCTCGTCGACAATATCGTGCAGAGCGAGTCCGACGAGCTCGTCGTCCAGGCGATCATCATGATGGCGACCGCGCTCAAGCTCCGGACGATCGCTGAGGGCGTCGAGACCGAGGAGCAGCTCGCGCTCCTCGAGCGGCTCGGCTGCGACGAGATTCAGGGTTACCTCCTCGGTAAGCCATATCCCGCCGAGGAATTCGAGGAACGCTTCCTCAAGGAAGACGAGCCGGAACTTCTCTAGCCGCGCGCTGATACGCGGGGAACATGGACGACAATCCTTAAAAACGAAAAAAAAAAACCGCCTCAGCACTCTGAGGCGGCCTTGTCACGCGCGGCGGTATAACGCCGCGGTATTCTCGTCATTCAAAAATTTTCGTACCATTGCGAACGATCGTCTTGATCGCGTAGGTATCCTTACCGTCTTCCTCGAGCGTAAAGACGAAGCTCACGCCGGCCTCGGTCGCGTTCGCGGTATCGCCGCTCATCGTGTAGGCGAAGGTACCGTCGCCCATGAAGTTCGTCTCCCAGAATGTCTTGTTGAGCGCGAGGTAATGGTCCGTCGCCTCCGAATGGGTGTAGGTTCCGAGGTCGAAATTGCCGACGTTTAAATCGTCGGCGAAACTCTTCATGCAGTCCGCCGCGCTCACCGTACTGTCGGCCTTGCAACCGACGGCCAAAAGCGCCACGAGGGCGAGAAGCAGTACGGGAAGCGCGAATCTCAGTTTCTTCATCATGTTCTCCTCCTGATTAATAATCGTTCTTATCGAGTTCTGGCACGGCTACGGTCTCGTATTTCGCGAGCATCGCGGCGTAGTTCTTGAAAAAGGTCTCGACGGCCGCCGGGCGGCTGGTCGGGTAGCGGCTCTTCAACTCCATGTACATGTTGCTCATGACGAAGCGGCGAACCGAGAGATAATTGAGCGCGTTGTAGCGGATCGTGAGGATGACCGCCGAGCGATTGTCCTGTGCGGGGAAAAGGGTTTCCTCCTGGAACTTCTTGATTGCGGCCTCATCCTTGCTTTCGAGAATCGGCTTATAGTCGTCCCGCGCCTTTTTCCATGCGGCCGTCGTATCCTCGAAGGGCTTCTTGAGCTCATCGAGCGCTTTCTGGTAGCCGGCGAGTTGGGTCTCGATCTTCGCGAGCCCGGCGACGGGGTCCGCGAGGAAGCCGTCGATCTTTCCCTTGTTCCAGCTGGAGAAGTCGAGTTCCTTTCCGGGTCTCGTGTACTTCGCTCCGGGCGCCTGGCCGGGCGTGACCTCGACGCCTTCGTCCTTGACGAGGGTGACCTGCTTTCCCTGCGACTCGACGTCGACGATACCGCCGGTAACCTCGAGGAGGGTGGTGCCGTCGCGGCCCGCCATGACGGTGAACTCCGTCCCGCGTACGCCGGCGACCATGCTGTTCGACTGGATGAGCGGGGACTTGCCCGTCGCTTTGTTGAGCTTATAGGCGACCTTGCCCGCCGTCGTCGCGAGTACCTGGCGGCTGTCGGAGCCGGTGCCGACGTTGGTGTAGCTAAATACCGAGTTTTGCGCGACGCGGATCGTGCTGCCGTTTTCGAGCTTAAGCTCGGCCTGGCCGTCCTTGCCGGTGATGACCGACTCGCCGAAGGCGACTTGGCTTCCGAAGTCGGCGACCCTGAGCTTGCCGGAGGAGGACTTGATGTTCGCGACCCCCTCGACGTAGGTGACGTTTGCCTTCTGCGCGGCGGCGTAAAGGCAGGCGAACGCGGCGAATGCCGCCACGGCGGCGATGCGTTTTACGGAGTGTTTCATTGTACCGGTCCTTTCATTCCGCGGACTTTCGGATAGCCCGCTACCTTCCGCTCAAGAAGGAAATAGTATCGGCCTTCCTTCGCGTCGATGGTGACGAGGGACGTGTCCTTGCCGGTGTATTTCTCGAAGAAGTTCTTCATGTCGAAGGAATCCGCGAAGGCCTTGAAGGAATCGCCCTTTAGGTGATCGGCGCTGACGAAGCGAGCGTCGGTGAGGGCGAAGGAGGCGGCCTTGAGGTTTGCCCAGTAGGTCGCGACGTCGCTATCGAGGTATAGGGTTTCGCCGTCGAGCGCGAACGGGGTCGGGGTGAGGCCGTCAATCTCGCCGACGCCGCCAGAGTTTATCAGGTCAACGAGCTTGAGCACGCTCGATTCCTTCTGGGCGTAGGGCGCCGACGCGCAGGAAAGAAGCGCAAGCGAGACCGCGAGAATCGCCGAGAGTAGGGCGAGCGGTCGTACTTTTTTTCGAATGGTCAAGGTATCCTCCTTACAGCAACTATATACTACTATATCACGCATTGACAGCGCAAAAAAGTATTTCCTGATCCCACGGAACGGGCGATCTGCGGACGATTGCCTCGAGGCTATTACGGAACGCTACGAACGATTCGGCGTCGAGGCCTTCCGCGAGCGCGAGGGCATACGGCGACTCGGCGGAATCGAACCACCGCGCGAGGTCGTCCTTCGTGACGCGCCTCGGCTCGGTGAATCGGCGCGTTTCGACCTTGGCCGAAAGCCCGCGTTTTTCAAGTTTGCCCAAAAGACTCTTTTCATCCCAGGCGAAAAGCGGGATGGCGGCGTTGCGATAGAGCGTCTCCTCGATCGCGCTCGCCTTTTCGCGCAAGGTGTCTCCTTCGGGAAGAAGGCTCGAAAGGCGCATGCCGCGGGAGGGAATGCGCGCGGAAAAAGCGACGAGTCCTCCTTTCGCGCACCGCGCGAGCGCCGCGTCGGCGAAATTGAGTATGGCGTCCTCTGTCGCGCCGGGATCGCGGGCGAGGACGCGGTCGAAGGGCACCCCAAAGGGATCGCTCGCGCGCGGTACGCTTGTTGCTGCCGCGCTTTGTGTCGCGTCGACGGGCGCCGTACCGTCGCTTGCCTTGGCCAGGCGCTGTTCGGTATCCATCACCGCGAGCGCCGGGCGGTCAATGGAGTCAAGGGTCGCGCCGTATTGCTCGAGGATCGCCTGAGCCCGCTCGGATCGGCAGAGGCCCGCGGCGAAGCCCTCGGGCGCGAGCCTTCCCGCTTCCCAAATCAAAAGCCCGTCGTCCGCGCCCCATACGAGGACGCGATGGTGCCGGAGAATGCCCGCGAGCTCGGTCAGGCGGTTCCGTATCGCGAGCAGGGTTTCGGACCTTCCGGAATCGAGCCGTTTCGTCCATTCATCGCGTTTCGTCGCCCCGGGCGAGAAGGTGAGGAGCTCCCCGCGCGGCGCGCGAAAGGAGCGTTTCTTCCCTTCCATCCCGAAGTAGAATCGGTCATAGGCGCCCTCGGCCCTTTCGCCGTCAGTGCCTTGTTCGCCTTCGGTACCGACAAGCCCGGTATCGTCGAGTATCGCGGATATCTGGAGCTCTCGCCTCGTGAGCACCCCATCCCGAATCGTTCCCTCGTAGCCCTGCGTCGAGGGCGAATAGAACACGCGGCCGACGAGCGGGTCGGGGAGGTACTGCTGCGCGGCCCAGTGCTCCCGGTAGGTATGCGGGTAGATGTAGCCTTGCCCGTGCCCGAATCCCTCGGCGTCACGGTTCGCGTCCCGGAGGTGGTTCGGTACCTCGGCATCCTCGCGCTCGACCGCGGCGAGGGCGTCGAAGAAGGCCATCGAGCTATTCGATTTCGGCGCGGTAGCGAGATAGAGCGCCGCGTGCGCGAGGTGATACCGGCCCTCGGGAAGCCCGACGCGGTCGAAGGCGGCGGCCGAGCTTTCGACGACCGAGATCGCGTACGGGTCGGCGAGGCCCGTGTCCTCGCAGGCCGAGATGAGCATGCGCCTAAAGATGAAATGGGGATCCTCGCCCGCGGCGACCATGCGCGCGAGCCAGTAGAGCGCCGCGTCCGGGTCTCGGCCGCGGAGGCTCTTGATAAAGGCGCTGATGACGTCGTAATGGTAGTCGCCGTCGCGGTCGTAGAGGACGACCTTCTGCTGGATGCTTTCCTCGGCGGCCTTGAGATCAATCTCGATGCGGGTTCCCTCGGCGGGCGGCCATGCGGGAACGGAGGCCTCGACGGCGAGCTCGAGGGCGTTGAGGAGGCTTCGAGCGTCACCCGAGGCCGTGTCGACGAGATGCTCGAGGGCGCCGGGGGCGAACTCGACCTTCCATCGCCCGTAGCCGCGCTCCCTATCGGCGAGGGCTGCGCGCGCGGCGGCCATAAGATCGTCTCGGGTGAGCGCCTTGAGCTGGAAGACGCGGCTTCGGCTCACGAGGGCCTTGTTTACCTCAAAGAAGGGATTTTCGGTCGTCGCGCCGATCAGGATGATGGTGCCGTTTTCGACCCAGGGCAAGAGCGCGTCCTGCTGCGCGCGGTTCCAGCGATGCACCTCGTCGACGAAGAGGATCGTTCTCCTGCCGTAGAGGCGCCGCTGCTCGTCAGCCACGGCGATCGAGTCGCGGATCTGTTGCACGCCCGCGAGCACGGCGTTTAGGGTGACGAAGTTGCTTTTCGTGTGATTGGCGATGACCCGGGCGAGGGTCGTTTTGCCCGTTCCGGGCGGTCCGTAGAAGATGACCGAGGAGAGCTGATCCGCCTGTATCGCCCGCCTCAGGAGGCGCCCGGGCCCGACGATATGGTCTTGCCCGATGTATTCGTCGAGGCTTCGTGGCCGCATCCGGGCCGCTAGAGGCTCATGCTGTCCCGTCGCGGTGCCGGAAAAAAGATCCACGTGCCATCTCCCCTAAAAAAAGAATCGGTTTCGGGCGCGAGCCTCAAGGCGTCCCGGTCGGGGCCCGCGAGGAGGCAGCGTTCTTAAGCGGCGCTATTCGCGGTTCCACTCGCTCTGCGTCGTGTCGTAGTAACCCCAAAGGCCGTTGTACTTATAGTGGTTGACGCTGATATAGAGCACGTATTCGTCGCCCGCCGGAACGGGGCTCGTGAACGCGAAGATGCCGGAAACGTTATAGAGCTCGATGCTGCTTTCGTACTGATCCTCGTCGTCCGGGTCGGTGGTCGATAGCGGGTCTGAGCCGGGGCTGATGTAGCTTCCGAGCGCGCCGCTTGAGGCGTCAAGGGGTACCTCGCCGTATCCCTCGTCGCAACCGATGATCAGGAGATCCTTCGACGCCGACTGGAGGATGGTTATCCCCGTCGCCGGATCGTTTTCGAGATCGAGCCAGCATGACGTCCAATCCTTGCCGTCCCAACGGTAGGCATAGCCGTAGTTAGCCGTATAAACGTTGCCGTTCGAGCCGACGATTACGCCGCAAAGCCCGCTGCCGGGTGATCCGATGGAGGACGCGCTCGTTCCCGAAAGCTGATAGACGGTCGTCGTCGTGGCGAAGTAATCGCCGGAAGATCCCGTTGGGACCCCAATATCCTCAGCGACCGGCGTCGCGTTGAAGGTCGTCGCGCCCGCTCCGGTCGAGATATAGGCGTTGTAGGTGTGCTCGCTTGAGTCGCCGTCGTTTTCGATGAAGGCGTAGATGCGCCCTTTACCGCTTCCTATTTGGCTCACGTTATCAAGGCCCGTCACCGGCGTCCAGGAATCGCCCGTATAGAGCTGAACCGAATTAAAGCTCGTCCAGTCGGAATTGGTAAAAAGCCCGTAGAGGTTGGTACCGTCTGACGCGAGCTTCGCGCAGCGCGAGGCGCCGTCGGGGAGCGCTATCTTGTCCCAGCTGCCAACCCCCGCCGTTCGCTTGAAGATGTATCCGTTCGCGGCATAGAGGTCGCCGTTGATCGCTTCCATTGAGGAAACCGTTCCCTCGATCGAGGGATCTTTCAGCTTAACCTCGTTCTGGATCGCCGAGAAGATCGGGTCGTTCGAGCATGAGGCGAGCGCGAAAAGCGCGATGAGGGAAATCAGCGCGAACGCGGTTTTCGTATGGATTCCGGAATGCCGGGCAGAGCCAGTGGCGATTAATGTCGGTGTTTTCATGCGATGCTCCTCGGATGCCGTCAGAAATGGTAACGGATGCCGGCTTTGATATCGAGAATGTTGCCGGTTCGATTATACGACGAGTCGTCGTACCACTGGGGGATGCAGTTCCACGCGGTCACGAGCCCTATCGTCCATTGCGGGTTGAACTGATAGTAGCAGCCAAGCTCCGGCTTTATGATCGGGCCGAAGTAGTTATTGTGATTATGCGTCTGGAACGCGAAACCCGCGCCGAGGGAAAGGGGGAGGTGAACCCGGTTAAAGACGAACTCATACGTTCCCTTGAAGGTGAGCGGCAGGTAAAAATACAGGTTGCTTCCGATCGTCGTGTTGAAGCTGAAGCTCATCTCTCCGCCGAGCGCGACTCGGCTGGTGATGAAGCGGGAATACCCGATCGTGGCGGTTCCCCCGAGCTTCATGTTCGTGTCGCCGACGATTCCTTCGGGCGCGACGAAGAAAAGGGGCTTTCCGACGCCGAGATCGATCTTGATGAACTGGTCTCCCGCGCGGATTGGCTCGTAGGTAAGCTCGGTCTCGGGCTTTTGCGGCATCGGCTTGTCGGTTTCGGGTTTGTCCGTCGCCGGCTTATCGGCGGCAGGCTTATCGTTATCGGGCTTATCGGTCGTAGGCTTGTCCGTGTCGGGTGTATTGGATGCGGGGTTCTCGGGAGCCGGGGAAGGCTCTGTTTTTACGTCGGGCGTACTATCGGTCTGGGCGACCGCCAGGGAAAGTCCCGTAAGCGCAAGGACCAGGATGAAGATCAAACGTTTCATTGTCACACTATACCTCATTACTTCTGCTATTGTCTATCAATGGGCGTACATGTTACAACAAAGTACGCGGTTCCCCCGTTACACCACAAGACGAGTAGGGTGAGGCGATTCCATTCCGGAGGTATCACATGAGTGCTGTAGTAATAGACGGTTTTGCGGTCGCGGCGTCGGTTCGCGCGCGGGTCGCGGAATCGGTTTCCGAGCTGAAGGCCCGCGGGACGACCCCGTGCCTGGCCGTCGTGCTCGTCGGCGAGGATCCCGCGTCGGTTTCCTACGTCACCGGAAAGGAAAAGGCGCTCGCCGAGGTCGGCATGGC
>DAOPYF010000051.1:0-7395 GCA_035352735.1 Treponemataceae bacterium | reverse complement strand
CACGCGGTCGTCGTCGGCCGCTCCAACATCGTCGGTAAGCCTCTGTCGATCCTCCTTGCCCGGAGGGACTGCAACGCGACGGTCACGGTCTGCCATACCGGCACGCGCGACCTCGCCTCGTTCACCCGGCAGGCCGACATCCTCATCGCGGCCATCGGAAAGCCCCGGGCCATCAAGGCCGACATGATCAAGCCGGGAGCGGCGGTCATCGACGTCGGCGTCAACCGCGTCGAGGACCCCACGGCGAAGAAAGGCTATCGTCTCGTCGGCGACGTGGACTTCGAACCCGCCTGCGCGGTCGCGTCGTTCATCACGCCCGTCCCGCGCGGGGTAGGGCCGATGACCATCGCCATGCTTATGGAAAATACCCTGCTCGCCGCCGAGCGCGCGGGCGAAAAATAATCCTGCTCGGCGGGTTCGCGCGCATTGCCGCGTTCCCGCCCGTACGGGAGGAGCGAAGTTTTGATTGATATCCAGAGCGAGCGGGACGACAGAGAGGTCCCGCTCCAGAAAGTCGGCATCAAGGGACTCAAGTATCCCGTGCATGTCCTTGACCGCGACCACCGCATCCAGCATACGACCGCGACGGTAAACCTCTACGTGAACCTCCCGAAGCATTTCAAGGGAACGCACATGAGCCGCTTCATCGAGGTCTTCCACCAGCACCGCGAGCACCTCTCGATGCCCCATTTCCTCGACATGCTCGAGGAGATCCGAACCTCGCTCAACGCCGCGCGCGCCTTCGGCGAGATGGGCTTCCCCTATTTCGTCGAAAAGCCCGCGCCCGTATCCGGGCAGCAGGCGATGATGTGCTACGAGTGCTCCTACGAGGGAACCGTCTCCGGGCCGATCGGCGAGGCGGGCGAGGGCGGCTTACCCGTCGGTCGGAGCTTCTTCGTGTCGGTCGCCGTTCCCGTGCAGACCGTGTGCCCGTGCTCGAAGGCGATCAGCGACTACGGCGCGCACAACCAGCGCGGCGTCGTCCGCGTCAAGCTCGAGCTTGGTCCCTTTTTCTGGATCGAGGACCTCGCGAGCCTCATCGAGGAATGCGCCTCGAGCGCGGTCTACTCCCTCCTCAAGCGCGAGGACGAAAAGTTCGTGACCGAGGCGGCGTACGACAACCCTAAGTTCGTCGAGGACCTCGTGCGCGACGTCATACTCGCCATTCCCCGCCTCGGCGCGTTTCCCTGGTATTCCGTCGAGGCCGAGAATTTCGAGAGCATCCATAACCACAGCGCCTTCGCCTACGCGGAAGCGGGCACCCGCTCGTCGTCCGATCGGGCGATCGGCTCGGCGGCTAAGCCGGGAAGCGCTTCGCCTTCGAACGCGGCGCGGTGAGCGTCCAAGGAAACCAATTCGCAATGACCTACTTCTTTGAAACCTACGGCTGTCAGATGAACCACGCCGAGTCCGCCTCGGTCGCCGAGCTTCTCGCCGCGCGCGGCTGGACGGCGAGCCCCGACGCCGATACCGCGGACCTCGTCATCATCAATACCTGCTCGGTCAGGATCACCGCGGAGACGCGGGCCCTGAGCCGGATAAGCCTTTTTTGCTCGCAGAAGAAACGGCGCGACGTGCGGGTCCTCGTCATGGGCTGCATGGCCCAGCGGCTCCGAAGCGACCTTAAGAAGCGCTTTAAGAAACTCGACTTCGTCGTCGGCATGTTCGAGCGCGATTCCTTCGCCGAGATCTTCCGCTCGATCGAGGAAGGCTCCGCCTACGCGCGGGCGACTGACGCCGCGGGAGCCACGGACGCCGGGGCGACGGACGAGCGGCCGGTCAACGCGTACCATTTCGCCTCATCGTCCTGGGAAAAGGGCTCGTTCCAAACCTTCGTGCCGATCATGAACGGCTGCAATAACTTCTGCACCTACTGCATCGTCCCGTACGTCCGGGGCCGCGAGGTATCGCGCCCGATGCCCGAGATCCTCGACGAGTTCGATTTACTCGCCGACCGCGGCGTGCGCGAGGTTACCCTCCTTGGCCAGAACGTCAACTCATACGCCTGGCTCGATCCCGTAACCGGCGAGACGGTCGACTTTCCCGCGCTCCTCGAGCGGATTGCCCGCCGCGTCGAGCGCAAGGGCCGCATCCGCTGGATTCGCTTTATGTCGAGCCACCCAAAGGACCTTTCCGATCGGCTCATCGAGGTGATCGCCCGCGAGCGCGTGTTCTGCCGCTTCCTCCACCTTCCCGTCCAGCACGGCTCCGACCGCGTGCTCGCCGCGATGAACCGCCGGTATACGCGCGCGCAGTATCTCGCGCTCGTCGACCGCGTCCGCGCGGGGATTCCCGACGTCACCCTCTCGACGGACATCCTCATGGGCTTCCCCGGCGAGACCGAGGAAGACGTCGAGGAAACCCTCGAGCTGATCCGGCGCGTTCGCTACGAGGTCGCCTTCATGTACCATTACAACCCGCGCGAAGGCACCAAGGCATTCGATTACCCGAATCGCGTCCCCGAGGAGATCAAGAAGGAACGGCTCGACCGGGTCATCAAGCTCCAGCACGCGGTGAGCGCCGAACTCATGCGCGAGCGCGTCGGGAAGACCGTCACCGTACTCGTCGAGTCGACCTCGCGAAACCGCGCGGACGAGCTTTTCGGCCATACCGAACTCGGCGAGATGGTCGTGTTCTCCGGAGCCCTCGACAAGGCGCTCATCGGGCACTTCGTCGAGGCCGAACTCACCTGCTTGCGCGGGCGAACGTTCCGTGCGAAAATGATCGGCGATTCCTTTAACTGAAGTAAAACCCGTTTGGAGGCGCTAGAAGATGCCCTGGAAGTTGATTGCCTTTCTCGCGATTTTGCTCGTCGTTACCTTTTTTATCGGCTTCAATCTCGACAACCGGTGTGACGTTTCGTTTATCTTCTATAAATATCATGATGTGCCGATTTTCGTCAGCCTGCTTTTTGCCTATGCCGCCGGCGCCGTGACCGTGTTGCCCTTTTTCATCGGGCACGGGAAAAAGCGCGCGGGAAAGGAAAATGGTAAGGCGAGCCCAACCGGCGGTACCTTCGTGCGGAAAGAGGCGCGTTCCTCTTTGAAAAGGCGCGCGAGCCGGAAGGCCTCGTCCGAGTCACCGGCCTCGTCAGGCTATGATGAAGACTGATCGCGTTTTCATGCTCTGCGGCGCGCGGAGCGCTCCGGCGATTCTGCGCCTCAATGCGGCGCGGAGTGCAACCTTGGGCGCGTGCCGCCTTGCCGTTTTCTGCGCATGCCTCTTTTTCTGCTGCCTTTCGACCTATGCCGCGAGTTCTTCCTCCGGAAGCGCGCCCGACTCGACCGATTCCGCCGCCACGCTTTCAAGCGCCGCGACCGGGGCCACTGCGCAGGCAAAGCCCGGCGATCAAGCAAAATCCGGCGAACCGGCAAAAGGCGGCGAGCAAAAGAACCCCGCGCTTGCAAATGCCGCGCTCTCAAGCTCGGCAAAGGCGGTAATCGAGCGCGCCTTTATCCTCAAGGATCGGGCGAAAATCGCCCAAGCCCTCGAGACGGGGGCGGCAAAGCAATCGGTTCCCGCGGATAAAAAGGGCATACTCGCCGCGCTTGCATCCTACGAAGAGCGGATCGGCGCGCCCGACGCCGCCGCCCGCCATTACGCCGCCGCCGCCACGGCAGACCCCGCCGCGCGCGACGACTCCCTTCTTCTCGACGCCGCGCGCGCGTCCCTCGCCGCGAACGACACGGATGCCGCCGACGGCTATGTCCGGACGGTGCTCTTAACCGGGCTCGACGATCGGCTTCTCGCGCGTTCCCGCGTGTATGCCGCGTGGATAAGCCTCGCGAAGGGCAATGACCCGCAGTCCCTCTCACTGATCCGAACGCTCGCGCAGGGCAAAGCCTTCGCCGAGTATGCGCCCGCTCTTCTTTTTACCCTCTGGTGGGCAGACGGCGACGCCGCGTCCCGCGATGCCCTGATCGCGACCTATCCCGCTTCCCCCGAGGCGGCCGTTGCCTCAGGCTCCATGAGCCTTGCCCCGGCGCCGTTTTGGTATCTGATGGGAAGAAACCAGGGCGCGGTCGCGTCCTTTGCCCAAGAGGGAACGAAAAACCTTCCAAAGCCGCAATCGTCGGCATCGAACCCAGAATCCTCCGGCTCTGCCTCCGCCGCCGCCTCGGGATCGACAGGTGCGCCTGGCGCCGCGAGCGGACCAAACGCGACGCGTGCGACCGCCGTAACGGGTTCGACGGTCGCCACATCCAGCACGGAACCGCGCGTCGTCGCGTCTGATTCGGTTTCGGGGGTATGGCAGCAGGTTGGTTTTTTCAAGAGTCGGGAAAACGCGGACGATCTCGTCGCGAGGCTCGAAAAGCTTGGATTTAAGCCCATTGTTCGGAGCGATAAACGCCCCAGCGGAACCGTGTACTTCGCGGTACTCGTTCCCGAGGACAAAAACCGAACCGTCGCGGGGCGACTGAAAGACTCAGGGTTTGAAAGCTATCTCGTGACCGACGGCCAGTGATTCCCCCTAATCCGCGCCCGATTACCTAGCTTTTCCGGATAAAGACGACCGGCGGGGATCCGGCAAGGTTCGTTCCCGTCATCGTGACCGTTACCTCGGTGAGGGTTATGCTTTGCCGCTCTCCCGTGGCAAGCGGCTTCATATCGGTTTCGACGAGGTAAAACGATGACTTCGCGCCCGAACGATCCGGCTTGAACTGGAATACGGGCTTGCCGCCGACGGTGATGATCGCGAACGTGCCGGTATCCGAGCCCGCCGGGCGGGTAAGGGTATAGGAGCGTTCCTGAAAACTCACCGATTGGCCGTCATTCGAAACCCATTCCGATCTGCCCGAGCCGAGGATCGATTGAACCTTTTTGGCGGTAAGACCTGCTTCGCTTTCTTGCCCGCTTGCGGAAGCGCCCATCTTTCGGTAGATACCATCCCAATCGGAGGCTACGCCAATCTTAAGCCTGACATCCTCGTGGACGCTAACCCTGATCTCGTCAATCCCCGTCAACTCGACGTCGATGAGGCGCCTGATGCTCTCGATCGAGCGGTTTCTCGTGATTAAATACGCTCCGTACCGGCGCGACGAGCCCGATTCGCGGATAAACACTTCCTCGGTCGAGCCGTTGTGGAAGATGATTTCCTTCGCCGCCGTGTCGAAGTAGATGTACTTCGATCCTTCATTGGGGCTCGCCGAGGGAATGTACCAGACGCCCGAAAGATAGTCCTCGAAGGAGTTGACGTTCCCTCCCTGGAGTTGCCGGAGCATCTGACTTTCGATCTTTTGGCCGGTTATCCGCGACTCCGAGGCGAGCTCGTATCGCTTGAGGCCGTGGTCCCAGCGGTATACGCGCTCGATTTGATTGAGGGTGTCCGGAGAATCCGGGTCGGAGCTATAGGTGATGATGGGAAAGCTCTCGCCCCCGGTAAGCCCGAGGTTGTAGGCGTCCGGCCTCGTGACTTCCTGAACCGTGATGGTCCCGTCCGACCGGAGGTCGGCCGCGGCGGTGAATACCGTTTTCCCGTCGGCTTCCTGCGTGGGCAGATAGACGGCAAGGAGCTGGATGTTATCGGCGGTCATGCCCGAGCAGACGAGGGCGTTCGATCGGTCGCCGATGATGTCCATGCAGTAGAAGAGCAGCGTTCTCGTCTGGGTGATGCCGGTTCGGATAGCCTGGAGCCGCATGTATTCGCCGGTGACCGGGTTTTGAAGCGCGGGCACGAGGTAGATGTTCGGTTCCGAGGTTTTTTTCAGGGCGCATATCTGGTCTTGAGTCCCGTCCTTGTTGATGTCGACGGAAATCGCCTGGACGAAGCTCTCGTCGGCGTCCAGGATCACGAGCGGCTGCTGCTTCGTTTCGTCGTACTCGGTGGGCGATTCCGCCATGCCCGAGTTGGGGTTTGCCTTATTATCCGACGAGGGGATGACCGTGCGGGCAGACTTCCTCGTCTCGGTGGAGAGCGAAAGGACCGTTCTATTGATTGCGAGCCACGCGAAAAGGCCCGCGAGGCAGACGGCGATGATTATGAGAACTGTGCGCTTCATGGATGTCCCGTTATCGGTTTTCTTCTTCCTGTCGGTTTCGCCTGGTTCTCGTGACCGCGAATACGGCGACGCTTGCGAGCAGGATGCCCGATACTACCACAACAACGGCCGCCAGGGGTAGTCCCGATCCGCGCTTCCCGCCGCTTTGCCCTGCCGCGCCCGCTTGAGCGCCGTCCTTGCCGGTCGTCCCCGTTTGGGTATCCGTACCCGAGGCCGCAAGGTCCTTCCCGTCGTTATTGCCGGATGACCCGAGCTCAGGCGAGGTTCCGCGGGATTCCTCGATCGAGGCGAAAAGATCCTGACTGGTCTTAACGACCCGGTCCTGGATTCCCATATCGAGGGTGATCTCGTACCATGAATCGTGCTGGACGAGGCGTGCCTCGGCGAGGTAGGGGCTTTCGAATTTGTCGGGCGAGCCCGCGTACCGGGAGGTCCACGGCGCTTCTTGCTTGAGATCCGTGAGGAGGAGCATGACCTTGAGCCGATCGTTCGTCCCCCGCTTGTCGAGGGCTTGCTTGATCGTGTCGAGCGCGAGCCCGATATCGGTGAACTTGCCGTTCGGCGCTATCGCGTCGATCGTGCGCACGATCTTGGCGCGGTCCTCCGGGGTTTGGACGGTCATGGTTAAAAGGTTGTCGGCCTTGCCGTAAAACTGATAGATCGTCACCCAGTCGCCGTCGATCAGCATCTGCCCAATCAACTGGTCGCGCACCCATTTATGGAGGCTATCGAACTTCCCCGGATCGGACATCGACAGGGATTTATCGATCATAATGAACATATCGACGGGGATTGTTCGTTCCCCGGCTGAAAGGGGGAAAACCGCGAGAAAGAACGCAAATACCGTCAGTAGGATGCCGTCTTTTTTCATCATTTTCACTCCAATTGAGAGTTTATACCATTATATGCTTTTTTGCATCTCATAAAAAAAAAAAATTGCTTTACTTAATTTCAAGGATGTTTATAATGAGATTGTTAGTTGTACGTGCTAAACGAGACTTATAGATATAAGGAGACAATAATATGGGAAGCATCGATCTGCCCCGCAGCCCTAACGTATTCCATCCGGAAAAGCCCAGTGCAGTCGGTTCGAGGAACTCGCTCGCGCAGGATTACCGTGATCAACAGAAGGAAGTTAACCAGCTTCTCGAAGAGGAAACCAATAAGGTTCTCCATCACCTGAACGCAAAGCTTCCCAAGGAAGTCCTTGAGCGCCTCGACGTAATGGGTGGCGTTAAGGAAAAACTCTATAACTATTTTAACCAGAACTACCAGAACATGTTCAATCGTTACATGGTGACGACTGAAGACGAGATGGTTAAGAAGGTTCGCGGATTCGTCGATCGCGAGGAAATGAAGGTTCTCAATCGGTATACCCCGAAAGAGATCGCCAACC
>DAOPYF010000050.1:0-16579 GCA_035352735.1 Treponemataceae bacterium | reverse complement strand
GATGAATAAAGGGGTTTTTTATGAGTGACACACGGGATAAGGCCGCGGATGAGGCGTTCTGCAGTTCTTGCGGCGCGATAATCAAAAAGGAAGCGGAGATTTGCCCCAAATGCGGCGTACGGCAAAAAAAGGCGCCGGCGAATATCGACGTGTCCTCAAGTTGGCTCACGGCGTTGCTCCTGTGCCTCTTCTTGGGAACGATCGGCGCCCATCGGTTCTACGTCGGAAAGATCGGCACGGCCATCCTCATGATCCTTACCTTGGGAGGATGCGGTATCTGGACGCTCATCGATTTGATCATGATCATCACCGGAAAGTTTACCGACTCGCAGGGAAACGTCATTTCGCAAAAATGACCGCGCCAGAGGGGCTTCCCCGCGCGATTTGGTCCCGCCTGCGCCTTCCGCGACCGGGCAGGAAAACGCTTCTGAAGCTCCTCGCGGTCGCAGTCCTCACCGTCATCTTTTTCCTAATTCCCCGGGAGTACTTGGGCGAAAAATATCCCCTGTGCCTCTTTCGGCTGCTCTTTAAAAAACGCTGCATCGGGTGCGGAACTACGCGGGCCTTCTGGAGCGTCCTCCATCTGCGGTTCCGCGACGCCTTCGCGTATAACCGCTTGGTCGTCGTCACCTTTCCCCTGTGCGTCGGCTGCGTACTCCATTGGGTTTTCGTCAAGAAGGGTCAGACCCCAACGCATGAGGGTCAGACCCCGGGACCTTAGAACGCCGTCCTGACGACGCGCTCTATCGTCGCGTCGAGACTCTCGGGCGGGATGAACCGCTTTTGGGTGATGAGGATCGTCGCGATACCGTGTACCTTCCCCCAAAAACCGAGGAGGATCTCGCGGTCGCTAAGGTCCCGATAACACGCTTCGTTACGGAGCGCGAGGGCGAGGCGGCGGAAAAAGCCGAACCCGCTTTCGTCGGGGAGGTCTTCGATATCCGTGCAATCCTCGTGCGCGCCGATCTCGATCATCGCGTCGTGAGAATCGCACGCCTCGCTCAGGATTTGGGAAAGGAGGTCGCCTTCGGAGGGGATCAGGGTGAAAAGGGAGATGAGCTCCGGTTGCGCGAGGAAGAACCGGACGTAGCCGACGCCGAGCTGCATGAGCGCTTCCTTGTCCGTCGCACCGGGCGAGACCGAGCTTACGAGGGCTTGGCGGAAGCGCGCGGAAAATTCGATGAATATCGCCCGCACGAGATCCTCTTTCGAGGAGAAATGACGGTAAGCCGCGGCGTGGCTGACCCCGAGTTCCTTGGACAGGTTCCTGAGCGAAAAGGCGGCGATCCCGTTCTTGCAGAGCAATTTGAGTCCCTCGGTGATGAGATCATTCCTGAGGTTCCCGTGATGGTAGGTTTCCGTCATGAAAAAAAGTATAGCACGGGATGTTGACAGTGTAAACATCCCGTGCTATGGTGTTCTTGATGTTGCCGGTGTAAACATCGCGGCGGACATCGAAGGAGCTTTCCGTGAAGGTAGGAATCTTATATGACTCGACCGAGCCTGAGTCCCGCGCGCTCTTTGAATCCGTCCGCGCGTCGGCCGAAGGCCTGGCAAATCGGATCGAGGTGATCGACGCGGGATCGGGTACGTCGGCCCCGTGCATCTGCTGCTTTCAGTGCTGGACCAAGACCCCCGGCGTCTGCGTCCTCCCCCGCGACGAAGGGACCGGCTTCGTCGAGAAATTTTGGGACGCGGACTATCTCGTCATCATCTCGCGCATCACCTGGGGCGGTTACAGCACGCGGATCAAGTCGTTCGTGGATCGTCTTATCCCGTACCTTCATCCGTACTTCACGATTCGAAACGGCGAGATGCACCATCGGTTCCGCTACGACTCGATTCCCCTTTTCCTCGCCGCCGGATACGGCGCGCGCACGGAAGGGGAGGAAGCGACCTTCCTCGAGGTTACCGAGGCGAACCGCGATCAGCGGGGCGACCGGCTCGAGATGGGTACCTTTATCGTCGGCCGTGACGCCGACGCGGTGAGCGCCGCGGGCGCCTGCGGGGAATGGCTCGCAAAGGAGATTACGCGATGAAAGTGACCGCGATTAACGGTAGCCCGAAGGGCGAGACCTCGAACTCTCGGGAGGTGATATCGATCATTCGCGGGATGCTCGATCCCGCGATCGCGCTTGACGTCGTCTCGCAGATCAAGCAGGCGCGCCATCCCGACGACTCGGTCTTTCCGGCGATGGCAGAAAGCGACGTCCTCCTCATCGCCTCCTCCCTTTTTGTCGACGCGCTTCCCGCGTCCCTTATGGCCTTTCTCGAGCGCTACGCGCGGTACCGCGCGTCCCTCTCGCCCGCTGCGCGCGCGAAGCGGCAAAGGGTCTTCGCCGTCGTGAACTGCGGGTTTTACGAGGGAAAGCAAAACGCGTGTGCCCTGAAGATCCTCTCCCATTACTGCGCCTTTGCGGGGCTCGCATGGTCGGGCGGCGTCGGCATCGGAACGGGCGAGATGATCGGCGCGGTGAAGGGCGTTCCGCAAAAGGCCTCGATCCGCAAGCCGGTGATCCGCAAGATCCGGGACGTCGCCGACGCGATCGCGCATGGCCCCGACGGCTCACTCGCCTCGGACGGGTTCGCGCAGCATGGCCTTCCGCGGTTTCTCTACAAGGTCATGGGAGAGGCGGGATGGCGCGCGCAGGCGAAGAAGAACGGCTTGAAACCCAAGGACCTTTTCCGCCGTTCGCTCGAAAGCGCGGCGCGATAAGGCAACGATGCCTTCGTGGCGGGATTCTCGCAATAGGAGCGATGCATGCATCAGGTGAATGTCGTGCTATTCGATGGCTTCGAGACCCTTGACGCCTACGGCCCGGTCGAGATCTTCGGCAGGATCGGGGATCAGTTCTCGGTTCGCTTTTTCTCGGCCTTAGGCGGCGCCGTCTCTAGCGCGCAGGGCGTTCGCGCCATCACGGAGCCCTTTTCCGCGCTCGAGAGCGCGGGCGGAATTCTCCTCGTGCCGGGCGGTGCGGGCACGCGCGCGCTCGTGCGCGACGCCGCGTTCGTCTCGGCGCTTCGCGCCTTCGCCGAGGCTTCCGAGTACGTGCTTACCGTGTGCACGGGCTCTGTCCTCTTTTCGAAGACGGGGCTCCTCGACGGGCGGGAGGCGACGACGAATAAGCGCGTGTTCGCCTGGGCGCCCCAGGAGTCCCCGTCGGTGAAGTGGGTACGGAAGGCGCGCTGGGTCCGCGACGGAGTGTTTTACACGAGCTCGGGCGTGAGCGCGGGCATGGACATGGCCTACGCGTTCGTTTCCGACCTCCTCGGCGAGGAGGTCGCGCGCCGTCAGGCGAACGAGATCGAGTACTTCCGCCACGCGGATCCGAACGACGATCCCTTCGCCGCGCTTTACGAATAAACGGCGCCGCGTGGCCGAATGATCGAACCCTCGGGGATTCTCCCCGAGGGCTTACGCCCATTCCTCGTAGAGCCGGTCGATGAGCCGTCCGTTTCGCTCAAGCCGTTCTCCGAGCGCGCGCGCCTTTTTAAGCTCGCCCGCGCCATAGGCCGCGGTGATCTCCCGCTCGATTCGCCCGCGCTCGGCCTCAAGCGCGACGATTCGCTTTTCTATCGCGTCGGCGTTCTTCGCGCCGTCGTTCGCCTTCTGCTCGCGGCTTTTTCCCGCGCTCTCCGTGCCGATTTGCGCCCCGGTAGTCGAGCGCGCGACCGCCGCCGCCCGTCCCTCCGCCGTGGCCGCGCGTCCCGCCGCGAATGGCGCGATCCCCCGCGAGCCGTACTTACGGTACCAAAACTCCGAAAAGTTTCCGTCATGCTCGACGAAGTCCCGGTCCTCGATCTCGACGACCCGCGTCGCGACGCGATCGAGAAAGAAACGGTCGTGCGACACGACGAGGATCGTCCCGTCGAATTCCGCGATCGCGTCCTCGACGGCCTCGCAGGAGGCGATGTCGAGATGGTTCGTCGGCTCGTCAAGGACGAGAAAGTTCGCGCGCGCGATCGCGGCGAGCGCGAGCTGGAGCCGGTTGAGCTCACCGCCGGAAAGCGAGCCGATTCGCCGCGCGAGCGAGTCCCGCGGGAAAAGGAAGCGCGAGAGCGATTTTTCCGCGTCGATCCCGTTTTTCGATCCGGCCGCGAGGCACGCGTCGAGGAGCGTCGCGTTTCGGTCGAGCCGGTCGCCGTGCTGGGTGACGTACGCGACCTTCATGCTCGGTCCGATTCGGACGAGCGGGTTTTCGTTCCTTCCCTCGCGGAGGACAGCGTCGAGGAAGGTCGTCTTTCCCGAGCCGTTTCGCCCGACGAGCGCGACCCGTTCCCCCGGCTCGATCGCGAGGGATACCCCCTCGAGGAGCGTGCGTTCACCGCCCCGGTCCCTTTCCCCGACGGTACAGGAGAAATCGGTCACGGTGAGCGCGCGGTCGGCCCGCGAGCGTTCCCCCGCGAAGGCTACCGAGAACGAGGCGTCGGGATCGGCGGGCTTATCGCGCGCGGCTTCGCGCGCCTTCTCGAGCTGGGTACGCCGCGCGCGGAGACGGCGCCCCCATTTTGGGTCGGGATGCGCGCGCGCGATTATCTCGAAGCGCTTCACGAGCTCCTCGAGCCGTTCGAGCTTTTTCATGTCGGCTTTATACGCCATCCCGCCCGCGACGGCCTTCCGGAGCCGCTCGATTCGGTACGCCGAATAGTTTCCGGCGTATGAGGTCGCCTTTCCTCCCTCGATCTCGATGACGCGGGTGACCGTGCGATCGAGAAGATAGCGGTTGTGCGAGACGACGAGCACGGCGCCCGGGTATTCGCGGATAAACCCCTCGAGCCAGGTGAGCCCCCAGAAGTCGAGGTGGTTTCCCGGCTCGTCGAGGACGAGGAGCTCGGGCCGCGCCGCGATCGCGCGCGCGAGTGCGAGGACGTTTTTCTCCCCGCCCGACAATGACGAGACCTCGACGCCAGCGCGCCCGCCGAGGCCAAGCCCCTCAAGGTAGCGGCACGCGCGTTCCTCGGCCCCGTCGCCGCCTGAGCGCTCGTACCGCTCGCGAAGCTCTCCGTAGAGCGCGAGGATCGCGTCGAGCTTTTTCCCCTCGGCGCTTCCCATCGATGTCTCGAGCTCGGCGAGCTCATGGCGCAAGAGCCGGGTGCCCTCGCTGACGAAGTCGAGCGCCGTTCCTGCGAACTCGGGGAACCGCTGCGGCACCGTCTCGATTTTGACGTCTCCCGCCTTTGAGACTGAACCGGAAAAGTCCGCGTCGTCGCCCGCGAGGATCCTCAGGAGGGTCGTTTTCCCGGCCCCGTTTCGCCCGATGAGCGCGACCTTCTCGCCGCGGGCGATATGCGCGCTCACGCCGTCGAGGATGACGGTTCCCGCGTAGTCTTTCTTGATGTCCCTAATATCGATCATGATTTCGTTCTCCTTTTTATCGACCCGACCGTGGCATGTTGGCGGTGAGGAAGGGGAACGGCGCGCGGAATGCGCAAGGATAAAAAAAACCGCGGGGCCCCTTCCGTTTTCGGGATAGGGCGTCCGCGGTCTTGCAGGCCGGGTTCCATGCGCTCGCCTCTTGGGGCGAACGGCTCGCGCGATCAGGCGATCGGCGTTTGGTTCCGGCCGGTATATACCGCTGTGGACAGACCTCTCCCGTAAGCGGCGTCGGTACCTGCGGTCCTGACGATTACGTACGGTGCGTGTTTGTCCATGGTCGGGTTTCTCCAACGAACAAGTTCATTTGACCGCTATGCGGCCAAGCCAATGTTCTCGGCTTCGGGTAGCTTAACCCTGGATCGCGCATGCCGTCAAGGGGCGTTTTTGCTTTTCGGCCTGAGGGTTTTCCTCCCGCGCGATTCGGGATAGAATGAACCCATGGCCTCATACGAAACCTGGCTCGCGGGAGAGGGCATCGCGGTGACGCGGATACTCGGCGGACGAAGTGGCTCATTTCTCGTAGCGAACGGGACGCGTCGCCTCCTCGTCGACACGGGGACGCCTCAGGATCGGCGCCGCCTCGCATCTCGCCTTGCCGCCCTCGGCGTCGATCGGCTCGACTGGCTTGTCCTAACCCATACCCATTACGATCACGCGGGGAACGCGCGTTTTATCAAGGATCATTTCGGCGCCCGCGTCGTAGCGCATCGCGCCGAGACCGAATACCTCGCGCGTGGCCTGACCGACGGCGAAGGCGTCGTCCCGCGCGGGACTAATCCTCCCCTGCGATTCGCGACCGACGGGCTCGAGAGCCTTATCAAGCGCGCGCTATCGTTTGAGCCCTGTGCGGCGGATCTCGCAGTCGAGGGCAAGTTTGATTTCGCGGACGATGGCCTCTGCGCGCGGCTCGTCCATACCCCGGGCCATTCGATCGGCTCGATCAGCGTGATCGTCGGCGACGCGGACTCGGCGCGTGCGTGTGCCGTTGGCGCTGAGGGCGTATCCGTTGGCGGACCGGTCGCGCTCGCGGGGGACGCGGTCTTCGGCGTTTTTTCGGGATCCGCGTTCCCTCCTTTCGCGTGGGACGCCGAGCGGCTCGTCGAGAGCTGGTCCGTTCTCCTTGAAACATCGTGCCGGGTCTTCATTCCCGCGCACGGAAAACCGGTTACTCGGGCGCTCCTCGAGCGCGAATTGAATGAGCGGCGCCGTACCGTCGGCGTCGGGGAGGATCGTCATGGATGAGACGCGGTTCCAAAGGCAGCTCGACTTTATCGTCGAGGTTGATAAGATCAAGAACATCGTGCGGAGGTCGCGGCTCTTCGACGGGTCCCGGTTCGAAAACGACGCGGAGCATTCGTGGACCATCAGCCTCATGGCGATCATGTTCCGGGAGTACGCGAACTTTCCCGTGAATATCGAGCGCGTCGTGCTCATGCTCCTCGTCCACGACGTCGTCGAGGTCGACGCGGGCGACACCTTTCTCTACGCGCCCGACCGCGCCGCGGCGCATGAGCGCGAGGACCGGGCGGCGCGCCGCATCTTCGGCCTCCTCGGGGAGGATCAGTCGTCGGAACTGTATGGCGCTTGGATGGAATTCGAGGAGCGGAAGACGAACGAGGCGAAGTTCGCCGCGGTCTTCGACCGGTTCGAGCCGCTTTTGCAGAATTACCTCAACGAGGGATTCACCTGGAAGAAGAACGGGGTGACGAAGCGCCAGGTGCTCGACATGAACCGGCACGTCGCGGAAGGATCTGCCGCGATATGGGAGTTTCTCAGTAAACTCGTCGACGAAAGCGTCGCGAAGGGCTACCTCGCCGAATAAGCGGGGAAGGGCGCGCGTGGAGGCGGTATGGAAGACACGCCGTTTTATCGGCAATGGTTTCGGGGCATCAACGAGTTTCTCGAAACGGCAGAGCCCGAGGCGCTCGCTGCGTTCATCGAGCGAAGCGCGGCTTCGTGCTCGGCTTCGTACTCGCGCGGGGTATACGAGCGAGCCTTCGCGGGTAGCCCCGATCTCGCGAGCGCGCTCGATAAGCTCAAGCGCGAGTTCGCCGACTTCGATTATACCCTCGAGGGGAACAGGATCGAGATCCGCTACGCGCGCTGCGGCTGCGACTTGGTCAACGACGGCTTCATAACCTCGCCCAAGCTCTGCGCGTGCTCGGTCGCAAGTTGCCGGAAGAACTTCGAAGCAGCGCTCGGCCCGGGAAGCGTTTCGGTCGAGCTCAGGGAAAGCGTCCTCCGGGGCGACGGTCGGTGCGCGCTCGTCGTGACGATCCTTGATCGCGTCGCGCGCGTGACGGGCGCTTGACGCCTTTCGCGTCTTCGTGCTAGCTTTGCCCCCTTCATCAAAAAAAAGGAGCGTGGCATGACCGATTGCAATGACATTGAGCGCGTGATCTCGACTGATAAGTCTTGGTACAAGAAAATTTGGACCCTGGACATCAAGAACATGAGTTGGGTCGAGGACACGGCGCGGCAGGTCGATTTCATCTGGGAAGTCCTTGCGTTGACGGGACGCGAGCGCGTTCTCGATCTCGCGTGCGGGTTCGGGCGCCATTCCCTCGAGTTGGCCCGAAGGGGCTGCGAGGTCGTCGGCGTAGACATCACGAGAGACTACGTCGATGACGCGAACGCAAGCGCCAAGCGCGAAAACCTAAACGCCCGCTTTGTCGCGGGAGACATCAGGGACTGCGCCTATCGCGATGAGTTTGACGTCGCGCTCAGCCTCGCCGACGGGGCGATCGGCTATCTGGAGAACGACGGCGAGAACGAAAAGATTTTTCGCGTGGCGGCCGCCGCGCTCAAGGCCAAGGGAAAGCACCTCGTCGACATTTGCAACGGAGGGTACGCGCGAAAGCACTTCCCAAAGAGGCACTGGGTCGCCGGGAATAAAACGATTTCGCTCGCCGACTTCGATTGGGACGACAGTCGCTCGCTCATGTATTACGGCGGGCTTGATCTCGAATACGGAAAGGAGCTCGCAAGGCCGCTTTCCGTTCAATGTGACCCGATAAGGCTGTATAATATCGACGAGCTGCGGGGTATCTATCGTTCGCTCGGGATGGAAGTCGCCGGGTATTACGGTGACTATAAAACGTCGGTTCTGGGATCCGACGACGTTTTTCAAATTGAGGTCATCGCGCAAAAGAACTGAGCGGGTGCGCGAGCGGAATATGCGCGCCCTGGCGGCTTCGCCTAAGCCTCGACGGCGCGGTTTCGCTTACGGAGCATCTTTCGCTTCGCGGGGTCGAGCAGTTTCTTTCTCGGCGGCTTGTCGCTGAGGAGGAACATCGCGAGGAGCGAGGTGACGAGGCAGACGCCGAGTATCACGAGCACCGCGGCGTGTCCCTTCCACTCGGACATCGGGACGTCCACGTTCATGCCGAAGAAGCTCGTGACCATCGTCGGGATCATGAGCACGAGGTTGATGACGGTGAGGCGCTTCATGACGATCGAGAGGTTGTTCGAGATGACCGACGCGAAGGCGTCCATCATCCCTGAAAGGATGTTGCTGTAGATGTCCGACATCTCGATGGCCTGCCGGTTGTCGATCGCGACGTCCTCGAGCCAATCGCGGTCCTCCGCGTCGAGTTGGATCAGGCGGGTCTTCATCAGCTTCTCGAAAAGGAGCTGGTTGCTCTTGAGGCTCGTCGTGAAGTAGGTGAGCGACTTCTCGAGCTTGAGAAGGTCGATGAGCTCGTTGTTCCTGACCGATTTCTGGAGCTCGATCTCGATCGAGTTCGACCGCCGGTTGATCTCCTTGAGGTAGCGGAGGAAGATAAGGTCCGCCCTCGCGAGGATGCGGACGACGAACGCGGGAAGGTCGCCGAGCGTGAGCCCTCGGACGCGGTTGTTCGTCAGGTCGTTCAGGAGCTCGCAGTCGGCCCAGCAGATCGTGAGGACCATGTTCGGGAAGAGGATGATGCCGAGCGGGATGGTGAAGTAGCTGACCTCGTTCGTCGCGATGAATATCGGGAGCCTGACGATGATGAGGGTGTACGCGTCCTCGCGCTCGATGCGCGAAAGCTCGTCCGGGTCGAGGATATCCATGATGGTCTCGGTGTCGATCCCGTATTCGCTTTCGAGGACGCGGATGTCCTCGCGGGTTACGTTCCGCGCGTCGACCCAGATGGGCTGGTCGTCGCGCTTCCCTTCCGTCATTTTCCGGTTTTCCTGTTTCCAAATCGTGATCATGGGTCACGTCTCCTCATTGCGCCGCGTCGCATAAACAAAGGATGCGCGCCTCGCGGGAGAACCGGCTAATTCTGATCGGTCGTCGGAATCTTAGGGATTGGTCCGGGGAGGCGTCGGTATGTCATCGTGATATTCGTTTCTACGACTACCAGGGTCTGTATCCATGGGATACTGCCTCCTCGCTTAAGGGATTATAACGATAGAGTAACACAGCGAATGCGGATAATCAAGTGCGACTCACTCATGGAAATGAAAAAGGACGAGGCTTATGTCGTCGCGTTGGGGCACGTCCCTCTTGAACGCGAAGAACGACTCGAGGATCCTGACTTTCGCGCGGACGGGGTCGTCGCCGGAGCGGATAGCCTCGGCCACGCAACGGCCCATCTCGCTTAACGGGTAGGCGACGCGGTCGCCGTTTTCCTGCTCGACGAATCCGTCGGAGATCAGCATGAGCACCGTTCCCGGGGCTATCCTGACGGTCTTGGTGATCGGGTCGGCGATCTCCGATAGGCCGACGGGGCAATTGTCCGCCTCTTCGGCGATCTTCTGGGCCTTTCCGCCCTCTACCGCGTAAAACCACGAGTGGCCCATGTCGCAGTACTCGAGCTCTCCCGTCGCCTCCGTAAAGCGCGCGAAGAATCCGGTGAGGTACTTCTCGAGCTTGAAGGCGTCGAGGATGAGCCGGTTGAGCCTCGCGACGAGCGAGCCGAGCGGGCTCGAGAAGTCGGCGTTGAACATGAATCCCGCGAGGACCGCGGTTATGATCGCCGCGGATATCCCCTTGCCCGATATGTCGCAAAGGCAGAAAAACCACCTTCCGGGGGCGAACTCCCGCACGTGGTAGTAATCCCCGCCGACGCCCTGCGCCATCACGGACGAGCAGGTGATGGAAACCTTTTTGCCCCGAAAACCGAGATAGGGGGGGACGACCCGCCCCTGAATGGTCGTCGCGACGCCGAGCTCCCGCTGCCGGTCGGCGAGGGCGTAGTGGAGGAGGTCTTGCGACGAGACGTGCCCCGCGAACGCGCCCGTTGGCCCCATGATCGCGTAGTGGGTGATTCCCTCGCGCTCGAGGTCGCCGCGGACCCGCTCCGTTATCTCGAGGATGTACTCGTCGCCGCGGAAGGACGCGACGGGGCGCATGATGTCCCGGGCACACTGGCGCTGCAAGAGGTCCCTGCCGAAGGGCTTCCCCAAAATCTCGACGAGGTCGTCCGGGACGATGATCCCGAGTACCCGGAGCCCCGCATCGACGACCGCGACGGCGCCGCGATACGGTTCCTTAAGCTCGGAAAGGAGCGCGTGCACCGGGGTATTAGCGTCGACGTAGAGAAAGCTCGTCGCGAGGGCCGCTATCCGGTCTCCCCGCGTTTCCGCGCGCGCGGCTTCCTTGAGCGTCATTCGTCGCCGTCCGCGTCCATGAGCCCGCGGGGAAAGACCTTGCCGACGGCGACCGCGTTCCGCCCCGAGGAGTACACGACCCCGCGGTTCCAGTACTCAAGCGCGGCGAAGAGCGCGTTCCCGCCGTCGTACGCGTCGCTTCGGTCGGTCCTCCAGGAAACGTAGCTCATGAGCCCGGTGTAGTCGCCCCTGTCGAGAAACTCGCGCCTCTTGCGGTTGAAGAGGTTCCATTTCTCGAGGTCGCGGAACCCGGGTCCCTCGTCCTCGACGATGAGCCGCGCCTCCGCGTCGGTGAACCGATACCAGACCTTGATTTCCTTCGAGGCGTCGCAGCCGTTGCCGTGCTTGACCGCGTTCTTGATGATCTCGCTCACCTGCTGCTCGAGGAGCAGCCGCTCGTCGGTCTTCGGGCGCGAGCGCTGGATGAGAAGCAGGGTGTAGTAGCGTATCTGGAGGTAATCGCTCGAGAAGACCGCGTAGTCCATGTCGTTTCGCGAAAAGAGCTCGTGGGTGTCATCGATGAGTAATTCGTCGTTGCCTGCCATCATTCCTTCCTTGTCGGTTTCTCTAATGCGCGACAGCGCGTTGGCGCGCCTTGCCGAGCGCGGCGTCGAGCGTCGGCTCGATCGGCAGGATGCAGCTCATGTGGCTGAGCCGCATGAGCTTTTCCGCCATGCCCCTGATGTTGCAGATGAAGAACGGGATTTCCTTCGCGCGGGAATCCGCGAGTATCTGGACGAATACCCCGACGCCGCTTGAGTCGAGATACTCGGTCCTCGCCATGTCCACGATAAATGGCGCGGGCGCCCGGTTCGCCGCGTGATCGCGCCACGTTCCGTGAAGCGTCGGCGCGCTATACATGTCGACGTCGCCGATCACCGCGCAAACGAACGCCTCGCCGTCCTTTCTGACTTGGGTTTGCATCGTTCCCTCCTTACAGTATCTTCAGAATCTGGACCGTTCGGTCATCGGCGTTCGCGCCCGCGACCGACGCGGCGGAAACCGCCTCGAGGACCTTCGCCGCCAGGTCTTCCGCGGCGAGGAAGTAGTGCTTCCTGAGCGTCTCCGCGACCGTCTCGCTCCCGACGAGGCCGCCGTCGATCCGTCGCGCGTCGCAAAGCCCGTCCGTGCAGAGGCACACGATGTCGCCGGTTTTCGGCATGAGCGCGTAGGAGCGGATCTCGATGTCCTTTCGGACGCCCGCCGCCGCGCCGAACGAAAAGGTCTGGGTCGCCATCGCGTCGTGGGAAAAGTGAATCGCGGTCGCGTTTCCCGCACCGGCGACCTCGGCCCGCCCGCTCTTTCGAGAATAGCGGATGCCCGCGATCGAGACGTAGCATTCGCTCGCGCGCTTTGCCATGTCCGCGTTGAGGCGCTCGATGATGTCGCGCATCCCGAGCGAGGTTTGCGCGAGGATAGAGAGCCAGGTGTCGAGATAGACGAGGCCGAGGTGCCGCTCGGCGTCCGCCGCGGTGACGTCGCACGCGCACGCGATGATCCCGTCGTCGGGGACGTGCCACATCTCGCCGAAGTCGCTGCCCGTCCGCGCGCTGTAGTCGGTGAGCTGGAAGAAGCCGGGAAAGGGCTGGCGCTTTCTCCCGAGCGATCCTTGCGCGCGGAGGAGGAGCCCGTGTTCCGCATCCTCCGCGAGGGCCGCAGCCTTTCGGTTCCGCGCGCGGATGTCCTTGAACGCCGCGCTGAAATAGGACGAAAGCGCTTTTCCCGCGTTTTTTTCCTCGCGGGAGAATTTCCGTCCCTTTCGCGCGACGATCGCGACAAGATGCGTTTCCTTCTTGCCCGCGATCGGAAGCGCGATCCATGACCGGTAGTCGGCCGAGACGAGCCTTCCGTCGTTTCGGTCGCTCCACGCGAAATCCCTGTTCTCGAAAAGGCTCGCGATCGACCCGTCATCCGCCGGGACGACGCGCTCCGCGCTCCCGTACCGGGCTATCGCCTCATTCTTCGAGTCCGCGGCGCGGCAGATCACGGCGACGGCATCGTCGTCCGCCCAGTACTGCGCCGACCGCGCGATCGCTTCCGCGAAGTTTTCCGCGCCGACCGATACGATCCCCTCCATCTCTTTCCGGAAGTGGATTGCCGTCTTGAGGGCGCGTTCCGCCGCTTGCTGTGCTTTCATATGCTTGGGATGGTAGGGGCTTCGCGTTCGCCCTGCGTGAGAAACCGATGAAAAAAGCGTTAAATCGGGAAGGGGTGAATCAGGAAGGCACGCGGCCGAGCGCGAGAGAGAGCGCGAGGCCCGAAAGGAGCGGTACGAAGGCGGAGGCGATCGCGTCGGCGGCCGGAATGCCGGGGAAGACGAGGATGAGCGAGCCGAGTGTGAAGCCGAGCACGAGCGCGGCCATGACGCCGGGAAAGAGGCGGTAGAGCGCGCCGATGCCGCGCGAAAGAAGCGCGATCGCGGCGAGCGCGCCTACGCCCATCTCGGCGAGGATGAGGATTGAAAGCCGGCTCGCCGCGTCGAGCATCGGCCCGTAAAGGCCGAGGTACACGAGGATGACCGAGGCGCTCACCCCGGGGAGGAGCGACCCCGCGCCGACGATGGCGCCCGCGAGGACCCAGACGCCCGGAACGCGCGCGAGACTGCCACTTCCGCTCGCGGCCTCGCTTCCCGCGCCCGCGAGCGCCGCGCCGCTTCCATGGCCCATGACGGCGAACGCTACCATGAGTCCAGCGGTTACGAGGAACGCGATCGCCTCTTTGAGCCCGGCCCCGCTTTTTCGCGCGTCGCGCCAAATGGAGGGGAGCGTCCCCGCGATGAAGCCCCAGAAGAGGAAGATGACCGCGCGCGCGTGCGCGCTGAAGATTTTATCGAGGAGAAGGGTCGTGACGACGAAGCCCGCCGCGATGCCGAGGGCAAGCCCCCAGTGCCGGGCAAAGAACGCGCGCGCGTTCCGCAGCGGGTGCGCGACGAGTTCGGTGATCGCCTGGTAATAGCCGAAGACGACGGCGAGGGAGGCGCCCGAGATGCCGGGGAGGATTCCCCCCGAGCCGATGAAGAGTCCCTGGATGAGCTCGAGGAGCTGCCGCGTCATCCCTTGGCCTTGAGCCTGACCGCGAGGACGCGCACGCCCTCGACGATCGCCTCGTGTTCCTCGCCCGAGATGCGTTGGGCGAGCGTTTCCGGCGTATCCCCGGGCATGACCGGAACCTTGCGCTGGAGGAGGATGGAGCCCGTGTCGCATCCCGAGTCGACGAGGTGGATCGTGCATCCTGACTCCGCGTCTCCCGAGGCGAGTACCGCCTCGTGCACGTGATGGCCCCACATGCCGACGCCGCCGAACTTCGGCAGGAGAGCGGGATGGAGGTTCACGATGCGCCCCGAGTACTCCTCGATGACCGGGCCCGACATGATCGTGAGGAATCCCGCGAGGACGAGCGCGTCGGCGCGGGATGCGCGGGCGAGCTCGAGCACGCGGTCGGAAACGGCGCGCCGCGCCTCGGGCCGGGGAACGCCCTTCGGGGGAAGCGCGATCGCCGTCTCGATGCCGTGCTTGCGCGCGCGCTCGAGGGCGAAGCACTCGCGGTCCGCGATCACGATCGCGATTTCGTACGCGCCGGGCAGCGACCCCTTCGGGCCGGCTTCCCGCGCGTCGGCTTCAGCCGCGTCTATGAGGGCTTGGAGGTTCGTCCCCCCGCCCGATACGAGTACCGCGATGCGCATGGGCTCTTCTCCTTCTTCCTTGGGCGTTATCGTGTATAGGATCCATTTGTCGGATTTCGATCCAGTCCTGGCGCGGTAGAGGCACATCACCTCGCCCGATTCCGTCTCGACCGTGTAGAAGTGCTTGTCGATGTATCGGTCGCTCGAGCCGTTGCGGCAACCGCGGAGCGTTTTTCGCTCGCCGAGTATCGCCTTGACCCGATAGTCCGCGCCGTGCCACGAGAAAGCCATCGGCACGCCGGGCGAGCCCGAGGCCATGGCTTCCGCGTTGAACGAGCCCGGGGCCGGGGTCACGGGCTCGCTGACGAGGCGCTCGGCGGGAAGGTCCCGCCCTTGCGTCCGATCAGACGAAGGAGACATCTTCGGTCCCGACGCCGACGTGGCCGATCTCGTAGGCGGGGAAACCTTCCTTGTTCAGGAACGCGATCGCTTCCTTCGCGTCCGATTTCGCGACGGCGAGGATGAAGCCGATACCCATGTTGAATGTATGGTACATGCGATCGGGGTTGGCGCCCCGGCGCACGAGCTCGTCGAAGATCGGGAGTACGGGCCAGCTTCCCTTCTGGATGACGGACACGAGGCGCGCGCCTTTGGCGTCGCCGTGCACGCCGCCGGTCGGGTACATGCGCGGGACGTTCTCGTAGAAGCCGCCGCCGGTAATATGCACCATGCCGTGTATGGCGATCTTCTCGAGGAGGGCGAGCACGGGCTTGACGTAGATCTTGGTCGGCGTCAGGAGCGTCTCGCCGATGGGCTTGCCGTTGAAGTCGTCGTTCACGTTCGTCACGAGTTTTCTGACGAGGCTGAAGCCGTTCGAGTGCACGCCCGAGGAGGCGAGGCCGATGAGCGCGTCGCCCTCGCGAATCGCCGATCCGTCGATGATCTTCGATTTCTCGACGACGCCGACGGAGAATCCCGCGATGTCGTACTTGCCCGCGTCGTAGAAGCCGGGCATCTCGGCGGTCTCGCCGCCCATGAGCGCGGATGCCGCCTGGAGGCATCCGTCCGCGACGCCCTTGACCATCGCGCCCGCGACGTCAGCGTCGAGCTTTCCGCACGCGAGGTAGTCGAGGAAGAACAGGGGCCGCGCGCCGTGGCAGAGCACGTCGTTCACGCACATCGCCACGCAGTCGATGCCGACCGTGTCGTATTTCTTCATTTGAAAGGCGATGTCGAGCTTGGTGCCGACGCCGTCGGTTCCGGAAACGATGACCGGTTCCTTGTAGCCCGAGGGCATCTCGAAGAGTCCCGCGAAGCTCCCGAGCCCATTGAGCACGCCGGGGATCATCGTTCGCTTCGCGCTCGCCTTGTAGTTGTCGACGGCGCGATACCCTTCTTCTACGTCAACGCCGGATTGCCGGTAATCGATCATCGTATTCTCCTAACAAAAGTCGTTTTACAAAACTGGCAAACGATTTATCGTTTGCCTAATTCTCCAATCATCGGCATCGGGTATTCGCCGAGGAAGCACCCTTGGCAAAAGCCGCAGTTCGTCGTGCCGTTGTCGTGCGCGCCCTCGCGCCGCTTCGCGCCACGTGAGCCCGACTCTCGGTCGCCGTCCGCGGCTCCCATTCCCTCGCAGGACTGGAGCGCCTCGATCATGCCGTCCATGGAGATGAAGGCGAGCGAGTCGGCGCCGATCGCCTGGCGAATCTCCTCGATGTCGTAGTTCGCCGAGATGAGGTCCGCGCGCGCGGGCGTGTCGATCCCGAAGTAGCAGGGAAACTTGACCGGCGGGCTCGAGATGCGGAAATGCACCTCCTTCGCGCCGGCCTTCCTGAGTATCTGGATGAGGCGCCTGCTCGTGGTCCCGCGGACGATCGAGTCGTCGATGATGACCACGCGCTTCCCCTCGATGTCGCTCTTGACCGCGTTGAGCTTGACGAACACCATCGCCTCGCGCTCTTCCTGGCTCGGCGCGA
>DAOPYF010000049.1:0-16799 GCA_035352735.1 Treponemataceae bacterium | reverse complement strand
CTCGCGCACCGCGCGCGTCATCCGCGCGAAGGATTCGGGCTCCAAGGCGACGGGATCGTCGAGGCCGGGATCGCTCTTCGAGAGGCAGATGTGCTTTTCGATGGCGGCAGCGCCCGAGGCCACGGCGAGGAGCGGGACGAGGACGGGGTCGAGGGAATGGTCGCTCACCCCGACCGGAATGCCGAAAATGGCGGAAAGACTTTCGAGGACCGCGAGGTTATATTCCTCCTCGGGGGCGGGATAGCTTGTCACGCAATGGAGCAGGATACGCGCCTGGGCGTCTGCGGTAGCGTCAAGCGCGCGCTCGATGTCCGCGAGGGTAGAGACCCCGGAGGAAAGGATGAGCGGCCGGGAAAGGCGGCTCGCCGCTTGAAGAAGCGGGAAATGGTTGAGCTCGGGCGAAGCGATCTTAATCGCCGCGGGATCGAGCCGATCGAGCTCGGCGAGGCTCTTGAGGCCGAACGGGCTCGCGAGGAAGATGAGCCCGTTTTGCCGGCAATAGTCCGCAATCGCTTCGTAAAAGTCGGGTGAGACCTCGAGGGAGCGGAAGCGGTCATAGAGGCGAACAGGGCCGCCGGGTAGGGTTACGAACCCGGTATCAGGATGGAGTATCTCGTCGGCGTAAACGATCTGGAATTTCGCGGCGTCGGCGCCCGCTTCTTGGGCCGCGTCGACGAGTTCCTTTGCCTTGTCGAGGGAACCGTTGTGCCCGGTGCCGATTTCGGCGATGACCATCACCCGCTCATAGGCCCGATAAGCCGTTCCGCCCGCCTGGAATAACCGATTCTGCATCCCCTGATTGTACCGCGCTCGATCGGTTTGTCAAGGAGCGTTTTAGCGCGTTTGGCGCGATGGGAAAAAAACGTGCTCGACAAAAGGGGATCGATGCGCTATCATAATCGTTAGATATTGCCTATGCGTAGGAGACATACATGAAAAGCCTGTATTGTGATATTTGCAAGAAAGAACTCGAAAATCCGATCTCTGAACGGAATTATTTCCACATCCGCGAATACGATGTATGCGAGCCCTGTAAGGATATTCTCGACGCGCGCCTCAAGCCGGTCGTTCGCGGCCACTTCCCCTATTCCGAGGAATGGTACGAGCAGCAGCTCATCGGCCTCATTGAGCGCGGGGTCAGCACGAGTAGGCTCTAGTCCTCCAGATCCGGAGTAACGGTCTTTCTCGATCAATAAAGAAAAAGCATGCAGGTGCGTAAAACGGTATCTTTTTCCCGTAAAAAGGCCGTTTTAGCGCGCCTTGACATGCTTTTTTGCGTTATGCTACTATTATAAAAATAGAGTTTTCTCGTTTTCATATAAAGGAGACATCATGTCAGGACATAGTAAATGGGCGACGATTAAGCACGCCAAAGGGCTCGCTGACGCAAAACGCGGACAGGCCTTTACCAAGTTCATCAAGGAAATCTCGATCGCGGCCCGCATGGGCGGCGGGGATCCCGACTCCAACCCGCGCCTCCGCACGGCGATCCTCAAGGCCCGCGGCGCGAACATGCCGAAGGACAATATCGAGCGCGCCATCAAGAAGGGAACCGGCGAGCTCGGCGCCGCCGTCTATGAGGAACTGAACTACGAAGGATACGCGCCCGGCGGTGTCGCCATCCTCGTCGAGGTCCTTACCGATAACAAGAACCGCGCCGCCGCGGACGTCCGCAACCTTTTCGCGAAAAACGGCGGAAATCTCGGCGCGACGGGTTCCGTCTCCTATATGTTCAAGCGCCTTGGACAGATCGAGTACGACGCTTCGGTCGTTAACGAGGACGCGATGATGGAAGCCGCGCTTGAAGCCGGCGCCGACGACGTCTCGACCGAGGACGGCGTCATCACCGTCACGACCGACCCGGTCAACTTCGAGAAGACCCTCGAGGCCCTTCAGGCGAAGGGATTCGAGTCCCTTTCCGCGGCCATCTCGATGGTTCCCGATACCTACTCGACCCTCGACGCGGATACGACCCGCAAGGTACTCAAGCTCGTCGACAGGCTCGAGGAAAACGACGACGTCCAGAACGTCTACACCAACCTCGATATCCCCGAAGGATTCGAAGAAGAGTAATTCCGCTTTCTCCGTCACGGAGTGAAAGGGGCCACCTGAGCGCGCATGCGTCGGGTGGCCTTTTTTTTGCTCTGTATTGTGGGAACCGCCTTCTTCCGCTACTATTACGGCATGAAAAAGCCTTCACCCGGACGTATCGTACTCGGTATTGACCCTGGGCTCGCCTCGACCGGATACGGCATCGTCGCGGCCTCCGGTAACCGCATTTCCTACGTGACCCATGGGGTGATCGAGACCTCGCCGAAAACGGCACGCCCGGAAAGGCTTCTCGCGATCTTTCGCGAGATCTCCGCCGTCATCGAGCGCTATGCGCCCACCGAGGCGGGGATGGAAACCCTCTATTTCGCGAAGAACGTCACGAGCGCGATGGCCGTCGCCGAGGCGCGCGGCGTCGTGACGCTCGCCCTCGCGCTCCACGGGATCGCGCTGGGGGAGTATACCCCGCACGGGATCAAGCAGGCCGTCGTCGGGGTCGCCCGGGCGGAAAAGGCCCAGGTCCAGGAATCGGTCCGCATCCTCCTCGGGCTTCCCGAGATCCCGAAGCCCGATCACGCGGCCGACGCGCTCGCCGCCGCGATAACCCGGCTCAATACCGTCGACATCGCCTCGCTCGCTTGCCAATCGGCGGCTAAACGGGGATAATAGCCGCATGTTCAACAGCCTCACGGGCACGATTACCGCAAAGTTGCCCGCATCCATCTATCTTGAAATCAATGGCGTGGAATGGGACCTTACCGTCCCGTCCCTCAGCGTCGACGCCTTCGGTCCCGTCGGCTCGACCGCGCGCGTGTATACCTGGCTTTATCACCGTGAGGACCAGATGCGCATGTTCGGGTTTTCGTCGGTTCGGGAACGCGACCTCTTTTACGACCTCATGAAGGTCGAAGGAGTCGGTCCCAAGCAGGCGATCAAGATACTGTCGAGCATCGCCGTCGAGGAGCTTGAAGCGGCGCTCGAGGGCGGGGACGTCACGCGCATCCAGGCGGCGCCGGGCGTCGGGCTCAAGACGGCCCAGAAGATGATCCTCGCGCTCAAGGGCAAGCTCACGTACGTGAGCGAAAGCGCCAAGGGCAGGGCCCAGGCGGCAAAGAGCGAGCATGACGACGTCATCCAGGCGCTCACCGGGATGGGATTTGACCGCAGGCGAGCGTTTGAGGCGGTCGAGGCAATCGCGGCGGAGCTCGAGGCCTCGGGCATCAAGAAAGGCTCGGAAGCATTCGAAAAAGAGCTTTTTCGCCGCGGTATCGTCGCCTTAAGCACGTAAGGAAAAAGGGATCAGGGAAAACATGGATGATATCGAACGGGGAATCGCGCGTCCCGAGGAACGGTGCGATGATGAGCCCGACCGGGCGCTTCGCCCCAGGCTCCTCGCCGATTTTCAGGGCCAGGAACCGATCAAGCAAAACCTAGCCGTCTTCATCGAGGCGGCGCGCGAGCGGAACGAGAGCCTTGACCATCTCTTTCTCATCGGGCCGCCCGGCCTCGGGAAGACGACGCTCGCGCAGATTACGGCCAACGAACTCGGGGTCGACTTCAAGGTAACGAGCGCGCCCGCCCTCGATAAGCCGAAGGACCTCGCGGGAATCCTTACCACGGTCACTGAGCGGACGGTTTTTTTCATCGACGAGATCCATCGGCTCAAGCCGGCGATCGAGGAGATGCTCTATATCGCGATGGAGGACTACGAGCTCGACTGGATCATCGGGCAGGGCCCGAGCGCGCGGACCATGCGCATTCCGATTCCTCCCTTCACGCTCATCGGCGCGACGACCCGCGCGGGAATGGTCTCGAGCCCGCTCATCAGCCGGTTCGGGATCGTGCAGCGCTTCGCCTTTTACACGGAGGAGGAGCTCCGCTCGGTGATCCTCCGCTCGGCGAACATACTCGGCGTGAAGATCAGGCCGGACGGCGCGCTCGCGCTCGCGCGCTGCTCGCGCGGGACGCCGCGCGTCGCGAACCGGCTTCTCAGGCGCATGCGCGACTTCGCGCAGGTGCTCGGGGACGGGACGATCACCCAAGAGACGGTCGCCGCCGGCCTCGAGAAGCTCGAGATCGACTCGCTCGGGCTCGAGCGCTACGACCGCGAGATTCTCGCGTCGATCATAACGAATTATGGGGGCGGACCCGTCGGCGCAGAGACGCTCGCGATATCGGTCGGCGAGGCCCTTGATACCCTCGAGGATTATTATGAACCATACCTCATCCAGGCCGGACTCTTGCAGCGGACCCCGCGCGGGAGAATGGTGACCGAACGGGCCTACGCGCACCTTGGCATGGAGCGAAGATTTACTTCTAGGACTACTGACGATGCAAACGAAAGACTTCCATTTTGACCTTCCCGAAGAACTGATCGCGCAACAACCCTCGCCGCAGCGGGGCGGTGACCGGCTCCTCCTCTTGAATCGCGCGACGGGACGGTATGACGATCGGCTTTTTTCTGACTTGGCGGGCCTCATCGAACCGGGGACGCTCATGGTCTTCAACGATTCGAAGGTCCGTCGCGCGCGAATATACGCGACGGTCGAGCAATCGGGAAACCAGGCTGAATTCCTCCTTATCGCGATCGCGCGCGTTCCGGGCGCGGAGCCGGGATCCGTCTGGAAGGTGATGGCGAAGAACGCGAAGCGGCAAAAGCCCGGGCGCGCGTACGCATTTCCCGACGGAACGAAGGCCGAGATCATTCGTGATCCCGACGGGGCGCTTGAGGGAACGGAGTTTCGCCTCCTTAAGTTTGAGCGGCCGATCGACGACGCGTGGCTCGAGAAGAACGGGCACCTGCCGCTTCCGCCCTACATCAGGCGCGAGGACGAGCTCGCGGATTCCGATCGCTATCAGACCGTCTACGCGCGGAAGGTCGGCTCGGTCGCCGCGCCGACGGCGGGACTCCACTTTACCGAGGAGACGCTCGCCGCGCTCGATGCGCGCGGTATCGAGCGAACGACGGTCACCTTGCACGTCGGGCTCGGCACGTTCCTTCCCGTTCGCGCCGAGCGAGTGGAGGACCACGTCATGCACGAGGAATCCTATTCCGTTTCGGAAGAGACCTCGGAGAAGGTCTCACGCGCGAAAAGGGAAGGCCGCCCGGTTCTCGCGGTCGGTACGACGAGCATCCGAACGCTTGAGTCCGCATGGGACGAGGCACGGGGTCGGCTCCGCGTCGGGATAGACTCGACGCGCATTTTCATTTATCCGGGATATCGGTTCAAGGTCGTCGATCAGGTCTTCACGAATTTCCATACCCCTGAGTCAACGCTGCTCATGCTCGTGTCCGCGTTCGCTGGCAAGGAAAACATCCTAGCCGCGTATGGCCACGCGGTCGCCGAGCGGTACCGCTTCTTCTCGTACGGGGATTCGATGCTCATCAGGTGAGCTGAGCTCACCCTTAGGTGAGCTCGCGGAGCGATTCCTCTAGCAGGTTGAAGAGGCATTTTCGCTCATACGAGGGCGGGAAGAGGTCCTTCCCGAAGAAAAGCTCCGCCTTATCCATCAGATTGATCATGTCTTTCTCAGAAAGCGGAAGGGTGCGGCCGATTATCAGGTTCTCGAATTCGCGCTTACGGAAGAAGAACCTTCCCGCGTAGGCGACCCTGATGTCCGCGAGGATGTTTTTCTGAAACTTCACGAGAAACGCGAAGCTCGCCGTTTGATCGGTGACGATTCCCTCCTGCCCGAGCCGGCGGTATATCGCGATGTCCCACGATTCGGTCGGGACTCGTATGCGCGAGATGAACTCAGGATCCCTTGGCTGTTCCTTTCCCGTGTTTGAGAAATAGCGCGCCATCGGGATCCACGCGGCGTCGTAGGGCGTCCTGATTTCGAGGCGAGCGTCAAGCGCGAGAAGGGGCGCGAACGCCGAGAGCCGCTGGCCCTTAGCGGATATGTTCCCGCCGATCGTCGCGACCGCGCGGACGCCGGGGTTCGCGATACCCGAGACGCAGTCAAAGAGGACATCGGGAACGTTCTTGCGGCCGAGCTTGAGTATCTCGTCGAGGGTGACGGACGGCCCGAACTCGATATAGCGCTCGGTCTTCGTCATGGTGCAAAGCTCGGGAACGCGCGCGAGGGCAAGGACGTTCGCCGGGAGATGAAGGGCGCGGCCCGTTTGGCGGCGCGCGATCTCGGTGCATCCCGCGACGATCGAAAGACCCGCGATGTTTTTTAGAATGGTCTGGACCTCAGAGACCGTAGACGCGTGATAGACGGTCGTGTATTTATTTAGCATTTGTCCGTTTCCGCCTTAAGGCAATGGCGTTTTTCACGCCCGCTACGAGATCGTCGACGTTCGTGCATCGACACATGTTGCCCGCGAACATCGCCTTGATCTCGTCCTTCGACATGCGAGTCTCGGACGACACGATGGCGTGAGCGATGAAAATCTTGCCCGCGTCGCAGAATCCGCACATTGAGACGCCCGCGTTTGCGAAGCCCTCCATGACATCATGGTACTCGGGCGTTGCGGAGAAATGCTCGAGCGTGACGATGGAGGAATTCCTGATTTGAAAGACCGGCACGATGCATGAAGGGACCGGTTTCCCGTCGAGCAGCACCATGCATGACCCGCATCGTCCGGAAAGGCACCCTTCCTTCGCGGTGAGAAGGTTGAAACGCCTGCGGAGGATATGGACAAGCCGCTCGCCGGGATTTGAGTCGATATACACCATGTTGCCGTTAAGCTCGAAGGGGATAATCATTTTGCCTCCTCCTGGCTTTCGAAGAACTCATAGAGGCTTTCCGCGTCGACCGGAACCTTCGTAATCTGTCGCCCGGTGATCTGCCCAAGGGCCGCCGCGTAGGCCGCGGGAATGAGGTTGAGCGAGATAGAGCCGATGCCCTTGGGATCGCTTTCGGAATCGATGAAGATGACGTCGCTTTCCGGCTGCTCGGAGGGGGAAAGAATTTCGTACTGAACGCTCTGCTTCGGCGCGATCTTACCGTCCTTGATCACGATATGCTCCGCGATCATCTTGGAAAGCGCGATCGGAATGGTTTTCTTGATCGTCGTCAGCGCCGCGTGGCGGTTATAGAGCTTCCCCGCGTCCGTGGCGACCCATATCCCGCGGATGCGGGCGTCGTAGGTGACCGGGTCGAGTTCAAGCTCGCAGGCGACGACCGCGGGCGTTATCGAGACGAAGGGGTACCCTTGCGCCGAGGGCTTCCAGCTTTTCTTCACGGTGATCGGAAGCGGGTGCCTGAAGCGCTGTCGCTGAATCGTCGCGCAGCACTTTTCCACGAGCGGGGCGAGTATGCTTACCTTGCTCGAGAGCGTGTCGGGGCCTGTAGCGGGCATCGTGTCCGTGTTGATTCCGGTGAAGCTGATGAGCGATTCCTCGATTCCGAGCGAGTTTGCCGCGATAGAGGTGATGACTTGCCGCATCGACTCTGAGTTTAACCCGCAGCCGATGCTTACCCGTCCGTCGGTTTCCATGGTGATCTCGACGGAATAGGAAGAGGTTCCCACGCGGGTTCCCGCGAACCCATTGCCCTGGAAGCCGCACACGAGCCCGATCCCTCGCAGGGGACCGTCGCGGTAATCCTTTCTCGCGTGGTTAAGCCGCTCGTAGGCGGAGTATTTCCTGAGATAATCGCTTTTCGCGCAGATCGCGCTGAACAGTTCCGCGAAACGGGCTCCCTTTACCATGTCCGCGTCGATGGGCGCGTCGTGGCCCGCGACGTTCAGGTTCATCATCTTCCACTCGGTCGGCGAGTAGCCGCGTTCCGAGATGACGCGCGCAAGATGCGTCTCGAGTGCGAAAAGGACTTGGCCTTCGCCCCAACCGGAAAGCGCCCCCATCGGCGGGAGGTTCGTCTTGAGCGCGAAGGTTTCGACGCGGTAGGACCGCGCCATATACAGCCCCGTCGCGGCGAGCGTCATGCGGTCGACGATCTCGTCGATGAGCGGGCTGTACGCTCCCGCGTTGATGAGTATGCGGGCGCTTATCGCGTCGATGACGCCGTCGTCGGCGACCACGGTACGATAGCGTATTTGCACGGGAGCGGACTTGACCGAGAAGAGGAAATCCTCTTGCCGCGAGAAGGCGATCTTGACCGGTTTCTTGCAAAGGACTGACGCGAGCGCGGCCTGCGCCGCGAGAAGCGACGGAAACCATACCTTTCCGTCGAGCGATTCGCCTGTCGCGGTCGGCACGACTCGTATCTCGCAAGGGTCAAGGTCGAGTACGGCAGAGACCGTCGAGCGAACGTGAAACGGCCATTGGGTCGCGGTAAAGATCTCGAGTTTGCCGCGCGCGACGTTCACGTTGACCCCGAGGGGCTCCGCGTAATAATGGTCCTGCGGGCCGATCTCGCTCGTGCTCTCGAAGACACGGCCGTCGCACGAGAACGCGGCGTCGGGGTCCCCCGAAAGGAGCACCCGTTTGCCGACGACCTGCGAAGAGGAGAACTGCTCGCCGAACTGGAACGGCTCGAGCGTTTCGGTCTCGATGAGAACCTCGGAAACGAGCTCGAGGACGACGTCAAGGTCCGGTCCGACGATGATGCCGAGCGGCTCACCGTAGTACTGGATCTCGAACGGGGTGAACACCGGGATCGTGGTACCCATCGCGGAAAGGCGATTTTCGCCGGGAATGTCGGTCGCCGAATAAAGATAGTAGCCGTCTGGAAGCGCGGGCGACTTGATGTCGACGAGATGGCCGCGCTGTATCGAAGAGCGTATGAGCACCCCGTAGTATTGATCGGGAAACTCGATATCGCTGAAAAACCGCAGCTCGGGAGTAGGCGTCATTTCCCGTTTCCCTTGTAATGGCGTTTCCCCGTTTCCACGACGACGTCGATGACGCGCCCGACCGTCTCGTCGGTCATGTCGGGCCAGAAGGGAAGGGTAATCGAGGTGTCGTATTTTCGCGCGGCCTCGGGGAAATCATCCCGCGATATGTGGTACCTGTTTTTCATGTAGGTCATCTCGAAATGCGGTATGAAGTGCATGGACGTCCCAAGCCCCTTCGCCTGCAGTTCCTCCGCGAACTCGTCGCGTCCGACGTCGAGGAGCTCGGGGACGATCCTGATGAGGTAGAGGTGCCATGCGTTCCCCGGCCCATCGGGCGGCGTCGTGAGGAAATCATAGCGGGAAAAGGCCTCGGTAAGGCGCCGCGCGATCCGAGAGCGCTTCTCGAAGAACTCGTCGGCTTTCGTAAGCTGCACGCGACCGATCACGGCAAGGAGGTCGGGAAGGTTGCATTTCCAACCCGCGTCGGTGACGTCGTATTTCCACGACGCGCCCTTGGCGGTGTAACGGTCCCATATCGTGCGGTTGATCCCGTGCGATCGCATCTTTCGGATGCGGTCGGCGGCATCTGCGTCCTTCACGGTAACCATCCCGCCTTCGCCGGTCGTGATCGTCTTCGTCGCGTAAAAAGAGAAGACCCCGGCGTCGCCGAGGGTTCCCGCGAAACCGTCGGCCGTTCGCGAGGGAAAGCTGTGCGCCGAGTCCTCGATGACGCGCACTCCGTAACGGTCGGCTAAGGTGCGTATCGCGCGCATGTCGCATACGTTGCCCGCGACGTGCACCGGCACGATCGCCTTGATCGAGCGGTCTGCCTTGAGCGCCCGCTCGACGCGTTCGGGGTCAATCGAATAGCTTGCGCGCTCGATGTCGGCGTACGCGACCTCCGCCCCGAGATGGAGCGCGCTCGTCGCGGTCGAGATGAAGGTATAGGGCGTCGTGAGTATCTTCGTCCCCGGCCCTACGCCGAACGCGTCCATGGCGAGCATGAGGCCCGATGAGGCGCTGTTGACCGTGAGGGAATGGGGGCTTCCGGTAAAGCGGGAGAACTCCTCCTCGAAGGCGAGCGCTTCCTTACCGGTCGTGAGCCAACCGGAACGGAGCACGCGAATGACGGCCTCTTCCTCGGCATTGGAGAACGATGGCCTAAAAAAAGGAATAAACGGAATCTCGCTCGCGCTTTCACTCATGCTGTATTTCTCCAAGAGAGGGTATTCGGGATAGGAGCGTCGCGATGAGTCCCGCGCGGTCGCGGTATCTCGCCGCCGCGCCGGGATCGAAGAAGCAATAGGGCTTAAGGCTCTCGACGAAGGGCTTAAGCTCGGCTTCGAGCTCAAGCGGCGCGGACTCGAGCCTGAGTATCTTCGGGTAATCGGTTTTAACCGGACGCTCGCGCGTAGACCACAGGGGCTCGTCAAGGCGCTCGCCGGGTCTTCTCCCGACGATCGCGATCGGTATATCGGCACCGGGCTCATAGCCCATGAACCTGATGAGCTGCTCGGCGACGTCATGGATCCTCACGGGCTCGCCCATGTCGAGGAGATACGACTCGCCGTTAACGCCGACGCCTCCGGTCTTGAGCACGAGGGAGCAAGCCTCGGGGATCGTCATGAAATAGCGCACCATCTCGGGATCGGTGACCGTCACGGGGCCGCCTTTTTTTATCTGGTCGATGAAAAGCGGGAGTATCGAGCCGCGGGAGCCGAGCACGTTTCCGAAACGGACGAACATGTACGAGGCCTTTCGCGCGCCGTTCGCGGAGGCGGCTCGTCGGGAGGCGTCGATGACGAGCCGCTCGCAGAGCATCTTGGACGCGCCGTAGATCGAGACGGGATCCACGGCCTTGTCGGTCGATATGAGAACGAACCGCTTTACCCCGGACTCGAGGCACGCGTCGAGGAGGTTGAGCGTGCCGAACACGTTGTTCTCGATGACCGCGACGGGATTCGCCTCCATGAGCGGGACGTGCTTATAGGCGGCCGCGTGAAACACGACGTCGCACTTGAGCTGCCTGATGATGAAGCGCATGTACTCGCGGTCCTTGAGCTCGCCGATGATGGGGACTATCGTCGCCTTCTCGCCGACGCCGCCTTCCTGGAGGAGCCTGAGCTCTCGATCGATCTGGTAGATGGAGTTCTCTCCGTGGCCGAAAAGGTAGATGCGCTCGGCGCCGCCGGAGAGGAGCTGCCGCGCGAGCTCGCTGCCGATGGAGCCGCCCGCGCCGGTGATGAGCACGCGCTTGCCGCGAAGGTAGGCGAGGCTCTCCTTGAGGCTGATGGCGACCGGGGCGCGCCCGAGGAGGTCCTGCGGGTCGATCTCGCGCGCCTGAACGAGGTGCGCCTTTCCCTCGAGTATCTGCGCGATGTTGGGCAAGAGCCTGATGCGCGAGAAGCCCGCTTCCTTGAGGACGCCGTAGATGTCCTTGAGCGTCTCCGGGCTCGCGCTCGGGATGGCGATGAGCGCCTCGTCCTTTTGGCCGATGCGCACGAGACGGGCTATCTGCTTGATGGGCCCGAGCACGGGAATCCCGTCGATGAGCTTTCCTATCTTACTTGAATCGTCGTCAAGGAACGCGATGACGTTCCCGAAGATTCCCTTCTCGCGGATTTCCCGCGAGAGCATGGTTCCGGCGATGCCCGCGCCGATGATGTAGATATTCGTCCCGGAATAATCCCGTGTCATTTCTTTTGGTCCAAAACCTCGAAGGCGAGATCGATGAGAAAAGACTCATCGTAGAGGTCAAGCTTTACCTTGGCGCGTCCCTTTCTCTTATCGACCTTAACGACCCTTCCTTCAAGCCCTTTTAGCGGGCCATCGTGGACGACGATCCGGTCGTTATCATCGAAGTGAACCTTTGATAGTTCCGCGACGTTTCCAAATGCCATAAAATGCTTGAGCGTGGCGAGGTCGCGCCCTTCAAGCGGCTTAGCCGCCTTTGTCTCCGGAAGAAACCGGAAAAAACCCGGAGTGGTCCTCAGGCCCCAAAAAAGCTCGTTTGAAAGGGACTCGGACTCGAGGAAAAGGTATCCTGGGAAAATCGGCTCAAGTTTATGCTTCACGATGCCCGCTTTCTTGATGGGCATATTTCTCCTGAGAAAAAGGAGCCTAATGGGCGATGTAGAGCGCGTTCGGTCGTTCTGGCTGTAGAGTTTTATGAATACCTCTTCGGACCCAGTTTTTACCTGGAGCGCGTAATAGTTCATGTGATGAACAATATCATAGAATTCTCGAAATGAAAATAGCGAACGTAGCCCGCGCGAAAATACTCGAGGCCTTGGGAAAATCCTCCGATATCTTAGGAAGATAGAGAGGGTTTCATGGCGAAATACGGTCTTTACGCGGCGTTCGCGCTCGCCTTACTTGCGGTATCGGGTCTTTCGGCCGAAACGGTCACGATTACGCTCGTTCAGAACGAGAAGGCTCCAAGCATCGCGCTTGAGATGAGCAACGCGATCGAGGACGAGATATTCAGTCATTTCTATGACGCGGGCCACATTGCGTCGAATACCGCGATCCGGTTTGACGGTTCGCGCTTTCACGAGAAAAACTTCGGTGTTAAGGAAGCCGCCTTCGGCTATTCGGACTATCTCGTGGCCGTCAGCGTTCAATACGGTCCCGCTGAAATCACCGATAAAGAAAAAAAGATAACCTACGCCGAGCTCGACTCGATCACCTGGCGGCTCGTTGAGGTAAAAACGGCGAAAACCGTCACGGAAAAAAAGATCGATGCGAAGAAGGTCCCGGTTACCCAGTCTGATCCGTACCTACAGGCGCGGGTTGACGCGGGCATGGCCGCCGACGATGCCTTGAAGGCAATTGCGAAAATCAATGAGGGGGAGAAACGATAAATGAAACGATTCAGTATCCTAATCGCTTGCGTGTTTCTGTGCTTCGCCTATTCCGCCGCTTCCGCCTGGGCTATCTGGGAAGGAAACGCGGGAATCGCCGCGGCCTCGGAATTTCCCGGGAAGGGGATGTACGCGAAAAGCGATATGTTCCCGAAGAATACCGTGGTGCTCATCGAGAACCTCGAAACCGGAATTAAGGTTCGCGCGGTCGTGACTGGCTCATCGGGTATCTCCGGGCTCGTCGCGGTCCTTTCGCCCGAAACGGCTGCCGCGCTCAATATTAGGAGCGGATCGGTAAGCCGCGTTCGCATCTCGATCCCGAGCGTCGTATCCGAGAAGTCCGCGACGGGAGTGGCGGGAACCGAGACGGCGCCGGTAAGCGCGGATCCCGACGTGAATCCCGCGGCGGCCACGGCAGGCGCCGCGCCCATCCCCCTTGAATCGATCGCGAACGCCCAGGAAAATCCCCTGGTACCCCTCGATACCGCGAACGCTGCGGCAACGCCCGAAGCCGGCGCCGCCACGACCTCGAATGCCCCTGCGGCTCCTGAAAAAAGCGCGGCGACTGAATCCGTCGCGGATCAAACCGTTCCCGCAAATGCGGCAGCGGAAAGCGCTGAGCCGGTAGAGTCTGCGGCGCCTGTCGCCGCCGTGGCTCCCGTTGCGGTCGCTTCCGATGGGGAAAGCGCAGAGCCTGCCGCCACCGAAAGCGGCGAGGCTCCCGCGAAGGCCGAATCGGAGGCGGTCGCGGAACCAGACGCCCTGGCTCCTGCGGCGGAAAACCAAGTGGCCGCGTCGCCCGCTTTCTATGATGAGCCCGAGCTAGCCGCGACGGAGACTCCTGCCAGTGGCGAGGAAGCGCTTCCGATCGAATCCGATTCCGTCGCGCTCGTCCCGACGGAGCCCAATCCCCCCGCGCGAAGCGAGGGCCTTGACGCCGCTGCAGTCGCCGCGGGATCGGCTCCAGTTGCCGCGCCGGTAATGGCAACGGCAACCACGGCTCCAACGTCAGCGGCTCCCGTCGCTTCGACCTCCGATGCCGCCTCTAGCGGCGCGCTCGCTGCCCTTCCGTGCGTTACGTCGCTCGCCAAGGGAAGTTATTACGTGCAGATCGCGAGCTACTCGGACCCCGTACGCGCGAAAAAAGTCGTCGACGGCTATGCGGCAAAGTATCCGATCATCGTTGAACAGGGATCAACCGCTCGAGGTTCCGTCCTCAAGGTATGCGTTGGCCCGGTGAAAAAGGACGAGTATGGCGCGATCCTTGAGCGGTTCAAGTCTCTTGGGTTTAAGGACGCATTCGTAAGAAAAGGGGAGTAACCGATGGATTATCTCGGCGGAATAAAGACCCTGGCCGAACGATCCACCCTTTTCGCCGGACGGGATCTCCGCATCGCCATGATCGCGAACCCCGTCGCGGGCGGTTTTACCATTAAAAAACGCGCAGCGCAGAATCGGCAATACCTTGAGCGTGCCCTAAAGGCCGTCGAGGGTAAGCCGATTCTCGTCCGCAGCGCGAGCGCGGTGCTCTACGAAACGAAAAGCGCGGAGCACGCCGGCGTTTTAGCGCGTGAGGTATTCTCGGCTGCCATCGCCGACGAGGAGCCTGACGCGCTTTATCTCGTCATCATCGCCGGGGGCGACGGCACGAGCCTTGACGTGCAAACCGAATATGCCCAGACCTGCGTGCTCCGAAAGGAAACGCGGCTTTCGGAAAAGGTGTGCCTCCTCAGGCTCCCATTCGGGACGGGCAATGACGGCTCTGACGGAAGAACGCTCGACGAGTCGCTCGCGCTCTTAACCGACCAGGCGCATTTTGAAAAGCAATGCGCGGTACGCGTGTATCCCGCCCAGGGACGAGAGAACGCGCAATGGTTCGCGTTCAATATCGCGAGCGTCGGCGTCGACGCGTTTATCACGGACATGACCAATAGGATGAAGCGTTTTTTTCCCGGTGATTTCTACAAGGTATGCGTCGATATTGCCTGCCTTTTCTACGCGATGTACTATACGATCGGAAAGATGACCGTCGTGATGACAAAGCGGGACGGCATTCACGTCCTGAACCAAAGCGGACGATTCCTTCTCATGCTCATGGGAGCGTCAGGTTATCGAACCTACGGCTCGAATCAAAAAATACTCCCCGACGAAAACAATGTCTGCGGCGTGCGCGAAATGTCCCTTGGGAGAAAACTTTCGCTCAGGAGCGGGTTTAAGAGCGGGAAGCACGCTCAGTATCCCGAGACGATCCTGTGCAAAGCGGAAAAGATGGTGATCTACTACGGTGAGCGCATACTCCTTCAGCTCGACGGCGAGGCAAATCTCCTGTATCCCGCCGATTTTCCGATTACGATGGAATTGACCGATCCCTTCATCCTCGTGATAAAGCCCGGCGCATAAAAAAGGTTCGCCTAAAAAAAACTAGGCCCTGGGAAGCGTCTGCCTTCCAGGGCCTTGTCATATACGTCGCGATGGCGGAGCGCCTGTCGGCGCGGTTACGCCCCGTGGCAGTGCTTATACTTCTTGCCGCTTCCGCAGGGACAGGGGTCGTTACGCCCTACCTTGGGCATCGTGCGGACGACCTGCACGTTCTCGGGCGCGCTTTGGTTCGCGGGCCCCGCGCGTCGGGCGTTGCCGTGGCCGGAGCCGGTTTCGCTTGAGCCAAAGGAACCGGCGGCGCTATGCTGAGCGTTCCCCGCGACCTGCCTCGCTTGGCGGACGGGCGCGGCCTCGCCTTCGACCTTCACCTTGACGAGGAATACGCGCGATGCGATCTCGAGACGGATTTCGTCAAGCATGTTGTAGAAGATATCGAATCCCTCGAGCTTGTACTCGGTAAGGGGATTTTTCTGACCGTACGTGCGGAGGCTTACCGCCTCGCGGAGCGACTCGAGGTTTTCGAGGTGGTCGAGCCACTGACGGTCGATAGCCTGAAGATACTGGAACTTGATGAAGGTGTTGAGGTTTTCCGTTCCCGCGAGTCCCTGCTTGGTGTCGATGTCCGCGCGGAAATTGGCGAAAATGGCCTTCTTAGCTTCCTCGGGATTCTTCAGGCACAGCGAGATGTCGTTGTCGCCGGGGGTATAGCCGAACTTCGACTTGAAGTCGCGGATCAGCGTCGCGGTCGCGCTATCGCGGTCCCTACGCGCCGTGGAGACGAATGCGTCGACGTAATCGTCGATGTATTCCTCGGCGGTGGTGATGATGCGCGCGACGAGATTGTCGTCGCGAAGGATGCCGTTTCTCTGGTTGTAGATGAAGGTGCGCTGCTCGTTGAGGACATCGTCGTACTCGAGGAGGTGCTTTCTGATCTCGAAGTTCCGTTCCTCGACCTTAGACTGCGCCTTCTCGATGCTCTTATTGAGCCACGGGTGATAGATCGGCTCGCCGGCCTCCATCCCGATATTGGACATGAGCCGCTTCAGGCGCTCTCCGCCGAAAAGGCGCATGAGGTCGTCGTCGAGCGAGATGAAGAAGCGCGACCGTCCCGGATCGCCCTGGCGTCCCGATCGTCCGCGAAGCTGATTATCGATACGGCGGCTTTCGTGTCGCTCGGTACCGATGACGTAGAGCCCGCCGAGTTCCTTGACCTCGTTATAGTCGGCCTGCCACTTGCGGTACTCTTCCTCGAGGGCGGCCTTGTACTGCTCGGGGGTCGCCTCGGTACCGGCTCTCTTACGGGCGCGGTACTCGGGGTTTCCGCCGAGCTTGATGTCGGTACCGCGACCGGCCATGTTCGTCGCGATCGTGATGGATCCCTTCGCGCCGGCCTCTGCGATGATGAGCGCCTCTCGCGCGTGGTTCTTCGCGTTCAAGACCTCGTGCCTGACCCCGCGCTTGGTAAGGAGCGCGGAAATGCGTTCCGACTTTTCAATCGAGACGGTTCCGACGAGAACGGGCTGTCCCTTCCTGTGCGCCTCGACGATCTCGTTGCACAAGGCGTTCCATTTCTCGGTTTCGTTGAGATAGACGACGTCGTTCTCGTCGCGCCGCGTGACGGGGAGGTTCGTCGGGATGACGACGACGTCGAGCTTGTAAATCCTATTGAACTCGACCGCCTCGGTATCGGCGGTACCGGTCATGCCCGAGAGCTTCGCGTACATGCGGAAGAAGTTCTGGAAGGTGATCGTCGCCATCGT
>DAOPYF010000048.1:0-16815 GCA_035352735.1 Treponemataceae bacterium | reverse complement strand
TGTGTTTTGTCATGACCGCCTGCGGTGGCTCGCGGACCGTTTTAATGGTCCTGCCCGAAAAAAACTTTTACGAGATTGAGTATAGCGTGCCGCGCGCGGCGCTGGAGAAGAATGGCTACTCGGTTCGGGTGATAACCCCTTCGGGGGACGAGGCCGTCGGTATCGCGGGGCTTCGCGTGAAGCCCAATTCGGGGCTATCAAAAGTTAAGGCGCAGGACTTCCAGGCACTGCTCCTCGTCGGCGGCTTTGGCGCAGAGTCTTTCCTCGGGAACGCGCAGCTTGCGGGCCTCACGCGGGATTTTCACGCGCAGGGCAAGCTCATCGGCGCGCAGTGCGTAACCCCGGCGCTCGTCGCCGAGGCGGGGCTCCTGAACGGAAAGGAAGCGACCTGCTGGCCTTCGTTCTCGGGGCTTCTCGAGGCGCGCGGGGCTAAGTTCAGCGGAAGGGTTACCGACCTTACCGACTACATCCTGACCGCCGAGTCGGGTAATCCCGAAAACATCGATATCTTTTGCGAGGACTATCTCGCGCTGCTGAAGAATCCGCAGTACGACTTGCCCAAGCGGGGCACGGTCGTGGCGGTTCCCGGCGATCGCCCGCCGGCGGACGCCCTCTACCGAAAGGCTGACGCTTCCATCGAGGACCGCGTCGAGGACTTGCTGAAGCGCATGACCCTACGCGAGAAGATCGGGCAAATGACCCAGCTCGCGATGGACGGTCTTACGCCCGACAAGGTCCGGGGTCTCGGGCTCGGCAGCGTACTGAGCGGCGGCGGCGCTGCCCCGACCAACAACACGCCCGAGGGTTGGTGCGACATGGTCGACTCCTTCCAGAACGCGGCCCTTTCATCGAGGCTTCAGATCCCGATCATCTACGGAATCGACTCGGTGCACGGTAACAATACCCTGAAGGACTCGACGATCTTCCCGCACAACATCGGGCTCGGCGCCGCGGGCGACGCAGACCTCGTCGAGCGGATCGGGCGCGCCGTGGCTGCCGAAACGTCCGCGGCCGGCATCCCGTGGACCTTCGCCCCGTGCGTCGCCGTGGCGCGCGACCCGCGCTGGGGCCGCACCTACGAGTCCTACGGGCAAGATACCGCGCTTGTCACGAAGCTCGGGGCCGCCTTCATTCGCGGGTTCCAGGGAGCCGACGTCGGAAGCGCCGCGAAGCCCATCGCCACCGCGAAGCACTTTCTCGGCGACGGCGGAACCGTCTGGGGAACGTCGACGACGAATGCCTTCAAGATCGACCAGGGGGACATGCGGTGCGACGAGGCTCACCTTCGCGCGACGTTCCTTCCCCCGTATCAGCAGGCGGTGAAGGAAGGCGTGCGCACGGTGATGGTCTCGTTCTCGAGCTGGAACGGAACAAAGATGCACGCGCAGAAGAAACTCATTACCGGGCTTCTTAAGGGAGAGCTCGGGTTCACCGGTTTCGTGGTCACGGACTGGGCCGGCATGGACCAAATATCGAAGGACTACTACGCCGCGATGGTTGCCGGCATCAACGCGGGCATCGACATGAACATGGTTCCCTATAAGGGCGAGAAGTTCATCGACACCGTGGAAAAGGCGGTTACGGCGAACGACATCCCCCTTTCGCGGATCGACGACGCCGTGCGCCGCATACTTCGCGTGAAGTTCGAGATGGGCCTCTTCGAGCGGCCGATGGCGAACCGCGAGCTCGGAAAATCGGTTCGCTCCCCCGAGCATCTTGCGCTCGCTCGCGAGGCGGTCGCGAAGAGCGTCGTCGTGCTCAAGAACGATGGCGCGCTTCCCTTGCGGAAGGACGCCGCGAAGGTCTACGTGGCGGGAAACGCCGCGGACGATATCGGCATCATGTGCGGCGGATGGACGATGACCTGGCAAGGTAAGACGGGCCCGATCACCAAGGGAACGACGATCCTCGCGGGCATCAAGGAAAAGATCGGCGACTCGAAGGTCGCGTACAGCAAGGACGCGAGCTTCGCGAACGCGGATAAGGCGGCCGTTTGCGTCGTCGCCGTCGGCGAGATTCCGTACGCCGAGGGCGTCGGCGACAGCACGGGACTCGGAATCATGCCGAGCGAGCGGGCAACGATCGAGCGCGCGCAAAAGGCGTTCGATACGGTCGTCCTCGTCATCGTGAGCGGCCGCCCGCTCGTGCTCGAAGGCGCCGACGCGCGCTCGAAGGCCGTCGTGGCGACATGGCTCCCCGGTACCGAAGGCGGCGGCGTCGCGGACATCCTCTTCGGCGACGTTAAGCCCACGGGAAAGCTTTCCTTCGACTGGCCCGTATCGGTCGCCCAGCTTCCTGTCGATCGCTTTATTTCAGGCAAGGAAAAGCCCCAATGGCCGGTCGGATTCGGCTTAAGATACTAAGGGCATAATCTCTGTATGCTAGGGAGACGCGTTCGGGCGCATTCGTGCGCTCGCGCGTCTCCCTCGTGTTTTTTTTCCGCATGCCAGTTTGACAATAGACCGAGGGCTGTGGGATACTTTTCACCATGGATCAGAAACGAATGCGGCCGCTCAGGGCCGTCGCTCTCGCGATAGCCCTTCAGGCCTCGCCATTCCCCGCACTTGCGGAATCGATCACATTACCTTCAAATACCCTATCGCTTTCCCCATCGTCGGGAGATTTCGCGCCTTCACGGGGCGTCCTTGAGCCATCGCGCGGCGCTTCGTTCCCCGTATCCGCCGAGCGCCTTGATTGGGTGCCCCCGCAGGCGACCGACGCGCCGCTTCTTTCGGGCATGCCTGACGGGAAGGGAAAGAAGGTCGTCCATTACGGCGCCATCGCGCTGACGGCGGGCGGCGCGCTTTTATGCGCGGGCGGGCTCGCGACGGTCGCTTCGGGCATGTCGGACGGGATGGATAGCGACGCGATGCATCGCGGCGGTATCATGATCATCGCGGGCGCCGTCTCGAGCGCCATCTTCTCGGTCGTCGCGCGCGCTACCGCTTCTCCAAGATAAACTCGACCCGGCGGTTCTTCCAGACGCTCTGCGCGTCGGCGAATGCCGCGACCGGTTTCGCGCCGCCGAGCCCTTTCGCCGTGATGCGCCCTTCGTCGATGCCGAGCATGACGAGCGCGGCCTTGACGGTGTCCGCCCGTTTCTGCGAAAGGGGAAGGAGCTCCCGCTTCTGCTCCTCGGCGAGTTTTTTCTCGTCGCTCCAAAAAACCGCGTTCGCGTAGCCTTCGACGGTCAGCGAGTAGTCGGGGAAGCGCGTGAAGAGGGTCGCGATTCGGTCGAGGGTCTTTCGGTTCGCCTCAAGGAGCTTTCGCGATTCCTTGGGCGAAAGCTCCCACGAATCCGAGGGGAAGATGATGTCGCTGACGCGAACCTTGTAGCGGTCCCCGTCCTTGATGACGAGTATGTCGCAGGTCGCGCGCGTCTCGCCGTGGTCCTGCCTTCCGAGCGCGTCCTCGGTCTCGAACGCGAGGCGGTATTCGATACCCGGCTCGATCGCGCCCTTTCCGTCGGAGTCGCCCGCCCATGCTATCGCGCGAGGCGGCTTACCCGTTCCCTTCCATTGCTTGAATGCCTTTCCGTTTTGGTCGAAGGCAGTGAGCGACCACTTCGCCACGAGCGCGCGGTCCGCGCAGGAGAGGCTGAGCTTCGTTTCGTCGTCGATGCCGTCTCCGTCGGGCGAGAATAGATCCGGCTTCGCGCGGACCTTCGGGCGCTGTTCGGGCGCCGGGAGCATCCAGGGATTTTCGCTTCGGAGGCCGACGGCGAGCGAGACCGATGGCTCAAGGCCTCCCGAAAGCGGGAGCGAGGCGAACGGGGTGACGGTGAGATAGTCATTGTCGGCGAGGAGAAACGAGAACCGGGCGCCGCATGAAAGTTCCGTGACAGGCTTCGCGCCGCTTTTCTCGCATGCTGCCTCGAGAGAAAATCCGGCGAGAGGGGTGATCGAAAACATCCTGGGGAGCGAGAAGCGATAGCCTCCGTTAAGCGCGGCGCCGGGAAGGGGGAGGGGACCGTCGGCGCGGTCGATCCAGCGGTATCCCGCCGAGGCCTCAAGCGCGAGCGCGGGCGCGAAGAATCCCTCGACCGCGAGCGTTCCCCGCATGCCGTATCCCGGCGTAAGGTCGCCGTCGGATCGCGTCGCGGCGACGATGCCTTCGATTCCCGAGGCCGTCCTAATCGAATGTCCCGGCCAGACCTTGTCCGCCGCAGTCCCTTGGGGCGCCTCCGCGCCGAGCGCGGCGCACGCGATGAGAAGCGCCGCCGCGAGGGAGACGCGTGGGCGGATATGCGGGTTATGATCGGCGTGATGGGCGCGATACGCGCGTTGCACGGCTTTTCCGTTCATAGCCTGACCCCGATGAAGACGCCGGCTCCGATGGAATCAAAGGGCTTGATCGAAACGGGGATTGAAAGGTCGACGGCACCGACGCTCAAGGCGAGCCCGCCTGAGACGTACGGGGAGATATAGGCCGCGCTATGCTCGGCGGCGGTGCCCGAGATGCCGATCGTTCCGGGAGAATCGATGAGTCCGCCAAGGTAGCCCGAGACGGCAAGGGGATCGTTCGACTCGATCGTGATCGCGGACTTCGACCACCCCGCGGTCGCGCCCGCGCCGGCGAAGAGGGTGAGGGCCCGGAAAAAGGTAACCCCGGTCGACGCCCCGAGATGCCCGGAGATGAGCGTGGTTTCGATACCCGCCTTGATGACGGGGTCGACGGAAACGGTCACGTCGAAGGACGCGAGCGGCCCTCTCCCGTCGGGGTCAACCGGGATGACCTCGGTGACCGTATTCGCCGCGACCGTCACGCTGAGCCGCTGCCGCGCGAAGTCGCCCCCGCCCGAGACGGTAAGCCCGTCCCACGCGACGGCGCCGTGCCCCGCCGGGATGAGCGCGTAGTTCGCCGCGAGCCCCGCGGTTATCGAGCGGATGCCGAATGAGCCCGCCTCGGCGTTCATGTAGCCCGCGTTGGCGGCGAGCGAGAGCCCGTACACGAGGCCGTTGAGGGGAATCCCCGCGCGGACGACGAGCGGCTCGATGCATGCACCCGCGTCGATGTCCTCGGTCGCGTCGAGGCCGTTCATGTCGGAAACGACCGCCGTCGAGAGGCCTGGGCTATAATAGGAGGCGACGCTGCCGAGCCCGATATAAGGGCGCGCGGTTCCATGGGCCAATGAGGGCACGAGTACCGCCTGCGCCGCGGCAAGCGAGGAACCCGCGAGCAAATCGGGCTTATCGATGGATTCGTCGACGAGCGCGTTGATTTGATCCGAGAATTCGGCTATTGACCGTTCCATCATCACCTGGATGCTTGCCATCCCGCTTTTCAGGACGGGAGATTCTATCGTAACGCGGGTTTCCGCGCCAAGTGCGCGCGGGGGAATGATCGTAAAAAGGGAGATGAGGATGAGCGGGATCCAGGGTTGCGTTCGGCATGGGATCATGGAAAATTCCACTCCTTGGGAGTATACTATAAGCGTCCAGGCACGCGCTCTTAAACTGTACGGTGATCCTCGCGTCTTGTAAAGGGGTAATATATGAAGAAAGCGATGCTCGCGCTGTTCGCGATCCTTCTTTCGTTCGCATCCTGCAGCTGGGATTTATCAGACGAGGATAGCGATCTATCGAGCCCGGTCGTGACGAGCACGACGGAAACCGCGAAGACCGTCGAGAAGGTCAGTTGCTATTACGACGGCGTTCTCCATTCCTATACGGTCAGGTATATCTCCGATGTCGCCGCGAGAACCGTTGACCAGGAGCAGTCTTATACCGCCGACGGCACCCTCGTCGGGGTTTGGAAGTATCGCCGAAACTCATCGGGACTCGTCGACGTGGCCGCCTATTACGGCGCCGACCGGTCCCTCGCGTATTCCTTCGCGTATGCCTACGACGCGGGCGGGACGGTGTCCGCCCAAGCGGAATACGACGCCTCGGGAAACCTCGAATGGCTCAGGCGCTATTCCCTCAAGGCATCGGGCTCGGCTGCGGGCGAGCTTGAATCGGCTGCGAGTTTTACCGGTTCGCTCAAACTCGACGGAGGCCTGCGGTATTACTTTATCGACACGGCCCAATATCCCTCGAAGAAATGGAATCTCGAGGTCGCGTACGGCACGGCGTCCGGTTCCCTTTCGGGCGGCGTCGCCGCGGAGAATCCCAAGGCAGGAGCGGCGACGCTTGAATCCCTCTCGACCGAATCCATTATCGACCTTACCCTTCCTTCTCCGGGAACGATCCCGTCCCCCGCGATCCCCGCGGACTTCCCCTCGGCCGGCCTTGCCGTCTCGGGTTATCGCGTGTCCCTCGACGACGGCTATGGAAACACGACCGTCGCCCTCGACCCGGCGTGGTATCCCCTTTCCGGAACGCGGGCCGATTCGCGCCTTAAGAAGGCCGTGACGGTCGACGTCACCCACGACGCGCAGAACCGCGTGACGAGCGAATCGCTCCGTTACGGGACGACGCTCGCGCTGAAGGTCGACGTCGCCTATGAGGCGGGAAGTTCCCTTTTCCCCGTCCACGTTTCCACGTCGGGAAGCTCGATGCTCCTCCCGCTCGATTACGATATCGCCTATGGATCCAATCATGAGGTTACCGGGATCTCCGCGTATTCGCACGGAACCCTCGTTCGCCGCTTCGCGTACGCGTATTCTACGCCCGTTACCGCCGCGGTGACGGTGCCTGCCCTTCGCGGCATGGACCCGTTCGCGTTCCTGAGCGATCTCCTGAAGGCGGGTGTCGTGATCTCGGAATATGACGGCGATGGCAAATTAATCGAGACCTTCACGTCGACCGCGAGCGTCTCGGGCGTTCAGGTCGCGGTAAATAACCCGACGGCCGAGGGTGGCGCGGGCGGCGAGCTCAACGGCACCTTCGAAGTCTCCTTTGACTTGGCGGGCAATTGCGACGTCATCGTCGCGAAGGGCGCCGACGGGTCGGTTGTCTGGAGCAAAAACCTCTCGAGCATCGTGGGCATGGTGCCGTCCCTCAAGGGCGCGGCGGGCGCGGCCTTCGACGATACCGTCTCGTACGGGACCATGGTCGAGAGCCTGGTCGGGCAAAGCGACTCGCAGACGGTCGCGAAAATTCAGGACAGTTTCGTGTACGGTCTCCTGTTCTGATCGGGGTATTATCTCCTGCGATAGTCCCGTATGAGCGCCGCCGCGCTCGCGTGGCCCGCGTCGGCCGCGAGTGTCGCGGCGTCTTTTCCCGAATGGTTTTTGATCGAGCGGTCTGCGCCCTTATCGATGAGCAGGCGAACGATCTCGTCGCTCCCTCCCAGGGCCGCTTCCATCAGCGCGGTGTTTCCGCTCATCGCGTGCCGCGCGTTGACGGCCGCGCCCCGCTCGATGAGGAGCCGAGCCGCGTCCGCGTGTCCCCGCCGGGCGACGAGCATGAGCGGATGAAACCCGCGCGAGTCCACCGAGTTCGCGGTGCACCCGCCCGAGGCGAGGCACGCGGTGATCCTCGGGACGCTCCCGAGCGCGAGCTCCGTGAAGAAATCGGGCTTCGCGCCGTGTTCCCGTAAGAAGGTTACGATCGCCTTATTCCCCGTAAGCGCCGCCGCGGTGATGAGGGTATTTCCCGATTCGTCCTTACCGCCGATATCGCCGCCGTCCGCGACGTATTCCTTGAGGGCCTCAAGATCTCCCGCCCGTACCATTTCAAAGCAAGTCATGAAAGAGCTCCTTATCGATCCGATACGCGGCCATTTTACCGCGAACGGGATCTTTTTGAAATCGGTCGCTCGCCCTTGACACTCGGAGACGAGCCGTGATATCCCAAATCAGTCGGCGGAACGCGCCGACGCGTCGATATCGGAAACGTGATGAAGCGGTTCGAAAACGGTTGTTTTCGCGCCGCTTTTTTTTTGCTTTTTTCCGCGGCTCGCGCGACGATGCGCGGGCGAACGTGCGCGCGGGCGATCGCCGCGCAGTGGGAGGTTTCGTAAATCAATGTCCTGCATTGCTGACATAATACGCGCGGGGGGGATCATTCCAAGCTTCCAGCCGATCGTCGCGCTTAAGTCTCGATCGATACTCGGCTTCGAGGCGCTCGCCCGGTGCAAAGACGGGAACGAACCCGTGTCCCCGCTCGAACTTTTCGCGCGCGCGAGGGAGGAAGGCGCGGTTCTCGACCTTGACCGCGAATGTCGACGCGTCGCGCTCGAGGGATTTTCGAGGTCGTTTTCCGGGGCGAAGGCGCTCCCTTTCCTCAACATCGAGTCCTCGATCGTCGATATGGGATCGGTGGGGTCGGGGTATCTCATGGCGCAATGCGCGCGCGCGGGCATCTCTCCCGAGCGGGTCGTCCTCGAGATAGTCGAGACGAACGTGCGAGACGAGGGCCTTCTCGTGGACTTCGTGAGGACGCATCGCAACCTTGGCTTTACGATAGCCATCGACGATATGGGCGAGGGCCACTCGAACCTCAATAGGATCGCGCTGATAAAGCCCAATATCATCAAGGGCGATAGGGCCCTTTCGCGGGACCTCTCGCGCGATTATATGAAACAGCGCATCGTGTCGTCTCTCGCGGGGCTTTCGCGGAACATCGGCGCGCTTTTCCTTCTCGAGGGTATCGAGACCGAGGCCGACGCGCTCGAGGCGTTTCGCCTTGGGACGGATCTTTATCAAGGGTATTTTTTCGCCCGGCCTGGGGAGACGACTCGAGATGCCATCGCCGCCCTCGAGCGGCGGCTCGTCGATGTCGCGTCCTCGGCGCGCGACGCGGCGATACGGGCCCTCGCGCGGAGGACTCAGGTGATTGAGCGGTGCTTTGCCGAGATGGAGCCCGTCGTCAGGGATTTGCGCTCGCGTAACGACGGCGACTTCGACGCGGCCCTCTCCGGATATCGGGGGCGCATCGACCGATGCGAGTGCCTTTTCGTCCTCGACGAGCGGGGTATTCAAGTCTCTGATACCGCGCTTCAGGCCGATTACCCGCAGGTCTCCCGGTTTCCGGCCGTCTTCGGCCCCGCCGAGCGTGGCTGCGACCACTCGGTAAAGGATTATTTCTACTTTGCCTCGAGCGCGAATCGGCGCTACGTGTCCGATCCGTATATATCGTTCTCGAGCGGGATCCTCTGCTTTACCGTCACGATTCCGTTCGCGCTTCGCAAGGATTCCCGGCGCCGCTACCTCTGCGCGGATTTCTGCGAGACGCGGTAGCTGCGCTCGCCTTAAAGCGCCATGCCGGTCGAGAATTGGCTGTTGTAGAGCGCGGCGTAGGCGCCGCCTTTCGCGATGAGCTCCGCGTGCGTTCCCGACTCGACCGCGCGCCCGTCGCTGATCACGACGATCGCGTTCGCGTTCTTGATCGTGGAGAGGCGGTGCGCGATTACGAAGCAGGTCTTTCCCCTCATGAGCGCGAGGAGCGCCTCTTGGATAAGGAGCTCGGTTCGCGTGTCGATCGAAGAGGTCGCCTCGTCGAGGATTAAGACTGCCGCGTCCGAGATGATCGCGCGCGCGATGCTTATAAGCTGCCGTTGGCCCTGCGAAAGGTTCCCGCCGTTATCGGAAAGCGGCGTGTCGTAGCCTTGCGGAAGCTGCATGATGAAGTCGTGGGCCCGAGCCTGTCGCGCCGCGTCCTCGACCTCGGCGTCGCTCGCGTCGCTTCGGCCGTGCCGGATGTTTTCGCGCACCGACTCCGAGAAGAGGAACGGATCCTGGAGCACGATCGATATCGTCCTCCTGAGGCTTCGCGCGGTAATCTCCCTGATGTCCTTTCCGTCGATTAAAATCCTACCGCCGTCAAAATCGTAGAACTTCGTCAGGAGGTTGATGATCGTCGTCTTGCCCGCGCCCGTCGGGCCGACGATGGCGACCGTCTCGCCCTGACGGGCGACGATGTCCATGCCCTTCAGAACCTCATGCCCCGGGACGTAGGAGAATCGGACCTTCTCGAGGTTGACGTACCCGGCGATGTCCGCGATGTCGGTCGCGCCGTCCCGGTCCCGCTCCTTCTCCGCGTCCATCACCTCGAAGACGCGTTCGCCGCCGGCGAGCGCCGACTGGATCGTGCTGAAGAGGTTGAGGATGTCGTTGATCGGCCGCGTGAAGTTGCGCATGTACAGCAGGAAGGTGAAGATGACGCCGACGGTGATCCCCATTCCCTTGATCGCGAGTACGCCGCCGGTGACGGCGATGACGAGGTAGGTGAGGTTGTTGATGACGTTGTTGACCGGACCCATCACGCCCGAATAGCCCTGCGCCTTGATCGACACGCGCACGTAGCGCCGGTTGATGCGGTCGAAGTCGTCGACGACGCTTTTCTCGCGGGAAAAAAGCGTGACGGTTTTCTGTCCCGAGATCATCTCCTCGATGAAGCCGTTGAGGCTCCCGAGTTCCCGCTGCTGGTCCTTGAAGTACCCCTGCGTCGCGTTGACGATGATCTTGGTGCTCACGAACATGAGCGGGGCCATCGCGAGGGCGACGAGCGTCAGTAGCGGGCTGAGCATGACCATCGCGATGAGCATACCCGCGATCATCACGATGCCCGAGAAGAGCTGGACGATCCCCTGGGCGAGCATCACGTTCACGTTGTCGACGTCGTTGGTCAGGCGGCTCATGAGGTCGCCCGAGGCGTGCGTGTCGAAGTATTTAAGCGGCAGGCGCTGAATGCCCGAGAAGAGGTCTCGCCTGATGTCCGCCGAGGTCTTCTGCGCGGCCTTCAGCATGAGGGTGTTCTGCGCGTACGTCGAAACGACGCCGACGAGGTAGAGCCCGACCATGATCGCGCAAACGGCGGCGAGACCCAGTGGGTTCCGCGTCGCGATAAAATGGTCGACCGCGTATCCGTTGAGCCTCGTGCCGACGACCGTTATGAGGGTCGAGGCGAAGGCGCAGGCAAACACGAGCGCGAGCGCGGCTTTCTTCTTCCCGAGGTACTTGAGGATGCGCCTGAGCGTCCCCTTGGCGTCGCGGGCCTTCTCCTTCTCGCCGAATAGGTGCGCGTGGGGAGGCCCTCCGCCGGGCCTGCCAGAAAAGTTCGGTTTCATCTCAGTTGCCATGGCGTAACGCCTCCTCTCCGAGCTGCGACGCGACGATGCTTCGGTAGATGTCGCTGGTTTCGATAAGTTCCCGATGGGCCCCGAGCGCCGCGACGCGACCTGCGTCGAGCACGACGATCACGTCGGCGTTCATGACGGCGGAGATGCGCTGGGCGATCACGAAGACCGTCTTGCCGCGCATGCGGCCCGCTATCGCGGCGCGGAGGAACGACTCGGTTTTGAGATCGATCGCGCTCGTCGAGTCGTCGAGGATAAGGATGCCCGGTTCATGGAGGAGGGTTCGCGCGATGGAGAATCGCTGCTTTTGCCCTCCGGAGAAATTCCTGCCCCTCTGCTCGACGGGAATCCCGTAATCGGCGTCCGGCCCCTTCAAGAAGTCGATCGCCTGCGCGTCTGCGCACGCGCCGTCAAGATCCTTGATCGAGGCGTTCGGCGAGCCAAAGCGGAGGTTCGCCTCGACGGTACCCGCGAAGAGCGAGGTTTCCTGCATGACCATGCCGATTCGCTCGCGGAGCTCGGCGAGGCTCAACGAGCGCACGTCTACGCCGCCGACGAGGAGTTGGCCTTCCGTGACGTCGTAGAGCCTCGGGATGAGAGCCGCGAGCGTCGTTTTTCCCGAGCCCGTCGCGCCGATGATGCCGACGGTCTGGCCCTGGCACACCGAGAAGGATACGTCGGTAAGCGCGTTCGCGCGGCTTCCCGGATAGGCGAAGCTCACGCGGCTGAACTCGACCGAAAGGTCGGCCATGTGCCGGGAGCCCTGAGGCTCGGTAATCGAGGGCGTCGCCGCCAAGACTTCGTTGATGCGAACCGCGGACGCCTGCGCGCGGGAGATATTGACGACGAGCATGATGGCCATCATGAGCGAGCCCGAGATCTGCACGAGGTAGTTGATGAACGCCATGATCTTCCCGATCTCGATGCCGCCGCGCATGACCTCGCGCCCGCCGGTCCAGAGCACGAACACGACGCCTAGGTTCATGATGAGCGTGACGACGGGGAGAAGGACGAAGACGAGCCGCTGAGCCTTGATGCTTCGCTCGGTGAGTTCCTCGTTCGCGCCGGCGAAGCGCGCCTCCTCGTGGCTTTCCATCGTGAACGCCTTCACGACGCGCGCGCCGAGGAGGTTCTCGCGCATGATCGTGTTCATGCGGTCGAGGCTCGCCTGCGCCACCGAGAAGAGCGGCGTCGCCTTGGAGAACACGATCGCGACGCTCGCGACGACGAGCGGGATGATGACGGCGAACACTAAGGCGAGGCTCGGGCTGAGCATGAACGACATGATGACGCAGCCGATGAAGATGAGGGGCGAGCGGACCATGATGCGGAGCATCATGAGGAGCATATGCTGCATCTGCATGACGTCGTTCGTGACCCGGGTGACGAGGGACGACGTCTTGAAGGCGTCGATCTCGGCGAAGGTGAGGCTTTGTATCTTGCGGAAGAGCGAATGGCGCATCTCGCCGCTCATCGTGACGGCCGCGCGCGCGGAGAAGATCGAGCAAAGCGCGCCGCCGGCGAACCCGGCGATCGCCATCGCGATCATGAGCGCGCCGGTATGGAGGACGAAGGGAAGGTCTCCCTTGGCGACGCCGACGTCGATGATCCGCGCCATGAGCGCCGGTTGCTGGAGGTCCATGGCGACCTCGAGGAACATCATGAGCGGTGCGACGGTTGCCCACGCGAGCGCCGACCCTTTAAGGTTATCCTTTATCAGCTTTAGCATTTATTTGACCCTTCCTCTGCGCGCTTGAGGTTTTCGTACAGCCGCGCAAGGACGGCGAACGCCTGGCGCTTGTCCGCGCCGGTGAAGCCCGCGAAGGCCTCGCGCTCAACCCGGGCGAAGATCGCCTCGACCTTGCCGTGCGTTACGGCTCCTTTTGGGGTGAGGTACACCCGGAGCGCACGCCGGTCCGCGGGATCGTTTTTCCGCTCGATAAGACCGCCCTTTTCCATGATCGAGAGGATGTCGGTCACGGTCGCCGGCTCGAGGTCGAAGGTATCGGCGATTTCCTTTTGGATGCACCCGTCATGCTCGGAAAGATAGTGGAGGACGCGGGGCTGGCCGTGGGAGATGCCGATCTCGGCGAGGTCCCCGTGGGAGCGCTTCGCGTGCATTCTGAAGGTCCTCGCGAGGAGCCGGTGAAAGTCTCCTTCCGTGTAGTCTGCCATTATGGTTAGCCGCCTTATTGTTAGGTAACTAACTATATCGAGCGGTGTGCCGTTATGTCAAGAAACGCTCATCTCGCCGATCCGGGCTGACGAGCTCGCCTCCGCCGTGGTAGAGTACCGGCGGTTAACGGGCAAGCCGTTGGGAGGCCTCATGGAAACGCTGAATACGCTTACAAAAAAGAAGAAAATTACCAATCGCGTGCTCGTCGCGCTCATGGTCATATTGGTCGCGATGATGATTCACGATCTCATCGTCAGGAATCAGTTCTTTTTCCTGATCGTCGAGGTCATGATGCTCGGCGCGTCGATCGATTACATGTGGCGCAACCTCGCGGCCTTTCCCCTCGTCGCGTTCAAGGATGATTGCCTTGAGCTTTCGCGCGGGACAAGGCGGGTAACGGTTCCCTACGACTCGATCGCGTCGTTTACGGAGATCAAGAACGGCTTCATCGCGATCGTCGTCGACGAGAAAACGCGCTTCTTCGTCCATGGCGAGCACGGCGGCTCGATGGCGCGCGACGCGGCGGAGCGGACGAGCAATATCATTCGGGACGCGATCAAGGAGCGGACGGGGAATGAGCTCCCGATAAAGTACCTGTGACGAAACGCGCGGCGGGTTTTAGCCGCCGAACGGGCGGCTCACCCCGCAGGGGGTGAGTTCCCTCGCATGGGAGGGTTTCCCCCGCGCTAGATCTTAAACTTCCGCACTACCGCCGCGAGCGCCTCGATGCTCTCGCGGTTTTTTTGGCTCAAGTTGTTGATGTCGTTGATCGCGGCCGTTATCTGCCCGATTCCGGTCGCCATCTCGGTCATGCTTCCCGAGACTTCCTCGGTGATGTGGCCGAGGTTCCCGCTTTCCCGAATGACCTCGTTGCTGTTGACGAGCATCTCGGCGGAACTTGCCTTTACCTTCGTGGTGGTCTCATTCACCCTGCCGATCGCTTCCAGGATCTCGTTGCTGCCCGCGCCCTGCTCTTCCATCGCCCTGCGGATGGCGTCTTCTTGCTCGGCGAGCGTCGTGATCTTATCTTCGATGTCGGCGAACTGCTTCTGAACGACCTCCGATCCCTTCGCGACGCGGTCGACCGAGTCCTTGATGGACTCAAGCGCGCTCGAGATCATCTGCGCCTGACTGGAGGAGGATTCCGCGAGCTTGCGAATCTCGTCGGCGACGACCGCGAATCCTTTTCCCGCCGCGCCGGCGTGCGCGGCCTCGATCGCCGCGTTCATCGAAAGGAGATTTGTCTGGCTCGCGATGCTTTCGATTATGCCGCTGATCTCGATGAGCCCTTCGGAATCGTGCGCGATCTGGCGGATGATGTCCGTGACGTCCGACAGGTCCTGCCGTCCCTGTCCCGACGCGGCGGTGAGTTCCTCGATGTTCTTTCCGTTCGCGGCGAGGGTCCGCGACACGGACGCGATGTTCGCGAGCATTTCCTCGATCGCCGAGGACGACTGCGCGACGCCCTCGGCCTGGTTCGCGATGAACCCGTCGAGCCGCTCGATGTTCTGCCTGATCTGGGTCATGGACGCCGACGTCTGGGTGACGCTCGCCGATTGGTTGACCGTCTGGTTCTTGACGCTCTGGATGTTCGCGCTGATCTCGTTGGTCGCGGCGGCGGTCTCGGTCATGTTCGAGGTGAGCTCGCTGCCAAGATCGCTTAATGCCTGCGCCTGGCGGTCGATTTCCGCGACGATGTCGCGCACGGCGCCGATCGTGGAGTTGAAGTAGGTCGCCATGTTGCCGATCTCGTCTTTCGACGTGACCTCGAGCTTTTTCGTGAGATCGCCCGATCCGTCCGAAATATCCTTAAGCATCGCGGTGGCCCGCCTGATCGGCAGGATGATGCCGCGCACGAAAAGCCCTGACGCGATGAGGGTCGCGACGCCGATCGCGAGCGCGAGGAGAACGGAGGCGATGAGGACATGCTCGATCGCCTTGGTCATCACGCCGAGATCCTTCCCGATAAAGAATATGCCGACGGTTTTTCCGTCGATGTCGCGGATCGGCCAGTAGGCGGTGTCGTATTGCTTGCCGAGGATGACGTTCTTGCCGAGATAGGTTTCCGACTTTCCGAGGACGGCGTCGAGGATCTTGGCGTTGTCGAGCTTCGTCCCGATGGCGCGCTTACCGCCGGACTCGATCGTCGTCGATACGCGGGTGTCTCCCTGGAATATCGTGCATTCGACCCCGAACCGTTCCTTTATCCCATCGACGAAGCCGTTCGTGGCAAGGTCGTATCCCGCGCTCACCGTCCCGATAACCTTTCCGTCCCGAATGGCCGGAGCGCCCGCCCTGATGGAGAATTTGACGACGGCGCCTTCTTCGATACCATGGGTGTGCTTGCCTTCAAGCGCGCGCGCGACGTTCATTTGCGCGCTGAGATTGTCGCCGCGCTTGTCGGAATGCCCGCGGGCGATAACCGTGCCCGAGCCGTCCGCTATCGTGACGAAGTCCACGCCGAAGGACTTCATGGCGTCCTTCGCGATCGTGGCGGTCCGCGCGTCGTTGCCTGAGGCGATGGCGTCGGCGAGATCCGGCCGCGACGCGATCTCGTCGGTGACCGCGGTCGAGAACGCCGCGCGATCCTCGATGTATCCCGCGACCGCCTTCGATGCGTTCGTGACCTCCTCGTGCGCGTATCGGGAGAGGCTCCCGCTGAAAAGGTGGTAGGAGGCGAGGCATACGGATAAGCATACCACGGAGATCGCGGCGGAGACGAGGAGCTGTATTTTAAGTGAGAGCGATATCTTCATAAGTAATCCTTCGCGTGTAGTATACGCTTCATGGGCATAGATTGTGAATCGGGTGTTTTACCGCTAACCTTGCCGGCTTTTCACGATTTCCTCGACCTTGCGGTCAAACTCGGGATATTTCGCGCGGAGGGCGTTGAAGTCGTCCTTCTCGAGCCGGTATCCGGTTCCGTAGGAATCCGAGACGATGCTCGCGTTTCGGAACTGGTTCGTGATGAGCGCGGTTTCGCCGAAGGGAGAACCCGCGCCGAGGCGCGCGACCTCCGCCTCTCCGATCAGGACGCGGACGGTGCCCGAGGCGAGGAAGTACATGCAGTCGGCGAACTCTCCCTGCCGGATGATGTACTCGCCCGGGAGGAAGACGACCGGCTTCATCAGGCGCACGGATTCCCGGAGGAATATCTCGTCGGCGTTCTTGAATATCTCGACGCGCGCGAGGGTGTCGCGGTTGAGGAAGAGGAGGATCTCCTGGGCGAGGCTCGTCGGGATTCCCTCGAGCGCGCCCGATGCGTCGACGCCTTTCTGCTTGGACCAAAGGTACGAATAGTAGTCGCGCACGCGTTCCTGGAGCTCAGGCGGCACGTGTTGGCTTCGCATGTACGCATTCACCTGGTCGAGCCGCTCGAGGTGCGCGCTTCGGGCTATGTCGAGGTTGGTCACGAGGCTCGACACGTTCGCGATGACGTAGGAGAACATGCCGACGCCGAAGAGCTCGACGACGATCGTGTAGATGATCTGCCGGTTGCTGTCGTGGTTGGGAAAGTAGTCGCCGTACCCGATCGTCGATATGGTCGTGATGGCCCAGTAAAGCCCGCGGAGGTACTGGTCGAGGGCCGGCCGCGCCTGCTCGGTCCCGCCGATCGAGATCCATCCCATCACGATGATATGGAGCCCCGCGGCGAGCCAGTACGCGAAGATGATGAG
>DAOPYF010000047.1:10823-16815 GCA_035352735.1 Treponemataceae bacterium | reverse complement strand
AATATCCTGAAATGGGACGACTCCCTCGCCACCGGCTTTGAGGAGGTCGACCTTCAGCACAAGAAGCTCATCCTCATCATCGACGACGTGTACCGGAGCGTCCAGTCGGACCGGACGGAGTACGCGGTCCGCATGGCGAAGGACCTCAAGCGCCTGACCGACTACACGGGATATCATTTCTCCGAGGAGGAGGCCTTCATGAAGAGGTTCTCCTACCCCGGTTACGAAAAGCACCGAGCGGAACACGAGGCGTTCATCGCCGAGGTCGCGCGCCAGATCAAGACGCTTTCGGCGCCCGATCAAGACGCGGGATTCATGTTCTACCGATTCCTCGGTACTTGGCTCCTCAATCATATCGCGAAATCGGACCATGCGTGGGCCGAGTTCATCAAAAAGGCCCAAGGCGCCTAATCAAGCCATAAAGCGAAAAACATGATAGACGATACTCTCCAACAAACGGGCAATGGCGTCCAAGACGAGACGCTCACTGCCCTATTAGGGCAGATCATCTCCATCTCGAAAGCGGCATTCACCCTCGACCGTGACATCGCGCGCCTCGCCGACGAAACGCAGGAACAGGACGGCAAGCTCGCGCTCATCGCGGCCGAGACCGGCAAGAGCCGAGCGGGCTCAGAGGCGATCGGTTCCTTCGCGGCAGAGCTCGCGGGGATGACCGAACGGGCGAGCAGCATCGCCGGGGACGGCGTTCGCGCGCAGCGGGGATTTCTCTCCGAGCTCGAGGGCCTTCAGGCGGCGCTCGGGAGCACGCTCGAGTTCATCACCCGGTTAAAGAGCGAGTCGGACGAGATCCAGAGGCTCAGCGAGCTGATCGCGGACGTCGGCGATCAGCTCAACGTCCTTTCGATAAACGCCGCGGTCGAGGCCGCGCGCTCAGGGCACTCGGGCAAGGGCTTCGCCGTCATCGCGAAGGAGATGCGGAGCCTCTACGGCAGGGTTGACGGCTCCGCCGCCGCGGTCGGGAAGATCGTGACGGGGGTGATCGGCGGGATCGCCTCGGTATCGGGAAACATGCAAACCGCGGGGACAAGCCTCGCGGAAAGCCGCGCGCACGCGGAGGACATCGGCACCCGGCTCGCCGGCCTCGACGAGCTCAACGCCGAGCTCTCGCGCAAGACGCGCGAGATAGCCCGGCTCGCCGCCGAGCAGATGGAGATAAACCGAAGGATCGACGCGCTCGCCTCGGATATCGGCGCGAGCGGCACGGAGATCAGGGGGCGGGCGAGCGTCTCGCGCGATAACGCGCGGAGCGTCCACGCCGCGGTCGATAAGGCGCTCATGAGCCTCGACGGGAAGCGCTTCCCCTGGCACGAGCGCGCCGAGCGCGCGATCCTCTCGCTCGCGGAACGGCTCGCCGCGTCGGGCCGCAGCGAGGAGACGCTCGCGCGCGCCTTTAGGGAATATCCCTGGTTCGAGCTTTTCTACGTGATGGACGGAAAGGGAATCCAGACGAGCGAGAACGTCGGCAACCCCGCGTATGACTTTTCCGCTGCGTCGCAGCAGGCGAAGGGAAGCGACTGGAGCGATAAGCCCTATTTCCGAAAGGCGATCGCGGCCGCGGGCACGTGCGTCATCTCCGACATCTACGTCTCCTCGGCGACGGATAGCCTCTGCGCGACGGTCTCCGTCGCCTTGCGCGGCGCGGGCGGGATTGCCGTTCTCGCCGGCGACGTCAACCTCGACGGGATGCTCTCGGTCGCGCCATAGCGCGCGGGAAGAAAGCTTCTCCGCGTGGGATCATGGCGCTCGCGCGAGGGTAATTTCTCCGCGCGCGCACGAACGGCTTACCGCGCCGCCATGAGAATCTCGCGGACGGCCGCGGCGTCGAGCCGAACGAAGTTGCCGAGAAAACCGTTTCCCTTCACCACGCTCTTTTCCGCCATCTCGCCGATGCGCTCGTCGCCGACGCCGAGCTCCGAAAGCCTGACGGGAAGCCCGATCGAGCGGAAGAACGACTCGAGGCGCGCGATGCCCTCGAGCGCGGTGGTCTTGAGATTTTGGAAATCAGGCTCTACATCCCAGACCCTCGCGGCGAACTGCGCGAACCGCGCCACGTCGTGTGAAAGCACGAAGCGCATCCACGCGGGGAAGACGACGGCGAGGCCCGCGCCGTGCGCGACGTCGTAGAGCGCGCTGATCTCGTGCTCAATCCCGTGCGAGCCCCAGTCGCCGACGCGGCCCGTGCTTAAAAGGTCGTTATGGGCGACCGTGCCCGCCCACATGATCTCGGCGCGCGCGCCGTAGTCCGCGGGACGGGCGAGCGCGAGCGGGACGGCGGCGATCATCGTGCGGAGCGTCGCCTCGCAAAGCCGGTCGGTGAACGCGACATGCTCCGTGTTCGTGAAGTATCGTTCCATGACGTGGGCCATGATATCGGCCGAGCCGCACGCGGTTTGGTAGGCGGGGAGCGTGTAGGTCAGCTCCGGGTTCATGATCGCGAAGCGGGGACGGAGAAGATCGTTCGTGAGCCCGCGCTTGAGCTTGAGCTCAAGGTTCGAGATTACCGAGCTGTTGCTCGACTCGCTTCCCGCTGCGGGGATGGTGAGCACGACGCCGACGTCGAGCGCCCGCTCGGGCCTTGCCGTATACTCGTAGAAATCCCACACGTCCCCCGAATAGGGGACGCCGACCGCGATCGCCTTCGCGGAATCGATGACGCTCCCGCCGCCGACGGCGAGGATGAAGCCGATCCCCTCCTTTCGGCACAGGGCGATCCCCTCGCGGACGAGCGCCACGCGCGGGTTGGGCAGGGCGCCGCCGAGCTCGATCGCCTCTACCCCCGCGGCCTTGAGCGACGCGCGCACGCGGTCGAGAAGCCCCGACTTGACGACGCTCCCGCCGCCGAAATGAAGGAGAACCTTCCGGGCAAAGCGCGCGACCTCGGCGCCGGTCTGGCCCTCGGTATCCTTTCCGAATATAATCTTCGTTGGGTTATGAAACGTAAAATTTTCCATGCCGTTCAAAGCTCCTTCTCTTTTTGATTATCACCTGCTTTGTATTATTTGACAAGAGAAACTAATATAGACTACAGTTAGCACCGTACGACGCGCTCGCTTCGCGAAAGGAAGGAACGTTTATATGGAAAGATTTAACGCGGCAATCATGTATCTCCTCTCGTTCAAGGTGTACGTCCTCCTCCCCGTCATCATCTTCGTGCTCGCCCTCGTCTTCGGGATAAGAGTGAAAACCGCCGCGAAGGCCGCGCTTACCCTCGGCATCGGGTTCATCGGCATCTTCATGACCTTCGGGTATTACGTCGGCCTCATCAACCCGGCGATCAAGGCGCTCGTCACGAGGAGCGGGCTCAGCTTCACCGTGCTCGACACCGGATGGATTCCCCTCTCGGTGCTCGCGTGGCAGTTCCACCTCGCGCCGCTCCTCCTCGTTCTCTTCCTCGGCGTCAACGCGGCGCTGCTCGCCTTCCGCAAGACGCGGACGGTCGACATCGACATATGGAATTACTGGCACGTGATCTTCGTCTCCGCGACGGTGTTCGCGATAACCGGAAGCAACATAATCGCGATCGCCTTCGGGATCGGCGCCTTCATCCTCGTCCTCAAGCTTTCCGATTGGAGCGCGCCGCTCGCGAACAGGCACTCGGGGCTTTCGGGCATCTGCATCCCGCACCTTTCGGGCCTCGCCTATTACCCGATCGGGGTCGCGGGCAACGCGCTGCTCGACCGCATCCCGTGGGTCAACAAGCTCAACGCGAACCCCGAGCGGATGAAGGAAAAACTCGGGCTCCTCGGCGAGCCGATGGCCATCGGGTTCATCGTCGGCGCGGGACTCGCCGTCGCGGGCGGCTACTCCTTCAAGGCGGCGGCCGAGCTCGCGGTGGGCTTCGCGGGGGTGATCTACATCCTCCCCATCATGTGCGGCATACTCGGCTCGGCGCTCATCCCCGTATCGGAAGGGATGAAGGTCTTCATCGCGAAGCGGTTCCCCGACATGGGGACGACCTTCATCGGGCTCGACGTCGCGGTGCTCTTCGGGATCCCCGCCGTCATGGTGACGACGGTGCTGCTCATCCCCTTCGCGCTCCTTTTCGCCTTCATCCTCCCCGGCGTCAAGTTCATCCCGCTCGGGGACCTGACGAACCTCACCGTCCCGATCGCCCTCATCGCGCTCGCCACCGGCGGCAACGTGATCCGCTCGTTCATCATCGGGATACCGGTCGTGATCGGGAACCTCTACTGCGCGAGCGCGCTCGCGCCGCTTTTCACCCGGATGGCCACGGCCGCGAACTACCACGTCGAGGGATACTCGGGCGTTTTCACGAGTTTCCTCGACGGGGGGAACCTCCTGCGCGCCTGGCTCGCCTATCTCGCCTCGGGAAACTGGATCGCGATCGCGGCGACCCCGGTTGTCGCCGCCCTCGTCTGGTACGCGCGCAAGGTCAGTAAGCGCGCTCCCTAAGGCCGCCTTTTTTGCATTGAGGTCCCCCATCCCTTACACTTAAGCGGAGACGGATTCCTGCAAAGGCGGAGGTACCTCGATGAAAAGCATAAAGACGAAGATCGGCTTACTCACGAGCGGCGTCGCGTTCTTGATCGCGATCCTCCTCGTCGCGGCATTTTTCGTGTCCTTCAGATCGATGGTGAACGGGCAGATTCGCCAACTCGATACCACGCTTCGCGAGGGATTCGACCGCTCGATCCACTGGGAAGTCGAGACGGCGAACTCCCTCCTCCTGAAAATCGACGCGCTGAGAAAGGACGGGAAACTCTCCGAGGCTCAGGCGACTGATCTCGCGAAGACCCTCCTCCGCGACCTTCGCTAAGATAAGGAAGGCTATTTTTGGGCCGATACCGAAGGCGGCGATAACGTGGTCATGCTCGGCAAGGATACCGAGGGGAAAAACCGGCTGAACGCCCTCGACGCGAAGAACTACCCGTACATGAAAAACATCATCGCGAACGGGATGAAGGAAGGCGGCGGCTACACCGACTATTGGTTCCCGAAAGCGGGCACGACAGTTCCGCTCCCCAAGCGGAGCTACTCCCTCCTCTCGAAGCCCTGGGGCTGGGTGCTCGGGAGCGGGGCGTATATCGACGACATCGATGTGATCGTGACTGAAAAACGCCAGGCCGCGTTCGCCTCGATGCAGGGGATACTCCTTTTCACCCTCATCTTCTCGCTCGTCGACACGATTATCGCGGCGATTATCGCGTTTCAAGTCGGCGCGCGCCTCGCCAAACCGCTTATCTACGCCTCCGAGCAAAGCGAGATCGTGGCCTCGGGCGACCTTTCGAAGGCCTTTGACGAGCGCATGACGGCAGCGAAAGACGAAACGGGAACCCTCCTCCGAGCGCTCGACACCATGCGAGGGGACCTCGGCGAGATGATCGGCGGCATCAAGGGCGCGAGCGAGAAGATCGGCCTGGGGGCGAACGAACTTTCCAACACGGCGGGCGACGTCGCCTCGGGCGCGTCCGAGCAGGCAGCCTCGACCGAAGAGATCTCGGCCTCCGTCGAGGAGATGACCTCGACGATCAGGCAGAACGCCGACAACGCGTCGGAAACCGAGCGAATCGCGCGCAAGGCCTCGACCGACGCGAACGACGGATCCCACGCGGTCCTAGAGGCGATCGACGCGGTGAGGCAGATCACCGAGAAGATCGGCGTCATCGAGGAAATCGCCCGGCAGACGAATCTCCTCGCGCTCAACGCCGCGATAGAAGCCGCGCGCGCCGGGGAAGCGGGCAAGGGCTTCGCCGTAGTCGCCGGGGAAATCCGGAAACTCGCGGAGCGAAGCGGAAGCTCGGCCTCGGAGATACGGACGATATCGGCGAAGACGACATCGGTCGCAGCCCTCGCGGGAAAGGTGCTTGAAAACCTTTCCCCGGACATCGCCAAGACCGCCGACCTCGTCGCCGAGATAAACGCGGCGAGCGGGGAGCAGCGGGCGGGCGCCGACCAGATCGGGCAGGCGATGATGCAACTCGACGCGATCGTGCAGAAAAACGCGGCCGCG
>DAOPYF010000047.1:0-10723 GCA_035352735.1 Treponemataceae bacterium | reverse complement strand
GCCGCGGCGAAGAACCTCAGCGAGGAGGCATCGATCCTCCGGAGCACGATCAGCCACTTCACGATCTAGCGGCTTTGGATGGTCCCCGAGCGCAATCGGCGACATCCTCGCCTTGAGCGTCATTCGGGGTTCTGTTTGCCAAAACACTTTTGCAAATGACTTGCATTTTTTATTTGAGGCGAGTATAGTATCCTCCAACGCTTATCGAGGAGCCTAAAAGACTATGCCACGGAAACAATATCGTTCGTCAGGATCGCTCGCGCGCCTTCGCGGCGGCATCGGGGTCGCCTTCGCGGCGGCCGCTATCCTCGCCTTGGCCGCGCCGCTCGCGGGCTGCGCGGCCAAGGAAAAGGGCGCGCACGGCATCGTCGTCGCGGTCAGCATCCTACCCCAACAGTACTTTCTCGAGCGCATCGGCGGAAATCGCGTAACCGCGCTCGTGCTCGTCGGCCCCGGGCAGAACCCGCATTCATACGAACCGACCCCGCGCCAAATGGCGTCGCTCTCAGGCGCGCGCGCGTGGATCAAGTCGGGTACCGATTTCGAGCTTGCGCTCGAGCCGAAGATCCGAGGCCAATATCCCGCGCTCAGGATCGTCGACGGCACCGCGGGCGTCGCCTTCCGCGCGCTTGAAAAACATTCCCATGATGGCGAAGGCGCGGAGCGAGATGATGACGAGCCGGCCGCCGGTGCCGCGGAGCCGAACGGCGCGATGCCGGCAGATCTCAACATCGACCGCCACACTTGGCTTGGCCGCGAACCGGCGAAGATCATGGCGGGTTGGATCCGCGATACCCTGACCGCGATCGACCCCGACGGCGCCGATCTCTATCGCGCGAATTGCGCGGCTCTCGTCGCCGATATCGATCGAGAATTCGACGAGCTCAAGACAAGGCTCGCGCCCCTTGCGGGATCGAAGGTATTCGTGTTCCATCCGTCGTTTGGCTATTTCCTCGACGAATTCGGCATCAAGCAAGAAGCGGTCGAGACCGGGGGAAAGGAGCCGACGGCGCAGGCGCTCGCGCGCCTCATCGACGAGGCAAAGCAGGATAAACCCGCGGCCATCTTCGTGCAGGCGCAGTTTCCCGTCAACGCGGCGGAGAAGATCGCGGACTCCGTCGGCGCGAAGGTCGTGCCCCTCGATCCCCTCGCGCCCGATTGGCTCGACAACGTCAAGCGCATCGGCGACGCGCTCGAGAAGAACGCGAAAGAAACCGCCAAGCGCGGCGCGGAAAGCGCGAAATGACCGACCACCACGACACTGACGTCGTCCTGCGCTTCTCGCGCGTCTCGTTTTCCTACGATACCGTGCCGGTGCTCGAGTGCGCGGACTTTCACGTGCATCGCGGAGAGTTCGTCGCGCTCGTCGGGCAAAACGGCGCGGGAAAGACGACTGTGCTCAAGCTGATACTCGGGCTCGAGCGGCCGTCAGCGGGCTCGATCGAGCTCTTCGGCGCGCCGGCTCCGCGGGAGCGGAACCGCATCGGCTACGTTCCCCAGCACGCAGACTACGACTCGACCTTTCCCGTCTCGGTCCGCGAGGTCGTCAGGATGGGGCGGCTTCATCCCGTCTCTCGGAAATTCGGGCCGCTCGACGCCGCGGCCGTCGACGACGCGATGGCGCGCGCGGACATCGCCGAACTCGCCGACCGTCCGTACCCCGCCCTCTCCGGCGGTCAGCGTCGGCGCGTTCTCGTCGCGCGCGCGCTCGCGTCGAACCCGGAGCTTCTCATCCTCGACGAGCCGACGGCGAACATGGACGCCGAAAGCGAGGCGCGGCTCTTCGCGACCCTCGAGCGGCTCAAGGGAAACGCGACGATCATGATCGTCACGCACGATACGGGCTTCGTCACCGCGCTCACCGACTCGGTCCTCTGCGTCGGCGACCGGAACACGAAAGGCGGCGGTCATTCTGTCGCGCGGCACGGCACGGAGCCCTCCGGGGACGCGCCGCCCGAGCTCTTCGGCGGCAAGGCAAGCAAGGTTCTCCATAACGTCGACCTCGGCGACCGCTGCTCGCTCGACGGGGAAGGACAGAAATGAACGGTTTTCTCGCGGCGCTTTTCGATCCCAACCTCGCGTTCATCCGGAACGCGCTCCTCGCGGGCATCCTCTCGTCGGTGCTCTTCGGCGTCCTCGGCTCGGTCGTCACGGTCAAGCGGATATCCGGGCTCGCGGGGGCGATCTCGCACGCCGTGCTCGGAGGCATCGGGATGGCGCTCTATCTTTCCGCGACCCGAATCGTCCCGTGGGTCACCCCCATGATGGGCGCGCTCGCGTTCGCGATCCTCGCCGCCGCGATCATCGGCGTCGTCTCGCTGAAGGCGAAGCAGCGCGAGGACACGGTCATCAACGCGATCTGGGCGATCGGTATGAGCGTGGGCGTCCTCTTCATGGCGAAGACACCGGGGTATACCGATCCCTCGAGCTATCTATTCGGCAATATCCTCCTCGTCTCGGGGCAGGACCTCATCCTCCTCGCCGCGCTCGACGCCGTCGTCCTCTTCCTCGCCTGGCGGTTCTATCCCCAGATCGAGGCCTCGTCGTTCGACGAGGAGTTCGCGCGCGTGCGGGGCGTGCACACCAACGCCGTGTTCTTCGCGCTCCTCGCGATCACCGCGATCTCCGTCGTCCTTTTGCAGACCTTCGTCGGCATAGTGATGGTGATCGCGATGCTTACCCTCCCCGCGGGAACCGCCGGTTACGGCGCGAAAAACCTCGCCGGCATGATGGTCGTCGGCACCGTCCTTTCGCTCTTCTTCTCCGCCGGCGGCCTCGCGCTCGGCTGGGCGCTCGACGCGCCGGTCGGCGCCATGGTCGTCGTCATCGCGGGCGCGGTGTTCCTCGCCGCCGCCGGAATCCGCGCGATCGCGCGCAAGCGGCCGAAGGGCAAGCTGCCCGTCGGCGCGGGGGCGGACAAATGACCCGCGCGCGCGAGGCGGCCCTCGCCATACTCAGGAGCGCGCGCGTTCCCCTCACCGCCGCGGAGATATTCCGTAGCACGGGATCGGAGTTCGACCAGGCGACCGTATACCGAACCCTGCATTGGCTCGAGGACAGCGGGCTCGCCGACTCATTCGTCCTCCACTGCGACTCGCACGGCACCGAGCGCTATTACACGGCGAGCACCGACGAGAAGGGAAAGGCGAACCCGCACCGCCATTGGTTCCATTGCGAGCGATGCCATGAGTTCACCGACTTAGGCTCGTGCAAGCTTCGCTCGCTCGTGTCATCCTACGAGTCAGAGCTCGGGCTCGAGGTGCGAAGCCACACCCTCTATTTTACAGGCATCTGCGCCGCGTGCAGGCGCTAGGCCTTTACACGACCGAGTCGCGCGTGCTATAACGCAGCAAGACATTCCGGTTATCAGATTGCGGGGGAACCTCACGGTTGAGAAGGTTAAAACCTGACCCTTGGAACCTGTCAGTTAACACTGGCGTAGGGAAGCACATCGAATATTGCAAGGTATTTGATTAGAGGCGCTCCCCGCCGGCTATTGGGGAGCGCTTTTTTTTTCGCGCAAGCGAATCCCCTAAGGCCCGCGGAGGCGCGCCCAAAAGCGATCATCCCGTTCCACCCCTACCGTCCGTTCGGCATGCTAAGGGGGAAATCATGGCATACACGCAAATGGAAGCCGCGAAGGCAGGCGTCATCACGCGCGAGCTTCGCGAAGCCGCCGAGTACGAGGGAATCGCGCCCGAGGCGCTCGCGAGCCTCGTCGCAAGCGGGCAGGCGGCGATACCGGCAAACCGGGCCCATCACTCGCTTCGCGCGCGCGCCGTCGGGCGCACGCTTAAGACGAAGATCAACGTCAACCTCGGGACCTCGCGCGACGCAAGCGACCAGGATACCGAGATGGAGAAGGTCAGGACCGCGATCGCGCTCGGCGCCGACGCCATCATGGACCTAAGCTCCTCGGGCGACACGCGGACGTTCCGGAAAAAACTTATCGAGGCGTCTCCCGCGATGATCGGGACCGTTCCCGCGTACGACGCGGTCGTCCAGTACGCTAAGCCGCTCCGCGAGATCACCGCGGACGAGTGGATCGCCGTCGTCTTAGGCCACGCAAAGGACGGCGTCGATTTCCAGACGATACACTGCGGGATAACCCGCGAGACCGTCGATCTCGTCAAGGCAGAGCCGAGGCTCACCGGCATCGTGTCGCGCGGAGGCTCGCTCCTTTTCGCCTGGATGGCGATGACGGGAAACGAGAACCCCTTCTACGAAAGGTTCGACGAGATACTCGAGATCTGCCGCGAGCATGAGGTTACCCTGAGCCTCGGCGACGCGTGCCGCCCCGGCTCGATCGCCGACTCGACCGACGGCGCACAGGTCGCCGAGCTCATGCGGCTCGGCGCGCTCGCGCGCAGGGCCCGCGCGCGCGGCGTACAGGTCATCATCGAGGGGCCTGGCCACATGGCGCTCGACGAGATCGAGGCGAACATGGCGCTCGAGCGGAGGCTCTGCGACGACGCGCCCTTCTACGTCCTCGGCCCGCTCGTGACGGACATCGCGCCGGGATACGACCACATCACCGCCGCGATCGGCGGAACCGTCGCGGCGGCGGCGGGCGCGGCGTTCCTTTGCTACGTCACCCCCGCCGAGCACTTGAGGCTTCCCACCCTCGACGACATGCGCGAGGGGATCGTCGCGTCTCGCATCGCGGCCCACGCGGCGGACATCGCGAAGGGAATTCCCGGCGCTCGTGACATCGATCGGAAGATGAGCGAGGCGCGGCGCGACCTCGACTGGGAGCGGATGTTCTCGCTCGCCATCGATCCCGAGAAGGCGCGGCGCTTCAGAGCCGAGTCGAAGCCTGAGCTTGAGGACAGCTGCACGATGTGCGGCAAGATGTGCGCCGTCAGAAACATCAACAAGATCCTCAAGGGAGAGATCGTCGATGCAATCTGACAAAAACGGCGGATGCGGCCGCGAGGGGAAAGCGCGCATCGCCCTTCTCGCCGACGCGGTCCGCGACGCGAAGCCGCTCGTCCACTGCATCACGAACTACGTGACCGTCAACGACTGCGCGAACGCGATCCTCGCTTCAGGCGGTGCGCCCGTCATGGCGGACGACGAAGCCGAGGCCGCCTGCATCGCGGGCATCGCCGACGCGCTCGTCATCAACATCGGCACGCTGAACGCGCGGACGATCCGATCCATGGAGCTCGCCGGGCTCGAGGCCGCGCGGCGCGGCATTCCGATCGTGCTCGACCCCGTCGGCGCGGGAGCCTCGCCCTTCAGAACCGAAACGGCGCTCTCGCTTCTCGGGAAGATTCCGTTCACCGTGATCCGAGGAAACGCCTCCGAGATCAGGACGCTCGCCTCCGGCACCGGAACGACGCGCGGCGTCGACGCAAGCGAGGCCGATGCGCGGGAGACGGGACTCGACTCGATCAGGCACGAGGCGATAATCCTTTCCCTCAAGGCGAAGGCAACGGTCGCCGTCACGGGCGAGACAGATATCGTAACGGACGGCAAAAGGTCATACGCGATCAGAAACGGGCACCCGCTCATGGGCCGAATCACGGGATCAGGCTGCATGCTCACCGCCTTGCTCGGCGCGTACGCGGGAGCGAACGGGAAAATTGCCGCGCCGCTAGAGGCCATCGACGCGACGGCGGCGGCGCTTTGCGCCATGGGCATCGCGGGCGAGCGAGCGGCGCGCACCGCGGGGAAGGCGGGAACCGGAAGCTATCGGGTCGCGCTCATCGATGCGCTCTCGCAGATCGGATCAAGAGACGTCTTGAAGGGGATGAAGCTCGATGCGCGCTGAGACCGCGTTCGCCCGCGCGCGGCCCGACGTGCGAAAGGCGCTCCTCCTTTGCGCGGTAACCGACCGACACTGGATCGCCCTCGAGAACCCCAACCCGCGCGGAGGGGTTCCCGATCAGTTGACGCTTGAGGATCAAGTCGCCGAATGCATTCGAGGAGGCGCGACGATGGTTCAGCTCCGCGAGAAAAAACTCGGAAAGGCCGATTTCATCGCGCTCGCGAAAAGGATCAAGGCGATTACCGCGGCGCGGGGAGTTCCGCTCGTCATCAACGATTCGCTCGATGTCGCGCTCGCGTCGGGAGCCGACGGACTTCATATCGGGCAGGACGACGGGGACCCCGAAGCCATCAGGAAGCGGCTCGGGCCACGCGCGATTCTCGGGGTATCGGCCCATAGCGCCGAAGAGGCGCGGGCGGCGGAACGCGCGGGCGCCGACTATATCGGCATCGGCGCAGTGTTTCCGACCGGGTCGAAGGACGGCGTTTCGGTTCTCGCGCCGGAAGCGGTCCGCGCGATCACATCAAGCGTCGGGATCCCGGCCGTGGCGATCGGCGGGATCACCGCGGAGAACGCGGCGAGGCTCTGCGGGCTCGGGCTCGCCGGCGTCGCCGCGATATCCGCGATCTTCGCCGAACCCGATCGCGTCCGCGAGGCTACCGCGCGACTCGCCGCGGCGGCGCGATCGGTCGCGGGCGAGAGCCGCGCGAACGAACGGCGGGCGGAGGATTACCGATGACGGGCACACCGATGAAAGCGGCGCTCTCGATCGCGGGCACCGACCCTTCGGGCGGCGCGGGCCTTCACGCCGACCTCAAGACCTTCGAGGCACACGGCGTCTACGGCATGGGAGCCGTCACCGCCATCGTCGCGCAGAACACGCTCGGGGTTATCGCCGTTGAGCCCGCCTCGGCCTCGATCGTGCGCGCCCAACTCGACGCGGTGTTCGGCGACATCGAGCCCGACGCCGTCAAGATCGGGATGCTCCCAAACGCCGACGCAATCGCCGCGGTCGCGGGCGCGCTCATCGCGTGGAAGGCGAGAAACGTCGTCATCGACACGGTCATGGTCTCGTCGAGCGGGCATCGGCTCCTTGACACGGGAGCCGAGCGAGACCTCGCGGGCGCGCTTTTCCCGCTCGCGCGCGTCATCACCCCGAACATCCCCGAGGCCGAAGTCCTTACGGGCATCGCGATTGCCTCGCGCGAAGACATGGTCACCGCCGCGAAGGCGCTCTCGGCGCTGACGGGCGCGGCGATCCTCCTCAAGGGCGGACACCTTTCAGGCAAGGCCGACGACCTTCTCCTTCTCGACGGGAAAGAGACCTGGTTCTCCGCGGCCCGCGTCGAGACCCGGCATACCCACGGAACCGGGTGCACGCTCTCCGCCGCGATCGCCTCGAACCTCGCGCTCGGTCTTTCGGTACCCGACGCGGTCGCCCGCGCAAAGGCCTACGTCACGCGGGCAATCCTTTGCGCTCCGGGGCTCGGAAAGGGTAAAGGCCCCCTCCTCCACCGCGTCGGCATTTGACAGAGCGCGGCTCGATCACTATAGTTTGAGTGAGCCCACTCGGGCACTTAATGCCCAAGGGAGGGGAAACGTATGGCCGCAACTTCGCTGAAAAGGGGACTATCCTTCAAACTTGTCCTTTGGATCGGGGGAACGGTTTTCCTCGTCCTCCTCGCGAGCGCCCTTTTTATCCTCGGACAGGTCTTTACCCTCGAAAAGCGTTCGGCGAGCCACTACCTCGAGGCCATCGCGGCAAGCCATGCGGCGTCGCTTCAGTCAGACATGGAAGGCGCCATGACCACGGCGCGGCTCGTGTCCCATTCATTGACGGCCTTCTCCGACCTTCCCGCGAGCGAACGGCGCTCCTTCGCGGACACCTTCCTTCAGAAAATCCTAAGCGAGAACCCCGGGTACAGCGGACTCTGGGCGTGTTACGAACCTGACCAATTCGACGGGCTCGACGCGAACTACCGGAACAAAGGCGGACACGACGCCACGGGACGCTTCATTCCCCATTGGTACCGAAAGTACGCCGCGAAGGCGGGGACAAGCGCGAACGTCGGAACGGGCTCGGACGCGACGGTTGAGGAGATCACGATCAACCGCGCGGCACTCTCGGATTACCTCGTCCCCGGAAAGGGTGACTACTATCTCCTCGCGCGGAACGCGAAGCGCGAGCTCATCGTCGAGCCGTACATAGGCGATGCGGGCAAGAGCGAAGCCCTCATCACGAGCGTCGTGACCCCGATCAAGAACCGATACGGAAAGCTTCTTGGCGTCGCGGGCGTCGACATCAAGCTCGACAGCCTTGCCCTCATCATCCTCAACGAAAAGGTCTATCGAACCGGGTACCTTGAGCTCATCACGGCGAAGGGAACCGTCGCGGCGAGCCCCGACCCGAAAGCGATCGGCACGGCCTCGGCGGAGTTCTCGGGCGATGAAGGAAAGCAGCGGCTCGAGCGGTTGCTCGAAGGGGAGCGCGTCCTTTTTTCGGAACGCTCAGGGCCGGGGAAAAAGGCCTTAACGCGCTCGTGCATACCGATCTTTATCGGGAACGCGCTTGAGCCCTGGATCGTCGTGGCGACGGCGCCGACATCGGAAACCCTCGAGTACGCCGTGGTCATGATGCTCAAGGTCGCGGGTGTCTTCTTTGTCGGCATCGTTCTCATCATCGCGCTCATCGCCTTCCTCGCGCGCTCGTTCCTCAAGCCGATCAAGATCGCGAGCGCGGCGCTTGAGGAGATCGCGGAGGGACAGGGCGACCTCACGATGCGCATCGACGTGAAGAGCAAGGACGAGATCGGTAAGCTCTCGGGGGAATTCAACAAGTTTATCGCCCGGCTCGAAAGCATCATTAAGACCATCCGCGAGGCGACCGACCGGCTCATTAAGGTAGGCCAAGGGCTCACCACGAACGTGGACGCGACCTCGGCGTCCGTGTACCAGATCAACGAAAACATCGAAAGCGTCAACCAGGCGGTGACGAACCAGGCTGCGGGGATCACCGAAACGTCGAGCACGATCAGCGAAATCAGCGCGAGCATCGAGCGCCTGAGCGCGACGATCGCCAAGCAGGGAGAGGACATCTCCGACAGCTCGGCGAGCGTTGAGGAGATGGTCGCGAACATCGAGTCGGTCACGAGGACCCTCGAAAAAAACGGCGAGCAGTTCGTCGCGCTTAAGGATTCCTCCGACGAGGGATTCACGAAGATCGCCGACGTCGTGCAGCGCGTCCATGACGTCGAAGGGAGATCGGAAGGGCTTTCTGCCGCGAACGCGACTATTAAGAACATCGCGACCCAGACGAACCTCCTCGCGATGAACGCGGCGATCGAGGCCGCTCACGCCGGCGAGTCGGGAAAGGGATTCGCGGTAGTCGCCGACGAAATCAGAAAACTCGCGGAGGAAGCCTCCACGCAGTCCCGGTCCATCTCGAAGGAACTCCAGGCCCTTAAGAACGCGATCGACCAAGTGGCGCTCTCGTCGACCGAAGCGGGAAACGCGTTCAACTCCGTGCGCGAGTCAATCGGCGTCGTGCTTGCCCAACAGGAGCAGATTCGCCGGGCGATGGAGGAGCAATCGACGGGCAACAGCAGGGTTCTTGAGGCGCTTACCCGCCTGCGCGACCAGAGCGGAACCCTCACCTCGAGCGCGCACGAGATCTCGGGGGGAAGCCGCGCGATCCTCGACGAGATGGGCGAGCTCGTCACGATAACGCAAGACATCAAGGAACGGATGGACCAGATGCGCGTCGGTACGGCCGACATCGGGAAGGCGATCGGCGAGATCGTCGCCCTCAGCCACGAGAATAGCGACGGCATAAGCTCGGTAAGCGGGGAAGTCGGCCGCTTCACGGTAAGCGGAAGCTAAAGACCGCGCGGGGAACATGGCTTCGCGAGGGGCACACGACCTCGCGCGGCAAATCACCTATTTAAAAACCTATGGCGCGCTCGTGCCCGCTCAGTCTCCGTTCACTGTTCACCGCTCGGCGTGCCCGTACAGAAGATACGACTCGAGGAGCGATACCGCGCGCGGATAGAGCCATACCGCCGAAACCGGATTAAGCCTGATCGCCGACGACGAGGCGCAGGATATCTCCGGCACGACGGAAACGGGAAAATCAAGCGTTCGCGCGCGATCGGCGCATTCGGTGAACCCGGCGCGCTCGACGATCCTGAAGCGAATCTCCGCGCGGGGTCCGAGAAGCTCGCGGATACGTCCATATGTATTGTTCGTCCATTCGGTAAATTGCGGCCGGAACGCAATATCAGAACCGATTATCACGACAAGCTCAACCTCGTCGAGCCGCTCGAGCAATCCGCGATTCTCGCCGATCAGGCGCGCGTACGCGGCGTACGCGTCCCCTTGTGAACCAAACGGCGAAAGCCTCGTTATCGGGAAGAAGTCGTCGACACCGCCCTCGAACGCCGTGCGCATGCGCCACGCGTGCGCGCTTTTGCTCGCTTTCTCCGAGGAACCTCCCGCAGAGCGATCGGCGTTGGGGATGATCACGGAGAAATCGCACGTGCCGTCGGCGACGGCGTCCAGCCCCATCAGGAGGTGGCCGAGATGAAAGGGATCGAAGGACCCGTTCACGATCCCGAGCGAAAGGCGCGCCGACGCGGGAGGCTCGGCGTGGAGCTGCACGGTACGGTGACGCGACGCTGGCGGCATGGCGTGGGCGCCGTCGCCCGTGACGAACGCGGCCCAGGGATCAACCGCGCGCCCCGGGTCGCAGCCCTGCATACGGCGCCTGATTCGCTCGGCAATGCCCTGGAAAAGGGGCAACCTCGACAGGATGACCGACTGTGCCGGCCCGAGAAACGCGTATTCCTCGCCTTCCATGCGCGAGAAGCTCCGCGCCACCGCATCCTCGACCGCGCGGATTTTCTGGGAATCCATACCTTACATGATAGTTGATTTCGCGCGATTCGCAAGGAA
>DAOPYF010000046.1:0-16864 GCA_035352735.1 Treponemataceae bacterium | reverse complement strand
TACGGGCTCGTGCTCATCGACGACGTCAGGCACAACACGACCCTCGCGAGCCTCGGGAAGGTCGCGCGCGGCATGGTCATCGACGAGCACGAGGAGATCCGCGAGGCGGAGCGGTTCAGGAAGGCCCTGAGCATCAAGACCCCGTCGATCCTGCAGCTCGCGAACAACCTCTCGGGCGGCAACCAGCAGAAGATCGTCCTCGCGAAATGGATGTTCGCGAACCCGAAGATCCTCATACTCGACGAGCCCACGCGAGGCATCGACGTCGGCGCGAAGTACGAGATCTACTCGATCATCAACATGCTCGCGTCCCAAGGGCTCGCGTGCGTCATGATATCGTCCGAAATGCCCGAGGTCATCGGGATGAGCGACCGCCTCTACGTCATGAGCGAGGGACGGTTCACCGCGGAGCTGGACGGCAAGACCGCCACCCAGGAAGAAATCATGCGCAATATAATCCAGCATTAAGAGGGGAAACCATGAACAATGTAATCGGCACCATGAAGAAGAATTTCAGGCAGTACGGGATGCTCATCGCCCTTGCCGTCGTCATGATACTGTTCCAGGTCCTGACCGACGGCGTCCTTCTCCGCCCGGTCAACCTGACGAACCTGATCCTTCAGAACAGCTATATCCTCATACTCGCCGTCGGCATGCTCCTGTGCATCCTGACCGGGTACATCGACCTTTCGGTCGGCTCGATCGTCGCGTTCGTCGGCGCCATATCCGCGACGCTCATGGTCGATAAGGGCGTGCCCGCCGTCTACGCGATGATCATCGCCCTCATCATCGGCGGCTTGATCGGCGCCTGGCAGGCGTACTGGATCGCGTTCGTCAAGATACCGCCTTTCATCGTGACCCTCGCGGGCATGCTTATCTTCCGCGGCCTCGCGCTCGTCGTGCTCCAGGGACAGTCGAAGGGCCCGTTCCCGCCGATGTTCCAGTCGCTTTCCTCGGGGTTCATCCCCGACCCGATCGGCGGCAACGGCCTGACGATCCTCATCGGCGTTCTCGCGTCGGCGATCCTCGTGTGGAACGAGATCCACAAGCGGCGCAAGGCGCGGAAGTACGATTTCTCCGAGATCCCCGCGTGGGCGTTCATCGTCAAGATCCTGTTCGTGATCGCGATCATCATGGCGTTCACGCTCGTGTTCGCGTCCTATAAGGGACTGCCGAACATCCTCGTCCTCCTCGTGCTCCTGATCCTCATCTACGACTTCGTCACCCAGAAGACCGTCCCCGGGCGCCATATCTACGCGCTCGGCGGAAACGCGAAGGCCGCGAAGCTTTCGGGAATCAAGACCGAGCAGGTGATGTTCTGGGTATACGTGAACATGGGCGTCATCTCGGCGCTCGCGGGAATGGTGTTCGCGGCGCGGCTTAACGTCGCGACCCCGAAGGCCGGCGTCAACTTCGAGATGGACGCGATCACCGCGTGCTACGTCGGCGGCGCGTCGACGACCGGCGGTATCGGAACGATCATCGGCGCGATGGTCGGCGGGCTTTTCATGGGCGTGCTCAATAACGGCATGTCCATCATGGGCATCGGCATCGACTGGCAGCAGACCATCAAGGGATTCGTCCTTCTCGCGGCGGTCGCGTTCGACCTGTATTCAAAAGCAAAAAGTAAATAGTCGGTAAGCGCTCGCGGGCTACTCTCCTCGCCCGCGGGCGCTTTTTTATTCACGGCTTTTACGGTACTATCCGCTTATCGCAGATACGCACAATCCTGGAAAACACAAGGTACGCGACGAAATGGCAGAATTACGCTTTAACCCGCTTTTGGGTACGTGGACGATGGTGGCGGCGAGCAGGCAGAATAGGCCTCAGATGCCGAAGGACTGGTGCCCGTTTTGCCCGGGGTCGGGAAAGGTCCCGGAGCGCTTCGACGTCCTCAAATACGACAACGACTTTCCCGTCATGAGCGCTGCTCCTCCCGTCCCCGACGACGTCGGCTCGGACTTTTACCGCTCGCGCCCCTCGTACGGCGCGTGCGAGGTGATCCTCTATTCCTCCGACCATACGCAGACCCTCCACGAGCTTTCGGTCCCGCACATCAGGAAGATCGTCGACCTCTGGGCGGAGCGGACGGGCGAGCTCGGTAAGCGCGAGGAAATCAAGTACGTGATGCCCTTCGAGAATAAGGGCGAGGAAGTCGGCGTCACGATGCCGCATCCCCACGGTCAGATTTACGGGTATTCCTGGATACCGCAGCGCGTCGCGGTAGAGCTCGAGAACGCGCGCGCGCACCACGCGGCGTCGGGCGAGTGCCTCATCTGCCGCATGAGCGAGGAAGAAAAAAAGTTCGCGCGCAGGATCGTCTTCGAGAACGAGTCCTTTTACGCGTACATCCCGTTCTTCACCGACTATCCCTACGGCGTGTTCGTCGTGCCCAAGCGGCACCGAAACTTCGTCGCCGAGCTCGACGCTCGCGAGCGGGACGATCTCGCCGAGGCGCTCAAGGTCGTCACCGGCGCCTTCGACCGGATCTTCGACCGCCCGTTCCCGTACATGATGGCGATCCACCAGAACCCGGTGAATAGCCCCGAGTGGGACGACGCGAAGGGCTTCTACCATTTCCACATCGAGTTTTACCCGCCGCTTCGCGCGAAGCGGCTCATCAAGTACTACGCGTCCTCCGAGACCGGCGGCTGGGCGGCCGCGAACGTCGCCGCCGTCGAGCGGACCGCGGCGGAGACCCGATGCGCGAAGCTCGAGTACCTCGCGATCTCGGGCGACGAGCGCCTTTCGGGCGAGGTCTTTAAAAAGGATTTCCTCGCCGAGTTCGCCGCGCTCTACGGGACCGGCGGCGAGGCGCCCGCGCTCTACGCGTCGCCCGCGCGAATCAACCTCATTGGGGAGCATATCGACTATAACGGCGGGCTCGTCTTTCCCGCCGCGATCGACCGCTATCTCTATCTCGCGATCCGCAAGCGCGCGGACGGCAAAATTGTTTACAACGATCTCAGGTTCTCGGGCGAGATGCGCTTCTCGATCGGTGATTCGTTCGCGTATCGGAAGGAAGACGGGTACGCGAATTACCTAAACGGGATTCTCTCGATCCTCGCGGACCGGGGGTTCGCTCTCGACGCGGGGTTCGAGGCGCTTTTCTTCAGCACGATCCCATCGGGCGGCGGCGTGTCCTCGTCTGCCGCGCTCGAGGTCGGCTTCGCGTACGCGATCAGCGACCTCTACGGCTTCGGGATCGACCGCGTCGAGCTCGCGAAGATCGGGCAGGAAAGCGAGCACCGGTTCATGAACGTCCAGTGCGGCATCATGGACCAGTTCGCGGTCGCGATGGGCAAGAGGGGCAACGCGATGGCGCTCGACTGCGCGACGCTCAAGTGCCGCTACGTCCCGCTCGAGCTCGGCGACTCGAGGATCGTCGTGATGAACACGAACAAGAAACGCGAGCTCGCGGACTCGAAGTACAACGAGCGGCTCGGCGAGTGCCGCGCGGGGCTCGCCGCCATCAGGAAAAACCGCGACGTCGCGAACCTCTGCGATCTTTCGGTCGCCGACTTCGAGGCGCTCGCGCCATCGATACCGGACCCCGTCGTCAGGCGGCGCGTGCGCCATTGCGTGACGGAGAACGCGCGCGTCGGGGCCGCGGTCTCCGCGCTCGAGTCGGGCGACCTCACGGCGCTCGGCCGGCTCTTAGGCGAGTCCCACGCGTCGCTTCGCGACGATTACGAGGTAACGGGCGCCGAGCTCGACGCCCTCTATGAGGAAGCGGTTGCCGTTCCCGGCTGCCTCGGCGCGCGCATGACCGGCGCCGGCTTCGGCGGCTGCGCGATCGCGCTCGTGCGGAAGGACGCCGTGAAGGCCTTCGTCCAACGCGTCGGCGAGCGCTACCGCGCGCGGTGCGGGATAGAGGCCTCGTTCTTCGCCTGCGAGTCGGGCGACGGCGCGCTCAGGCTACGCTAGGCGCGCTTACTTCAGCGGGACCCAATACTCGCACCAGTAGTCGTCGGCCTTCGGGTCGCCGTCGAGACCGTAGAACTCGATCTCGGCGGTACCCGCGTGCTCGCGCCCCGAGGTGGGAAACCACTCGGAGAAGATCCGCTTGATGACCCCCTGAAATGTTTGGTCGAGCGGCCCGCGCGAAGTGAAGATCGCCCAGGTCGAGGCGGGTACCTCGATGTCGACGCACCCGTCGGGGAGCCCGGCGCGGTCCATGGGGGTCTCGATCGCGATCCCGTACGAGAAGTCCCCGGTCTTCGCGTCGTGGTCGTAGCAGACGCCGACGACGCCGAGGCTTGAGCCCGCGGCCTTCTTCCAAAGCTTGTCGCAGTCGCCCGTGGCCATCGCGCGGTCCCAGAACGCCGGTATGTCGATCCAGTTCGAGCCGTCGGCGCTATTCTCCCTGACCGAGAGCCCGATGAGCCGGTACGCGCCCCGCTTTTCGATCCGATATTCCATCGCCTTGTCCCCTTTGAGCGCTATCGTGAAGGAAAGCGGGGGATAGGAGTGCAGCCTCGTGCCGGGAACGCGCGCGTCGCTCGGGCTGCAGCCGAACTCGCGCTTGAACGCGCGCGCGAAGGAGTCCGGGGAATCGTAGCCGTACTTGAGCGCGATGTCGATCACCTTCGAGCCGCCCGAGGAAAGCTCCGCGGCGGCGAGGGTGAGCCTCCGGCGCCTGACGTACTCGGCGGGGCTGATCCCGGTGATGACGTCGAACATCCGCATGAAATGGAACGTCGAGCAGTTCGCCGCGTTCGCCGCGCGCTCGATCTCCGCCCCATCCATGAGGTGCGCTTCCATCCATCCGATTGCCTTGCCCATCCGCTCTTGCCAGTCCATGCGGCATCCCCTTATGTTCTTGGAATGCCGCCAGTATACCATGTCTAGGTGCGGTTTTGCTCGACTGCCCAGGTTCCCTCGGGCGCCTTCTCAAGCGGGAGTTCCGCCTCGAATTGCGCGAGCCCGGCCGGGTCTCGCGGGCTAAAGGTTCGATAGCGGTTTTCGCCCGCGTCCGCAGGCCCGAAGCAGACCTCGATCGTGCCCGTCGAGAGGTCCGCCTCGATGGACCACAGGGTGCCGAACCATTCCTCGTAATAGTGACAGGCGAGCCCTCGGGGGAAGGGCGAGGAGAGCATTCGCTTGATCGATTCGGGCGACTGTTGCCCCGAGCCGAGCGTCTCCTCGAGGAAGGACGAGCGCTTGAGTGAATGCTCGAAGCGCTTTTCCGTCGACGCTTTCGTGGCCGGCAGGGCATAGTGATTGGTCGAGTAGAGGAATCCGCGATCGATCTTTTTGACGTCCATGACGGTCGGTGCCTTCTCGATGAGCGCCGCGTGCCCTCCCTTATCCGCGACGATGAGGTTGAGGTGGAAGGAGAGCGGGAAGGGCCGGGCGATCTCGAGCGCCTCCTCGACGCTCGAGGCGCGGTCGAGGATCGTGCGGAGGAGCGACCAGAAGCGGAACCCTTCCGTCTCGGGGAGGGCCGCGGTGGGATTCGCGGCGGACATCGAAACCCAGAGCCCGCGCTCGTTGACGCCGTCGAATCGACCGAAGGCGAAGACCCCAAACCCGGTATGCGCGGCTCGGCCCGGTATGCGCACCGTCGAAAGCGTCAGCGCGTCGTCGAGGGACCATTCGTAGCTTCGGCCGCACAGGGTCGTTCCCGTCGTCGTTCGGTCGGGCATGATCGCGAAGTGGCTGCAGTGTCCGGTTTTCGGGATGGTCGCGGTGTAGTACACGACCGCCTCGGGCTCGACGCCCAATTCCTCGGCGAAGCCCGCGATCTCCTCGTTCAGGCCGGGGCACCAGCGCTCGTTGAGCTCGAGGAGTCGGTTTCCCTCTTTGAGCCGCTCCGCGTTCTCCATGAAGGGCTTCGCGTAAAAGGTGACGGCCTCGGGGGTCGTCTCGCGAAGGTTCTTCGCCGCGAGTCGGCCGACCGTCCGGGCGTCTCCCTCGAGCACCTGATAGGTATAGGTTCGTTTCATGCGTTTCTCCTTTATTACGCTTAGTCTGATAGGTCGACTGTAACGGGGTTTCTGGAACCATTCCTAACTTTTTTTGCTCATTCAGGTCGGATTTTTTTTACAGAAGCGGTGACAGCATTCCCTTGACCGGGTGTTGTAATGATGTTAAGTTAACAACGTTAACATATAAACGGGAATGGATTATGGAGTGCCGGAGGGCAGGATGCGAGCAAGGAACTTGGAATTGGAGCGGAAGATACGGGAAAAGACGCTTGAGCTCCTGATGGTCAAGGAACCCGAGGAAATCGGGATGCGCGATATCGCCGCGGCGACCGGGGTCACGGCGACGGCGATCTACTACTACTATGCGGACAAGGAGCGGCTCCTTGAGGCGGTCAAGAAGGATTGCATGGCGACGATGGACGCCTTCATCGCGTCGCGTATGGGGGCTCTTTCGGACTCCCTTGGGACGCTCAGGGGCGGGCTCGCCGCGTTCCGCGACTGGGCGTTCGCGAACCCGCGGATCGCGCTCCTCGTCATGAACCGCTTTACGCCGAACGTGAACGCGGGTCCCGAGGAGATGGCGGAATACTATCGGAGCACCTTCTTCGCGCGGGACGCCATCGCGAGAGAGGTCGCCGCGGGAAAAGCCTCGAGCGACGACCCTCTGCTCGACGCGTCCCTCGCCATCTCGGCGATGTGGGGCGCGATCGAGTCGATTCTCCGCTTCAGGACGGTTCCGGAATATTGGGAACGGGGCGTCGAGTTTACCGACGCGATGATCGATGTGTGCTGCGCGCGCCTTATGCGCAAAGGGAGAGATAAATGAAGGATAGATGCGAACCGATGGCTCGGGGGATGAAGGGCGTGGCTCCCCTCGCGCTTTGTTTGGCGCTTTGCCTCGCGGGGACTCAAGTCTTTGCGGAGTCCGGCGTTTCGGTGACGGTGACGCCCGGGGCAAACTGGAAGGAAAAGGTCGTGATGGGAATCATCCCCATGACGAAGGCGCCGCAGTACGCCGCGTGGATCGAGACCGCGGACGGAAAATACGTCGAGACGGTCATGGTGACCTCGCGCGCGTCGCGGGGCACGTGGCGCGCGAGCCCGAAGGGCGGCCGGCCCGAGGCGCTGCCCGTGTGGTTTCACGCCGCCGCTTCCGCGGGCGCCTCTCCGACCGGCAGCGCCGCCTCCGCGTCTGCGATAGACGCCGCGACCTCCGCGACGCCCGACGCGGATTCCTCTGTCTCGGGTTCGGCGGGGTCGCTCGTTCCCGGCGCCGAATACGCGATTCGTTTCGAGGTAAACCATAGTTTCGATTATAATGAGGCATGGCCGAAATCCGCGAAGGAAGGGTCCCAAGGTTATTCCGGCGTGAACGGTCAGCCCTCGCTCGTCTATGAGGGTCGCTTCGTCGCCGGGCGCGACGCGACCGTGGAGCTCTCGCTCGTCGGTCACGGAGCCGTAGACGGCAAGGACGGCGCCGTGTCGCAGGACCTCGCGTTTATCACGAGCGCGCGGACTATCGTCGCGTCGGTCGTCGCGACCGTTAAGGGAGAATAAGGATATGAAATCGATGAATGGGATTTACGCGCGCGGCGCGCTTGCCGCTTTCTGCCTTTTTGCCGCGGGCTCGCTTTCCGCCGCGGATGGCGTCACGACGGGACTCAAGCTCGACTGCACGGCGACGACGATACCCGAGATCAAGACGACGCTGACCGGCGAGGCGAAGATACCGTTTCTCGCCGGTTCCGGGGCGCTCACGGCCGATAACAACGTGAAGGTGCGCCTCGCCGCCGATCTTTTGCCCGCCTCCGTGGGCGCGTCCTTCGAGACGGTTTGGACGCCCATCGCGTTCGCGGAAATCGTCGCGGGCGCCTCGGTCGGTTCGGGCTGGAACGTTTCCGCACTTGGCGCGAACGGCCTTCGTAAGAACGAGCGCGACGGGCTTCACGATAACAAGCTCACCGGCGGTCCGTTCGACGGGATGGTCTGGAGCGTGCGGGGCGGGGCGGCGCTCCAGGGCGACTTCGCGGCGATACGCCCGGGCGCGTGGAACCACGTTGTGTTCAGGACCTATCACGCGCTGCAGTACCGCGCGCTCACCTCGGCGGATTCCGAAGAGTCATGGCTGTATCAAGGGGACTTTGGGGAAAACCGGAACGGCTGGAACTATTACGGGAACTACCTCTTGGCGTACCGGATGCCCCTCAAGCTCAACCTCGTCGGTCTCCTCTTTGAGGAGGATCAGTACCTCTACGACGCCGCAGGCGGCGATTTCTGGGGCGACGACATTTCCCGCTGGACGTTTAGCGTGATGGGGAACTATTCCTTCACGGACCGTCTCTCGCTCACGCTCATCGGTCAGGCGCGGACGATGCGGAATTTCGTGGGGGATACGGGCGATTACGGCTTCTATCAGGATCGCGAGCTCGACAAGGACGACGAGCGCCACATCGAGTTCTACCGGGCCGTGGCGACGCTTTCCTACAAGCTCAAGTAAGGCGTAGGTCCTAGGCGCCGTCGGGGACGGCGCTTTTCGGGATGACCGGAACCTGGAGTTCGGTGAGCCAATCCTCGTCGGACTCCTTGTTCCAAATCCCGTCGATATACGACTCGCGCGGGGGCTCGGCCGTCACGTAGCTGTTATCGTCGATCCACTTGAAGACGGCCGCGTAGGCCTCGGGCAGCCTTGAGTACGGCCCCTTGTGCAGGGCGCACGCAGCCTCCTTTACCCCCTCGATCGTCTTGAAGGTGACCCCCTCGACGGCCTTGCCGTTTCCCGTTCCCGTCACCGCCTCGCAGATCTCGATATCGATGTCGCGGTCGCGGAACTCGCCGTCGTGATAGCGGATGAAGCAGTAGGCCGGGTCCTCCACGCACCGAAGCTCGGGGTTTATCGCCATCATCCCCTCGCCGAGGGCCGGGAAGATCGTGAAGTACGCGTCGTAGCTTTCCGCGATCATGCGCTTGCTGTACACGAGGACGCGCGGCAAGTCCTTTATGATAACCTGGTATTTCATGGAGTTATCTCTCCCGAGGCCCTCGATATAGTGGTTGATCGACGCAAGCTCGCGGGCCGTTTCCTTCGCGCGGGACTCGAGCTCCTTTTTTTTGTCGGCGAAAAAGGCGGCGACGTCGCGCCCGGCGAGGATCATCCGGATTTCCGGGATCCCGAAACCGCATTGCCTGAGCGCGACGATCCTGAACGCGCGGGGAAGCTGATCGCTCGAGTAATACCGATAGCCGTTCGCGGTGTCCGTGAACTCAGGCTCGAGGAGTCCCTCCTCCTCGTAAAAGCGCAGGGCCTTTACGGTTACCTTCGTGATCTTCGAGAAAAGCCCGATTCGATACATGCCTCGTTCCTCCCCGCGCGCGCGGTCATTCCCACCTGAAGAATATCGCCGATAGGACGCATGATACCGCGGCCACGAGCGCGAGCGCAAGGAACCCCGGCGCGTCGCGCGCGACGTCGAGCCCGAGCACCGCGCCCTTAAGGAGCTTGATTCCCTCGGTGAGCGGGAACCAGTCCGCGACCGCCTTGAGCCCGCGCGGGAGGATCTCGTAGGGAACGGTCGCCCCCGAAAGGAAGAGCATCGGGAAGTAGAGGACGGTGCACGCGAGGTTCGCGGCCTTCACGCTCGGGGCGAGGCTCGCGATGAGGAAGCCGAGGCTGAATATCGACGCGAGGGTGAACGCGAAGGTGAGCGCGTAGCGGAGCGGAGAGCCCGCGATGGTCACGCCGAAACCGACGGTCGCGACGAGATACACGGCGAACCCAGAGACGACCGCGAAGATCGCTTGGACGAGGGTGTCCGCGAGCACGAGGGTCGCGGGGCTCACCGGCGTGACCCGAAAGCGCTTCAGTATCTTGTCGTGGCGGTAATTCGCGAAGGTGAGGGGAATGCCCATGAGTCCCGCCGCGCAGATCCCGACGGCCGCCGTGCCGCCGAAGCCGAGCCGCGTCGCCTCGGGGCCCGATATGAAGCCGATGAGGAGCATGATCCCCACGGGGAACAGGAGCCCGAAGAGAATCATGTCGCCTGAGCGGATCGCGAGCTTCGCCTCGGTTGCGAAAAGAGCCCAGAATGCCTTCATCATATTGCCTCCTTTTCCATATACGCGAGGAACACGTCCTCGAGGTTTCCCTTGCCATGGCCCTTGATGAGCTCCTCGGGCGTCCCCGAGCACGCGATCGTTCCCTCGCGCATGATCGCGATCCGGTCGCAGAGGTATTCGACCTCGTCCATATAGTGGGAGGTTAGGAGTATCGAGACGCCGTCGTCCTTGAGTCCCTTAAGGTAGTTCCAGATGCCGCGGCGCGCCGCGGGATCGAGGCCCGTGGTGAGCTCGTCGAGAAACACGAGCTCCGGCCGGGGAATCAGCGCGATGACGACCGCGAGCTTTTGCCGCTCGCCGCCGGAAAGCTCGCTGACGTAGGATCGCCGTTTGCCCTCGAGCCCGAAACGTCCCAGCAGCCCGCGCCAGTCGTCCGGGCGCTCATAGAGCGCGCTCGCCGTCTCGCATGCCTCCCAGACCCTCAGCTTTTCCTGGAACCGCGTCTCCTGGAACTGCACGCCGACCCGCGCGAAAAGCCGCTTTCGGTCGCGCAGGGGGTCCATGCCGAGAACCGAGACGCTTCCCCCGTCAGGGCGCCTCGTGCCGAGGATGCATTCGACCGTGGTCGTCTTGCCCGCCCCGTTATGCCCGATGAGGCCGAATATCTCGCCTCGGGCGACCGTGAGGTCAACCCCCGCGACCGCGACGAAGTTCCCGTAGCGCTTGCGTAGAGCGCGAACCTCGAGTACCGGCTCGATCTTTTTTTCCATGACGTTTTCCTCCATCGGTTTCGAGGCTATCGTCTCCCGTAAGGGGAGGGTCAAGGAAAAATCGCGCGATCGACTTTTTTTCCGCGTTTTTTCTTGACTCCGCCCCTGGGGCAGGGCCCATCACTGAAGGGAAAGGAGAACTTGAGATGAAAACGGGAACAAGGGTCTTTACGGGATTGCTCGCGGTATGCGCGGTTATGGGTTCTTCCTGCGACGCCTCGCGGGAGGGCTCGCGACGCGTCGCGCAGCTTGGCTCCCTCTGGGGCGCGAAACCCTGGAACGCGGGCGGGAACGCGCGGTCCGTTATGCTGCCGAACGTCGCGATCATCCCCGGCGGGCACTGCGAGAGTTCGGCGATCGCGAACGCGCTCCGCTACGAGGGATACGCGATCGCGGAGTGCGAGGTGACCGGCGGCGGGAGCGCGCTCGGGTTCATGTTCCAGAAGGGAACCTTTCCCTTTCTCGGGGCGCGGAACGAGGATATGCGCGAGCGATTCTTCGCCGCGGCGGGCATTGCGTGGCACCGGGGGAACGCCGAGGCCGCGGACTCCGGGTGGGCCGAGATCGAGGGACTCCTCGGGCGCGGCGTCCCCGTCATTCTCCGGAACGATATGCGGTTTCTCACCTATCGGTACGGCGGGCGGCACGGGCCCCGCTGGGCGTCCTTCGGCGGCCATTACGTGACGCTTTTCGGCATCGACCTCGAGCGCGGCGTCGCGTACGTGAGCGACACCGAATATCCGGGGCTTCAGACGGTAACCCTGGCGGACCTCGAGCGGGCCCGATTCTCGAAAACACAATCCTTCCCCCCGCATGGCGAGTTTTACTGGGCCGAGCCGCCGCGCGAGGGATACGCCCTCGACTACGGGCGCCTCGCGCGGTCTTCGATCGCCGGTGTCATCGCGAACTACCGGGCGCGCGGTTTAGGATCGGGCGAAGGGGAACCCCTTATCGGGCTCGCCGGCATGGAGCGGTATCCCGAAGCGCTCGCGACCCTCGAATCGTGGAGCGGTAAACCCTATCTTCTCCCCGCGGTGCTGAACTATATGGCGGGTAACATCGAGGACTTCGGGACCGGAGGCGCCTCGTTCCGGACGCTCTATCGCGCGTTCCTCGCGCGCGCGATCTCTGCGGGCGGCGTCACCGAGCTCGAGCCGCTCCTCGCCCCGCTTGACGGCTCCATCGCCTCTTGGCACGCGCTTTCCGCGGATTTCCGCGCGGCGTCCGCCGAGGTGAAGGGCTTGGACCGCGCGGGGCGCACGCGCGTTTTCGCGCGGCTTTCGCAGAAAGCGGAAGCGCTCCTCAAAACCGAAAAGGCGTTTTATACTACCTTGGTTACCGTCGCGGATGCGATGGATATCGCGATCCCGGAGGAGTAGGCATGCTGACCATCGGTGAGTTTTCCCAGGCGACGAAGTTGACGGTAAAGGCGCTCAGAATCTATCACGACGAGGGCCTCCTCGTCCCCGAGCGAATCGACCCCATGAATGGCTATCGCTATTACGGCGAGGAGTCGTTCAAGCGCGCCCGCGCCATCGGCATACTTCGGGAGCTCGGCTTTTCCCTCGCACAGACGAAGGAGGTCCTTTCCTCCGCTCGGGACGACGACGACCTCGCGCGCCTTTTCCGGGAACGGCTTACCGAGGTCGACCGCGAGCTTATCCGGCTCCGGGAGGTACGCGAGCGGATCAGGTATTTCGCGGAGAACGGCGAGGACGAGGCCGCGCGGCGAAACCTCGAGATCTCGGAACGGGAGGTCGAGCCGTTCTGGGCATGCTCGATCCGCTATCAGGGCGCCTACGGGGATATCGGGCCCCGGTTCTCCGAGATCCTCAGGCGCGCGGGGCGTTACGTTTCGGGGAAGCCCTTCGCGGTCTATTATGACCTCGAGTATCGGGATTTGGCCGATATCGAGGCTGCCGTCCCGGTGCGGAAAGAGGTTTCCCTCCCGGGCGTCGACTGTAAACGGCTCGAGGGCGGGCGCTTCCTTTCGATCGTGCACCGCGGCCCGTATGCGCTCATCGGGACCGCGTATAAGGCGCTTTTCGAGGCGCTTTCGGAGCGGTCTGTCGAGCTTCGCGGCCCAATCCGGGAGACGTACCTCAAGGGACCGGGGATAATCTTTCCCCGCGACCCCGAGCGCTTCGTGACCGAGGTTCTGGCCCCGCTGTGACGGTCTTAAAAAAATATTGGAGATTTGGGAATTCCTGTGGTACACTTTCAGCATGACGCGCGGAAAGCGCAGTGACTAAAAGGAGGCCTTATGGAAAAAAAACTCAAAATCGATGCGATCATCAAGGATGGTCTGGATATCGGGCTGAAGAACGCGGTGCCGATACTCGTTAACGCCCTTTTGTTCATCCTTACGGTGTGGATTCCGTACATTAACATCGGTACCATCATCGGTATGTTCGTCGGTATTCCCGCCAAGCTGAGCAAGGGGGAGTCCCTCTCGATGACCGAGATCTTCAATCCCGATTACCGCAAATCGATGTGCGAGTATTTCCTGACCAGCGGGCTCATCGCCGCGGGCGCGCTTGCCGCCTTTATCCTCGTCGTTCCCGGCATTGTCCTTTCCATCGCCTGGATGTTCGGGCCGCTCCTTGCCGTCGACAAGAAGAAAGCCCCGATCGACGCCCTCGGCCTTTCCGCCAAGGTAACCTACGGAAATAAGGGCATCATCTTTCTCTCCTTCCTCATCCTGATGGTCGTCGCGTGCGTTATCGGCATCATCTTCATGATGATCCCCGCGATCGGTTGGCTGCTCTATCTCGCGGTCATGGTTTTCGCGATGTTCATCGGCATCGGCATGGAGACCTACTGCTACAAGGAACTCTGCTCGGATCTGTAATCGTTACGGTATTCACGAGCCGTTTCTTATCTTCGCTTCCTCCCCGGGTACGGGCCAGGAAGCGGTCTCAGGCCAGGGTTTCGCCCTGGCCTTTTTTTATCGCCTTGACAAATGTTTTATATAAAACTAATATAGTTTTATATAAAACTTATAAGGGGGCGAAAGGCATGAATGAGACGCTTCAGACGATCGGGAAGCTCCGATCGATTCACGGGGGATTCTCGAGTAAGAGAATTCCCGACGGGGACGTTCAGGCGATTCTTGGAGCCGCGGTTCGCGCGGCGAACGCCTCGGCGCGGCAGAGTTACTCGATGATCGTCCTTGACGATAAGGACGCGATGCGCCGCGTCTTCGGGTATGCGGGCGATCGGGCGATCGTGTTCTGCGTCGACTTTACCCGGCTCTCCGCGCTCTCGGAAAGGCTCGGCCACGCGAAGTATGCCGTTGATTTTTTCGATTTCCTTACCGGGGCCATCGATACGTCCTTCGCCGCGCAGACGGCCTGCGTCGCCGCCCGATCGCTTGGCATCGATTCGCTTTTCACGAACGGCCTCCATCGCACGCCGCTCGACAAGGTATACGCGGAGCTCGGGTTGCCTGAGCGATTTTGCTTTCCGCTCATCGCGCTCGTCCTCGGCTATCCCGCGGAGGACCCCCGATTTCAAAAGGGCCGCCTGTCCGGGAAAGGGATCGTGCACCTGGGACGCTATTGCGCGCTTACGGAAGGCGAGACCGACGCGATCGTTCGCGAATACGATGACCGCGAGGCGCACCTCGGGCTCGTCAACGATTGGAAGGAAAAGGGATTCGCTCATTATCTCGACTGGTACTTCAAGGAATGGGAAGGACCGACGCCGACCGAGAAAATAGCGGAGCTCGTGGACCGACTCAAGAAAAGCGGTTTCATGGATTAGGTCCATGGATCGAAAGGGGATGAGAATATGAACGAAGGCGCATATAAAGACGCGCTTGCCCTGACGTTGCGCGAGGGGCTGGTGAGCGTTTCGTCGCTCGACGAAACGGGGTATCCCGAAACGCGCGCGATGTTCAATCTTCTGAAGGTTCGGGCCGAGGCCCTGTCAACGGGGCCCGCGCGGGCCGATCGCGATTTTGCGACGTATCTCGCGACGAATACGGGAAGCCGAAAGGTTCCCCTCATGCGCAAGGACGGCCGGGTGTGCCTCTACTATTGCGACGGGCCTGCCTTCGAGGGATGCTCCGTCCGCGGTCAGGTCAGCGAGGTCTTTGACAAGGCGATTCGATCGTCCATCTGGGTACCCGATTGGGAGATGTACTATCGGGGCGGGATGGACGGCGGGGACTTCACCGTGCTCCGTTTCGTGCCGGAGCGCGTGCGTTATTACCATGGGCTCGCGGTCGAGGAGTTCGTTTTGTAGGCGATAAAAAAAGTCACGTCGACCGATGGCTTGACATATTTTGCCGGATAGTTTAAATCTTGGGTAATCCAAAGGCGATTGCCGCGCATACGATCGATGCGCGTCAGTCGCCTTATTTTTTTGCACCACACGGTTTCGTGTAAAGGAGGCACACAAATGGGCATCGACACTGGCGACAGCGCATTTGTCCTCGTGAGCTCGGCGCTCGTTCTTCTCATGACGCCCGCGCTCGGTTTCTTTTATGGCGGTATGGTCAGGAGAAAGAACTCCCTCAATACCCTCATGTCGTGCTTTTTTATCTGCGGACTCGCTTCGCTCATGTGGGTGGTCGGCGGCTACTCATTGGCGTTCGGGAAAGACCACGCGGGGATCATAGGCGGTCTCGGCAAGGTATTCTTCAACGGCGTCGGCGCGAACGCGAACCCCGCGTACGCCTCGACGATTCCGGAATCTCTTTTCGCCGTTTTCCAAATGATGTTCGCAATCATTACCCCCGCGCTTATCGTGGGATCCGTCGAGGGCCGCATGCGGTTCAAGGCGCTCTTTATATTCATCGCGCTCTGGTCGATCGCGGTGTACTATCCGCTCGCGCACATGGTTTGGGGCGACGGCGGTTTCCTCAGGAACCTTGGCGCGCTTGACTTCGCCGGCGGCAACGTCGTTCATATCAGCTCGGGCGTTTCCGGCCTTGTCGCGTGCATCATCCTCGGCAAGCGCCACGGGTATGGCATGCTCTCCTATAAGCCGCACAACATCCCATTCGTCGTGCTCGGCGCGGGACTCCTGTGGTTCGGCTGGTTCGGCTTCAACGCGGGCAGCGCCCTCGGCGCGGGACCGCTCGCCGTTCACGCGTTCCTCACGACGAACACCTCGGCCGCGACCGCCCTTCTCGTGTGGATGGCCATCGAGACCTTCAAGTTCGGTAAGCCGACTATCATGGGCGCGGCGACCGGCGCCGTCATCGGCCTCGTCGCGATCACTCCCGCGGCGGGATTCGTTCCCGTGTGGGCGTCGATCGTCATCGGCGGGGCGGTGAGTCCCTTGTGCTTCTTCTTCATGACGAAGGTAAAGCCCTTCTTCGGCTACGACGACGCGCTCGACGCGTTCGGCTGCCATGGCATCGGCGGCATCTGGGGCGGCATCGCGACCGGGCTCTTCGCCACGAAGTCGGTGAATCCCGCCGTGCAGTCGGAGGGCTTCGCGTACTCGCTCGACCCGCACCTCCTTGTCGTGCAGCTCGAGAGCATCGGCGTCACGATAGCGCTCGCCGCGATCGCGACCTTCGTCATCATGACCGCGCTCTCGAAAGTGATGAAGATCAGGGTTTCGAAGGAGAGCGAGCAGCTCGGCCTCGATTTCGCGGAGCATCAGGAATCCGCGTATCCCGCGTTCAGCGGCCTCGACTGACCCGTTCGCGGAAAGGAGAACCATCGTGAAAAAAATCGAAGCGATAATCAGGCCGGAGCGGCTCGAGCTTCTTAAGGACGCGCTCATGGAAGCGCGCGTCAACGGCGTGACCATCTCCCAGGTCGCCGGATGCGGAACCCAGCACGGGTGGACCGAGCACATTCGCGGGAGCGAGGTGCTCATGAATACCCGGTCGAAGGTCGAGGTGAAGATCGTCGTCCCCGACTCGCGGCTAGAGGAGATCATCGGTATCATCGTAAAGGTCGCGCAGACCGGCGAGGTCGGCGACGGAAAGATATTCGTCAGCGACGTCGCCGATTGCGTCCGAATCCGCACGGGTGAGCGCGGAGATAAGGCGCTTTAAGTAAACGGTAGATTATTACAAAAAAAAAGAAGGCTCATCCGCGGGAATGATTTCCGCGGGTGAGCCTTTCTTTATGTGTGCGGCGCTTCGCG
>DAOPYF010000045.1:0-17185 GCA_035352735.1 Treponemataceae bacterium | reverse complement strand
TCGAGATAACCCGCTCTTCCTCGACGAGGCTGATCCCGGTTCGGTGCATCCAGTACGTGAACTGATTGGCGATCCGGAGCGTCGCCGAGGTGCAAATGATCGTGCGAAACGGTTCAAAAACCCCTTCCTTCATCATAGGCGCGATCGAAAGCGGGGTTTGCACGAAACGGGGATACCATGGCGAATCCTTCTCGAGCGAACGGCCCGACCGTTGCGGAAGCCTGAGCCGTTCGATCCAGAAAATCGACTCAGGTCGTTCGCTCCATTCCACAAAATGAAGGCACAGCGTCCCAATGAACTCAAGCCGCTTGACGACAAACTTTGATTCCCAGACGATGGGGTCGTCCTGATCTTCCTCCGCGATCCCCTCAAGCACGGTCCTGACAATACCGACGAACTCGGCGATCCGCTTTCGGAGCCCCGCGAGCGACTCAAGGAGCGCGCTCGAGCGCGAGGAGGTCTTCGCCGAAAGGCGCCACGTGCCCTCGCCTTCCGCGAGCGCGAGGCCCGCTTCCTCCACGGTCAAGAAAGCGTCCTTGAGTTCCTTGATCGCGGCCATGGCCTCCTGCACTTCCCCACCGGCGGATGAAAGGCGCTCAAGGAGAATGAGATGGCCGCCTACCGAGCCGCGCCTGACCCGGTACAGAATATTGAGCTGCTTATTGAGCTTGAAGCGCGTGAAGTATTCCGAGAAGAAACTCGTCGCCGCGTCCTCCATCGAATGAGCCTCGTCGAAGACGATATGATGAAAGGGCGGAAGCACCGCGGTATCGTCGTAGCCTGCGCCGGTCATGCGCGCCTCGAGGTCCGCGAAAAGGAGATGATGGTTGACGACGAGCACCGACGCCGACGCGGCCTCCTTCCTGACCCGCATGACGAAGCAATCTTGGTGAAAGGCGCACCGCATGCCCATGCACGCGTCGGATTCCGAGCAAACCCGCGACCAAATACCCTGCGTCGGCAAAAAAGAAAGATCGGACTTGCTCCCGTCCGCGGTGGACTTCGCCCATTCGTCGATCTTCGCGAGCTCCCCGGCCTCATCGTCGAAAAGATCGCGCTCCTGGAGCGCCTCCGCGAGCCGCCGCTTACAGAGATAATTCTGCCTGCCCTTAAGCAGGACGGCCTTCACCTCGCGCCCGACGATCCGCTGGGCCATCGGGATATCCTTATCCATGAGTTGCTGCTGGAGGTTGATCGTTCCCGTCGATATCACGACGCGGTCTTTGTTGTCGAGCGCCCAAAGGATTACCGGTATGAGGTACGCAAAGCTCTTGCCGACACCGGTTCCCGCCTCGAACGCGCCGATCGATCCCTCATTAAACGCGCGCGCTATCGATCGGGCAAGCTCGATTTGCGTCGGCCGACTCTCGTAATTTTCCGAGAGCGCGGCAAGCGGCCCCGTCTCGTCGAGATAGCCCGCGACCCCGTCCTCCGAAAGGAGTTTCTTTTCGCGGTTCAGGACCGGCTCTACGACGACGTAGACTTCCGTCGCCTCGTTGTTGACGATATAAAACCCGAGGCCCGATTCGGCGGTTCGCGAGGCGATGTCGAGGTCGGGATCGCTCGGGGTAAGGTTGCCCGAGGGGTGATTATGGATGAGCACTTCCGCGTGATCGACGGCGGAGCCGATTACGGGGACGGCGGACTCGTGCCCACGGGACGCGACTTCCACCTCGACGATCTTTCCCTCGCCATCAAGGTTCGCGACGAAAAAAACCTCGTTGCCCCTGGCATCTTCGATCGCGCCGGCGATTTGCGCGCGCGCTTCCCGAGAAAAACGGATATCGATATCGTTCATATCCCTTCGCCTGCGCTCCCGTCGCCCGACCAAAAAAAAAGGTAAGGACCAGCGTCCTTACCCTTGCGGCCCTCACTGGACCAATCATCTCCTAGGGGAATTGAACCCCTGTTGTCGGGATGAAAACCCGATGTCCTAACCACTAGACGAAGGAGACATCACCGTGCCTTGGGGATAGCTCCCGCGAGACAACGCGTGTCCTTTATAGCAAACGAGGGCGGTTGTGTCAAGCGCGCCCTTTTTTCCTGCCTCCATGCGCCGGCATGGGAGCTTCGGCGCGGCCATCCGTCCTTTTCCGCCACAGGCGTTATACCGAGTCAATCTTATTAACGATCATCATCCTGAGCTTCTGTTCCTCGTCCTTCTTAAAGCCGAGCGCGACCGCGCGGTCAAGATCCGCGAGCGCTTCCGTATAGAGTTCCCGATTGTAGAGGGATTGCGCGCGCCTGAAATAGACATACGGCTGATAATGGTTGAGGTCAAGCGAACGCGTGAAGTTCTCGCACGCCTCCCGCTCCTGGCCTAACACGCTCAATACGATCCCGACATAGTAATACGACCTGAAATTGCTCGGATTTTTCTCCGCGCTTTTCTTAAAGTCATCGAGCGCGAGCTCGTATTTCGATTGCGCAAAATACGCCATTCCCCGATGCTTATAGATCACGGAGAGCACGGTATCGTTCGGCTCGGCTTCTATGATCTTGGTATAGATCATGCTCGCGCGATCGAGATTCCCGTTGTTATGGGCCTCGATGGCGTCGAGTATCATATCGTCTATCGTTCCTTGCACGTACGGCAGGACGTTCGAAGGCAACTCCTCTTGCGGTTGCGCCTCGGGAAGCGCGCCGCCAGAATGGATCGCGGACTCTATATCCGCCTGCTGATAGAACGCGCCTCGCCTTTTATCGAGTTCTCGATTGAGCTTGTTTTGATAGTCGCGAATCTCCTGGAAGATGATGTCCGCAAGGCTTAGGCTCGCGTTTATCGAGGCTAGTTTCCGCTTGAGCGGGAGGTCAAAGGGCGAGAACTCCGATTTATAGACAAGCTCATGCTCGACCTCGGCCCACGCGTCCTGAAGAATCGTTCTCACTTGAATCTCGAATATTAGGCCCTTGGGCAAGGTAAGGTCAGCCGCAAGCTCACTCGGAATCGCAAGCAAGATGTGGGTCGATTCGTAGCCAAATTCACGGAACGTTCGATCAGCGCCCTTTCGCTCTATTTCATATACGCTGAAACATGACCTGAGGCATTTTTCGACCTCGGTAAGATCCTGCAAAAAGGCACAAATGATTCGAATACCGATGATATCCGTCAGAACCGGCAAGTCGTCAGTGAGCTCAACGCCGTTGGGAATGTTCCTGAGTAACTTGCGGTAGTAACTGCCAAAGCCTTTTACCCGGCCTTTATACGTCGGTATCGAGGAGATTTCAATGCAGGATTTTAATTTGGGAAGGAGTCTATCCAGGAGTATCTGAAACGATGGTTCATAGGATTCGTAGAGTTTTTGAAGCTTTTCCCGGTTTGGGAGCCAGGGTGCCGTATGAGCCTGATGATTCATATACATCTACTATAAACGCTAAATGAGTAGGAGGCAACACATGATTTTTTGAAACAATGCCTTATCGTGGTGTTATCTTTGTGCCATTGATGCTCGTGATTGCATAAAAAAAAAACTTTTGTGTAAGCAATAAAAAAAGGGACCCGAAGGTCCCTTTTTGTAGAGCTAGTACGTTTACTGAGCAGCAGCCTTGGGCTGAGCGGCAGCGTTTCCGTCACCGGCATTGGCAGCGCCCTTAGAGGGGGTAAAGCCCTTCTCGGTCGCCATCTTCTCCTGCTCGAGGAAGCGGAGAACCTGGGTACCGCCGAAGCGGGAAACCTCGATCTGCTTGCGATCGTTCTCCTGCTTGGTCTGGATTCCCCAGAGGTCTTCATCGGCAAAGTCGCGAACGGTGTTGAGCACGGCCTTGTCATAGATGACCTTTACGTCCTTGAAGTACGCGACGAAATCACCGCCGGCGGTAGCCGCATCGCGGGTAACGAGGAAGCCAACAAACTTCTGATAGGGCATAGCGGTGGGATACACGGGATACAGGCGAACTTCGCGGGTGCGAACTTCGGAAACGTATTCCGGGTTCTGCCACACAAGCTCCCTCCAGCCATCGAACTGGAGATAGCCCATGAAGTAGCGGCGCTCTTCATTGTACTGATTCTTGAGAAGAACATAGAGCCCATGGGGGAAGTTCATGCCATAGGTATTGACGGCGATCGACTTGAGCACGCCGACGTTCTTGACGATACCATAGCCACCCTCAAAACGGGTCTGGCCGGAAGCCTTATCCTCGGCGGTGGGCTGCTGAACCGTACCATCGTCGGCAACCTGAGCCATCGGCTCATAGGTCGGAATCTCGAAAGCCGGCTTGATGACGGCGTTGGCATTGCTGTTCCAGGTGGGGAAATTAACGCGCACACCGAGCAGGGTCTGTCCAGCGAAATTCTTTGCATTCTGGCTTACCGGAGAGGCTTTCGCTTTGGAAACGGAAACACTAGTTACGTTCCGGGCGGAAGAATTGAGGACAACTTCCCACTTGTCAATGGCAAGAGAAGTTCTCATCAAAGCCTTCTGCTGATCGGTAAAGCTGGCACCCGCAACAGTGGAATAATCCATTACAGTTCTGCGATTCTCGGTCATCTTTCCATCGGGGCCGGCAACGATATCCGCGTTAAGCAGCGAAAAATCGATAAGAACCGACTCCTCGGCAACTGCAAAAGCACTGACCAAAAGCAGCGCGATCGCAACAATTATGAATCTCCTTTTCATTAAAAGCTCCTTTAAATGCACGTATTGTAGCCCTGTCAAGTTATAAGTATACGGAAGATACACCTTTTGTCAACGCTTTTTATTTCTTGGCCTTCGCGTTGGCATAGGGATTCTCGCTATATACCTCTATCCCGTCAATGTACACGTATATTTTATCAACATTTCTGAAATTTGTACAAACATTTTTTTTAAAAAGTGCAATGGCCTTTTTCGATTCCGTTACCCCCGCCGCCGGAAGGAGCGCCTCGGACGAAAGATCGATATACGCGTCATGGCCTCGGGCAAAGCACCGTACGAGCCGAACCCCGGGGTTGAAAAGGGGGATGAAATCGGGCTGCATCGAACCGAGGAGGAGTTCGCTGACATAGCAGGAAAGGCGGGCGTCGCGCCCATGAACGCGGGGGATATAGCGCACTTCGGTGCTTACCCCGCCGTTTTTAGCGTTCTGGAAAAAAAAGACCGAGCGCCTTACCGGCGGACCGGCGAAGGAGCCGATCGAGACGAGTAAAAGCGCTGCCATACAGACGCCAAAGGCGCCAAGCTGGACCGCGGGGTGGGTATTCCGGATCTTGACCGTCATATCTTCAACAAAGTCAACGCTTTGCTTCATAGCCCGTGATTCAAGGACGTTCTTGAGAAAATTCTTCATTGTGCTGACGTAAACCCTCTGGAGCCTTCAAACTGCAGGATAAATCCCGACAAACCATTATATATACCGGCGGCGCATTTCTGCAAGTAGCCGCTATCGGCGAGCAGTTTCGCCTCCGTCGGATTGCTCACGAACCCAAGCTCTACCAATACGCTCGGCATGCGGGCATTTCGAACGACGAACCATTCCTCTTCCTTAATACCGCGATTGGGACTCTGCTTCCCTATTTGGAGGTCCAAACCGTCCCCGATGCTCTTCGCGATCAGAATGCTTTCCGTCGTAAACTCCTCTTCCATCATTGAGTTCAGGATGGGAAGGATTTCCTTTGATTCATCGGTTTTATCGATCACCGTTCGCCGATAATCCGGGGTGAGATACCATACCTCGAATCCGTCCGATGATTTATTAAATGCGGAATTGGCATGTATCGATAGGTACAAAATGGCTTCATGGGGCCCAAGCTTGACCGAATTAGCCATCTCAACCCGGTCTTCAAGGCTCGGATAGGTATCCCCGGTACGGGTCAGGAGGATTTTTTTATCGGGGTATTTCGCGGAAAGGCGGGCATATACGTCCTTCGCGACCTCAAGCACGATATCCTTTTCCCGTATCTCGACGCTTTTCCCGTCGATTTTCGCCTTACCGATCGCTCCAGGATCCTTGCCGCCGTGGCCGGGATCGATGAGGATCGCGCCAACGCGGTACGAAACGGGCGGCGGTAGGGTATCAAAAAAGGAGTCGAGGCGAGCGGCGAAGGTTTCGGAAAGGAACACCCCGCGAGAATCGCCGATCGGCGGGTCAAGGAGGGCGCACTCGGTATAATCAAAGAGCACGAGTTCGTCTCCCGTGCGGAAATTGGCGATGTGGCCGCCTTTCGTGAGGGTAATCGTCCCGCTTAAGGGATCCCAAAAGACGCTTGCGCCAAGGTGCTTTGCGACGTCGGCAAGGGAAAGTCCCTTCGATGAGACCGAAGGGCCCGACGCGTCGGCTTGCGCCGGCTTTGCGGCGGAAGCAGGGACTATCTTTCGGGAATCGGCAGATTCGGCGAAGCCGATGGTCCCGCATACCCACGAAAAAAGTATCGCAAACGCGAGACGCGCCCGCCGGTCAATGGTGATCACGGTCATAGGTATACACTATTCCCTGAATTCCGCCGCGACGCAAGGCATTCCAGTACCGAACGGTGAGTTTTTCGTCGGTACTCGAAAGGATCGCTTCTAGCCGCGGCTCCGCCTCGAGGGCGGACGCGATCGCAACGCGAAGGGTCCTTCCCTGCCAGTCGCGGGCGGAATCCAGAAAGGGAACGATCGCCTCGGGAACCGGTATGGCGCGGGCGCTCCCCGACTGCGAAAGCGGTACCTTCGAGACGGTTGGTATTGAGACGGCGATAGGATTTAACGGCAAGGAAAGCGGCGCAAGGGCAAACGCGTTCGGGGGAAACGAGTTCACCTCGCGATCGCTCTCGGCAAGGAATTCGTCGGTGCGCTCATTGGGCGCCTTGAGTCGGATAAACACGGCGCGGCATGCCGTTTCCGCGGCGCGTATGGCCGACTCGCGGTCGGGGGCGGCGGCAAGACAGTTCCCGCATTTTTCGACGTTATTAACCGGGAAGAACACGAGGTCGCCCTGGGCAGCGCGCGGAAACACGTCGCGCACGAAGGGAACGGCGCGCGCGGCCTCATAGCCCGTGACGGACTCGACGATGCCGGGAATCGATATCCACGCGCGCTCGGCGGAAACCCACGAGACCGTTGGGTCAAGGCTCCGCGGCCTTTCGCCGACGGCAAGATCGAGCGCGGCGCCGGTGAGGTCGATACCGGAGGAATACGGAAAGGTCCAACCGGACATATATCCGCCCGAGAGCCTGCCCGCGATCTCGCCGATCATCGGACCGTTCGCGGTGAGCTTCACGTCGCCCTTCGCCGCGCCGTGCGTGAGCCCGAGCGCGTTGACGCCGTCCTTGAATACCCGAACGAGATCGGCCATCTGGTCGTCCGGAAACACGGTCGGAATCGTATGCCCCATTTCGATAAAGTACGGTGGGAAGAAGATATGACGGTCCGCGAGGCCGGTGAGGTGTATTTCCCCGTCGAACACGAGCGCCTCGACCGAGAACTCTGGGCCGTCCATGTATTCCTCGACGATGGCCTGTCCGGTTCTGGAATACTTAATCGCGTCGGTGATCGCCGGGCCGAGGGAGGCTTCGTCCGAGACCTTTCGGCAGCCGCGCGCGCCCATGTTGTCGACCGGCTTCACCACGACGGGAAAGCCGATACCCTTCGCTTTCAGAAGCGAGAGGCAACCTGAGCGGCTCGCGCCGTCGACGCCGACGAACCGCGGCGAGGGAACGCCAGAGCGCGCGAAGCATTCGCGCATTCGGAGCTTGTCGGAGGCGTTGAGCGCGGCCTCGAGGGAATGGCCGGGAAGGTCGCACGCCTGGGCGACCGCCGCGACGGACGCCGAGAAATCGGTAGCTGCGGTGAATACGCCGTCGAGCCCGCTCGCCGCCTTGAGCTGCCGGGCAAGGGCGACGAGGCCTTCGCGGTCCTTGAGGTCGATAGGCTCAAACCGGTCGGCGAGGCGCGCGCAGACCGCCTCGGGATTCCCGTCGGCAACGACCACATACCAGCCGCGCTCCTTGGCGCACCGTATCGCGACCCCTTGCATAAAGCCCGCGCCGAGCATCAGCAGCGTTTTTCTTTCATATTGTCGGCGAATCATTTTCTCTGCCCTCTTTTGTGTAAGTCCTACGCTATCGCTGTATATCCTCAAGATCGCCGCGCTTGACCGCATAAACCTCAAAGGTGTCGCCGAGCCTCAAGAGCCGCGACAGGAACATGAGGAAACCCCACGCGGGAGAATCCGGGCCCTTTCCCTTCATGAACGGGAATCGCTCCGGATGATGCCCGGTCGAGATAACCTTGACTACCGAGAACCCAAAGCGCGCGAGCTGCGCGCGCACGGTTCGCGGATCCCATATGGTGAAGTGGTCCTTCGGGCTATTCTGCAAGAAGGACTTTCGGCTAAACCTGCCGGAAACGCCCGCGGCCGACGGGGTCGAGAACGCGATGATCCCGCCCGGGATGAGGAGCAAGCGAATCCTCCGCAACACGGGGTCGAGATCCTCAAAGTGCTCGATGACGTACCACAGGGTGACGGCGGCGAAGCGTCGATTCTCAAGGAGGCCGTCGCCGTCGGGAGCGGGAAAGGCCGATACGGTTGCGGGGATATGGAGTACCTCGCGGACGTGGCGGACCGCGTCGTCCGAGATATCGGTGCCGCAGGGAACCCATTGCGCGTCGCGCGCGGCGGCGAGAAAGGGCCCGTAGGCGCAGCCCACGTCGAGGAGGCTCCGCTCCTCGCCCGAAATCCCGGGCAGGAAGCGCTTTGCGATCGCGTCGATCGTCGCGAGCCGCTCGGCCCCTTTGAGCCTGATGGAGTCGAAATCCTCGAGGTAGGTCTTGCCGTACTGCGAGCGGTATTCCTCGAAGAAATACGAGCGCGAATACACGCGATTCTCGGCGACGACGAAGGAGAGATGGAGCATCCGACACGTCGGGCAGCGCGCGACGGTTCGGTCGGGATAGCGCGCGACGGCAAGAGACCCGGTCGCGCCGCACAGCGGGCAGGAAAGCGCGTTGCCGCGCGCGATTCGATCGATCTCCTGCGATCCCTCGAGCTTGCCGGTCAAGGGGGTGATGATCTCAGGCACGCGAATGCCCTCAGAGAGGATCTTCCTGATAGCCGAAAGCGAAACCTCGCCAGGGGGAAGCGCGGAAAAACCGTGCTCGAGCGCGAGCCGGTAATGGTACCGGGTCGGCGAAAGGAGGATGACCCGGCAGCCCGCGGCGAGGGCCTCGAAGGCGGTGAACCCGTAATGGGTGACGACGAGGTCATAGCGGAATAGGGTCTCGCGAAGCGAGGGAACCGGTCCCGACACCGTCAGCCCCGAACGCTCGAGGGTGACGCCCGATGCGGCGGGATCGATCACCGTGACCTCGGGGAAGAGCGAGGCGAACGCGCGGCCGACGGGGAGCGCGAGGCCCGCGGCGTTCTCTCCGCCGGCGAGGACGAGCACCGAGCGAAGCGAGCCGACCGCTTCTTTCTTCCGCGTCAAAGGCAGGGGAAGGAGTCGCGGTTCCAAAAGGTTCGGCGGGCTCGATCGATATGGGAGTGACGGGATGATATCGAGAAGGTAATCAGCGCCCGAGCGCCCCCTTCCGCCCTCGTCGATGGCGAGTACCGGGCCGATCCGCCTAAACTCCGCCATATCGCCCTCCGCCGAGCGGAAGCGGTCGAGGATCACCAGGTGCGCGCCCTCGGGAAGCGTCCGGACGATCTCGCCCGAGAAGTCCTGCGGGAGCGCGGGGTGATCCGCGCAATCCTCAGGGATATATAGGAGGCAGCGCCAGGTCGACGAAAGGCTTTGGATCAGCGAAACTGAGCGCGCGAAGTGGCCCGTCCCCTCGCCTTTTTTAACGGTCGGGACAAAGAGGAGCGGATTGTCCGCGTACTGAGCCGCCTCGACGATAGCGGCGTCGGGCGCGGGGAGCATAAACCCCGCGCGAAGGAGATGGTTAGCCATCACCCGCGCGCGCGCGTAATCCTCCGGGGTATCGATCGTCGTCCGGAGCTCGGGATGGTACCATTGCTCGGGCGCGGGCTCTCGGATGGAGACGAAATGCCCCGGGTGATTATAGAGCGCCGGGCCCACGTGCTCGCGGTCGTACGGCGAGTCGTTCTGGGTCGCCGCCTCGAGAAGCCGCATCCCTGAGAAAACCTCGATGCCGCTTCCGTGCGGAAGCCCGGTATAGGTAAAGTAATCGGCGGGCACGGTCCGCGCGCGAAGGGCCGCGAATCGCTTGAGGCTCGCGGTCGCCGCTCCCGCGAAGAGGAAGGGATTATCGCCGGTCGCGCGGAGCACGACGTCCGCGCCGGTTTCCCGGATGACCTTGCAAAAGCGCTCGAGGACGTCCTCCTTCGGACCCGCGATGCAAACGAAGCCTGAGCGCTCGGCCAAGGGCGCGAGTTCCCGCTCGGAGTCGTAATCGCAGGCGAGCACGCGCATGTCCGCCTCGACTTGGCCGAGGGTTTCCATCACCCTTACGATGACGGGCCTTCCCGCGAGGTCAAGGAGGGCCTTACGCGGCAGCCTGGTCGAGTCGAGCCGTACCTGAAGGATGATCGCGGTCATTGTATCGAGGGCTCCCATTCGGCCGTAAGCGCGGCGGCGTCGCGCTTAAACCGGTATTTGTTGAGGCGCACCCATCGCCTCGCGTCGGAAAAAGCCCCCCAGGACTCGAGGAGGTTCGTGCCGGACTTTCTCGCGTAGCGGAGGAACGCCGAAACGGGGAGTGATGACTCGTCGCCCCGGAAAACGGGCGCGAGGTTCTTGAGGTAAAAGCGGATATACGCGGCGTCGGCTGTTATGTCCTCGCGGGGTACCTCGCCGTCGTACGAAAGCCTGAACGCGCTCGAAAGGAGGATGCGCTCGCCCCAGAGGTGGGAGCGAAACCCGAAATCGAGGTTCTGCCAATAGGGGTTCGCGATCGCGTGGTCAAAGCCGCCCATCCGGATGAACTTATCCCGGTTATAGATCCCGGTAAAGTCGAAGGGATAGACGGTCGGCAGGCTGTCCCGAAAACAGGGCATCGGCTCGACCTGAAACGTGGCGCCCTTGAGCGCGGGAACCATCTGCACGGGAAGGTTTTCCATCTTTTGGCTCGTGAGCATCGGCGCGAAACAGAGGATATCCTCCTCGGAGAGCCGCGAGAGAAGCCGTTGGGGAACCGAGGTGGGGGTAACCCGGATGTCGTTCCAGACGACGAAGACGAAAGGCGACGAGGTCTCAGCGATGCCGGTGTTGATCATCTCGCCGACGGTGACGGCCTCGAGGGGAACGAGGAACTTCACGTCGGGAAAACGGATGGAAAGGTTCTCGATGTCGTACGGGGCTGCCGTGAGCTCGATCGATATGACCGACTTGAAGCCGGCGCTCTCGAGGCTCTGGAACACGGCCGAGCGGTAATACCGCCCGCCGCGATTGAGGAGGATGACCGTGAACGGGGACTGGTCCTCGTCGCTTTTCTTGACCGTGCCGCCTACGATCGTGTGCGGCACCTTTCGTTCGTTAAAAGTTGTAGGTATAGTATTCATCGCAGGCTCCGCACAATCCTTCGTAGATGCATTTGACGTGTTGTTCGTATCCGGGGCCGTTTTCCTTCCAAATATTCTGAAGCTCGTCCTTGAAGGCGTTCCCGCAGGCGCGCGTCGCGTACAGATCCTCGCGGCACAGCGAAACGGTCCCGTCTATCAGTATAGTCATGTCGCGCTTGAGATGCCAGCAGGGATTGCGGACGAGCGGGGAAAGGTCAGCGACCCTGAGGTCCTGGATCGTACGGCAAAAATGATCGTGCTTTTGGATGATGACCTGGCCGTATTTCTGCTTCCAGAAGCGGTAAAAGGTCTCAAGCTCGACCTCGTTTCCCTTCATGCGCACCATCTGCGGCCATACCGCGCCGGGGAAAAGCCCGGTCAGGCGCTCGGTGAGGCCCAGCGCCTCGCGGAGGAACCCGTCAGCCCGCACGAGGGACGGCTGGCCGCCGATTGCCCCACTCTCGCCGCCAGAACGCTCGCCTACCCCCGCGCTTCCCGAAAGGGAGGAGTCTGCCGAAGGGACGAGCCCGTGGGCGGCCGCGTAGCAGCCGGTCCCCGCCGCGTCGAGGGAGATGATCCAGATCACGGGCTTTTGCCCGTTCGTCCGAGAGGGCGCCGAGTCGACGGCCGCGGCGATCGAGCGAATATCCTCAGGCCGCCACCCGATGCCCGTCGTCTCGATAAGGACGGAAAGGCCGGGATGCTCGAGAACCGCCGCGACAAGGGAGGCGATCTCGGGGTGATAGGAGCATTCGCCCCAGAGCGAGAGGGATATGACCGCGTCGTCCGAAAACGCGGCGATCTTCGAGACGAGCTTTGAAAAGAGATCGAGCGGCATCGCGTCGGTTCGTTCGGTAGCCGGCACCCCGGGAGAGTTTCCTTTTCCGCTCCGGCAAAACGCGGGATACGGGCAATAGGCGCATTCGAACGGGCATTTTCCCGCGACCTGAATTCCGTAAAACGCGGGGACTGTCCTGAGTGCCGAGGCGCGTTCGGCGACGAGGGTCCCGTAGTTCGCAGCGTCGATTCCCTCGAGGCTCGCGCACTGAAGGCTGTTCCGCTTCGTGTCGCACGCGAGGGTAAGGCGAAGCTGCCTGAGATCGACCGGGGCGATGTCCGTTTCTATGTCGAAGGAATTGATGTCCTTTTTAATCGTCTCAAAGACCGCGTTCCGCGCGATGGGCTCCGCGTTGTCCTTCGCGAGACCGGCGAGTATCGGCAGGATTCCGCGCGCGAGAATCTCCGGGGCGAGCCCGAGGGGGTATCCGTCGGCGAAGGAATATTCCGCGGCGTACTTGAGATGGTTTTCGTACAAGGTCACGGCGAACCGGGCGTCGAGATAGGGATAATCGGCCATTGAGAGGAATACGTGGTCAAATCCCTCCGAAAGCGCGGCGATTCGCGAAAAAAAGCTAAATACGGTCCAAGCGGGGTCCGCGACGACCTCCGTCTCGACCGCAAGCGCGAGGCCTCCTACGAGCTCGCGAAGGCGGGGATCATCCTCGGCGCGGGCGGCGATGACGATACGCGCGGCGTCGGGAGCGAGCGCGGCCCAGCGCGCGGCGCGTTCAAAGGCGGAAGGTCCGCCCGAAAGGGGCTCAAGGGCGCGAGGCGTGATATTTCCTGCAAAGAGAACGACGAGATTCTTCATACTGTATTGAGTATCGGCAGGGGAGGTGTCGGCTTGAGAAAACTCGCCCACGTGTGGTAGTGTACGGGCTATGGACAGCGCAAAGCCCCTGAAGATCGCGGAAATCACCTCCCTTATTAAGGAAATACTTGAAGGCTCCTTCCCGCGAATCACCCTTGAGGGGGAGATCTCCAACGCGCGCCCCTCGAGCACCGGGCACCTTTATTTTACCCTCAAGGACGAGACGAGCGCGATCTCGGCCGTCATGTTTAAAGGCAAAAGCCGCTATCTTTCCTTTACCCCAAAGGACGGCATCCTCGTCCACGCGACGGGAAGCATCTCGGTCTACGAAGCCCGCGGAACCTATCAGCTCATCGTCGATACCATGGAGATGGCGGGCTCGGGCGATATCCTGAGGCTCCTCGAGGAACGAAAGCGGCGCCTCGCCGCCGAAGGGCTTTTCGACTCGGACCGTAAGAAGCCGATCCCCGAGTTTCCCGCGCGCGTCGCCGTCGTCACGAGCCCGACGGGGGCCGCGATCCGCGACATCATTCAAATAATGCAAAGGCGAAACCCGTCCATCTCCGTCACCGTGCTTCCCGCCCCCGTTCAGGGAGCCGAGGCTCCGAGCGTCCTCATACGCCAAATCGAGACGGCAAACCGCTACCGCATGGCGGACGTCATCATCGTCGGGCGCGGGGGCGGCTCACTCGAGGATCTCCTCCCCTTCTCCGACGAAGCCCTCGTGCGCGCCGTCGCCGCATCGGAGATCCCGGTCATCAGCGCGGTGGGGCACGAGATCGACTGGTCCCTGTGCGACCTCGCCGCCGACATTCGCGCGCCGACCCCGTCCGCCGCGGCGGAGCTCGTGAGCCCGCTCGCCGAGGATATCGCAGGCCGCGTCGCGGGCGCCCGCGAGTCCCTTTCTGGCGCGATTGGCGCGCGGGTCGAGCGCGTGCGTCTCATGCTTTCGCAATTTACCCCGGAATCGCTCGAGCTCCGCTTCAGGCGCATCGAGCAGCCCCTCCTCATGCGCTTCGACGACGCGAAGGAAGGCCTTCTCGATTCGCTAACCTCGCGCGTCCGGGATACCCGGCACCGCATCGAGCTCCTTTCGGGGGCGCTCGAGGGCGCGAACCCGCGCGCGATCCTGAGGCGCGGTTACGCGATGGTTCGAGACGCAGAAACCGGAAAGATCGTTCGGTCGCCCCGCGATACCGCGAAGGGCCATCAGCTTGTCATCGTCCCCGAAAAGGGTACTATACGCGCGCGCGTGGAGGAACTGAGCAATGAAGAAATTTGAGGAACGACTCGGCAGGCTCGAGGAACTCAGCGAGACGATCAGGGACCCCGAGCTCGCGCTCGAGGACGCCCTCGCCTGCTTCGAGGAAGGGATTAAGCTCGCCAAGGGCCTTGAGAAGGACCTCGACCGTATCGAGGGAAAGATACAGATCCTGATGAACCAGCCCGAGGGCCCGGACGAAAAGCCGGAACTCGACCTCTTTACCCAGGGAGAGGACTGACCTCCCGTGCCAAGCCTTCCCACCGGCGACCTTGCAACACGCACCATCCCAACGCCCCGTCCCATCCGCGAGCTCGCCCCCGAGGTCGCGCGCAAGATCGCCGCGGGCGAGGTGATCGACCGGCCGGCGGCGGTCGTGCGGGAGCTCCTCGACAACGCGATCGACTCCGGTGCCTCGCGCGTCTCGCTCGAGATCGCGGGCGGCGGCATCGACTCGATCCGGGTCATTGACAACGGCTCGGGAATGACCGCGGAGGACCTCGCCATCTGCGCAAAGACGCACACGACGAGTAAGATTTCCGTCGAAGACGACCTCCTCAAACTTTCAACCCTCGGCTTCCGCGGGGAAGCCCTTTCCTCGATACAGGCGGTAAGCCGCCTTGAGATTACGACGACGCGGGACGGCCGCGCGGCATGGAAGCTTGACTCAGGTACCGTCTCGCCCGCGCGGCTTTCGGTCGGCACCATCGTGCAGGTCTCGGCGCTCTTCGCGAACTTTCCCGCGCGGAGGCAGTTTCTCAAGCGCCCCGCGGCGGAAACCTCGCTTTGCCGACAGACCTTCACCGAAAAAGCGCTCGCGTGGCCGGGAATAGAGTTCCGGTATTCCGTCGACGGCGTCCAGAAGGCGATTTTACCGCCCGCCGAAACCCTCAGAGAGCGCTGTCTCGCGGCCCTCGAGCCGAAGGAATGTGAATCCTTTTTCTACGAGATAGCGGGCTCGGGGATCGGATTTTCGTTCACGGCCGTCCTCGGCAACCCTGACGTGACGCGAAGCGACCGCAGGGACCTCATGGTCTTCGTGAACGGCAGGCGCATCATGGAATACGGGCTCCTCCAGGCGATGGAATACGGCGCCGAGGGCCATTTTCCGAACGGCGCGCACCCGGTCGGCTGCCTTTTCGTGACGATCGATCCCGCGCTCGTCGACTTTAACATCCACCCGGCGAAGCGCGAAGCCCGTTTCCGCGATCCGGCGAGCCTCCATCACGCGGTGAGCTCCGCGGTTCGCGACTTCTACCGCCGTTGGACGATCGCCTCGCTCGCGCGCGCCGCGACCCCGGAAGGTTCGGGGGAACGCGAGCTACCGCTCTACGCGGGCGATGCCGAATCGCGCGTCGAACGGGAAATCCCGCCCGCTGCATCGTACGCGCCGGGCCGCGATCGACCGATCCCGGCGAGCCCTGCTCATGGATACCCTTCGTCTCCGCGCGCAACCGACGATAGCCCATTCGCCGCGGAGCGCGCCTTTCGCGATTCGCCGTCAAGGCCCGGATCATACCCCGAGGCCGATTACTCCCCCGCGAAAGAGGCGTTCGAGGCCGTACACAAGGAAGATCCGCGAACGGGTTCATTTCGCTATCTCGGACAAGTGCTCGGAACCTTCCTCGCGGTCGAGCGAGGCGGAATCTTTTACTTCATCGACCAGCACGCGGCCCACGAGCGTATTCTGTTCGACGAAATCCGCGCGCGACGCGGCAAGGCTCAGGAGCTTCTCGTCCCGTACCGGATAGAAACTGATTCAAACGAAGCCGACCGCATGCTCGCCGCGCGGCGCGGCGCGCTCACCGAGGCGGGCTTTAGGATTGAGGATGAAGGCGCGGGTCTTTGGCAGGTAACGGCCGTCCCCGCCGCGTGGGTCGGCACGGAGAAGGATCTTAAAGCGGATATCCTCGACCCCGCGGCTAACCCCGAAACCTTGGCGGACCATCTCTGGGCGACGGCCGCATGCCGCGCGGCGTGTAAGGACGGCGACGTCCTCGATTCGGATACCGCACGCGGCATCGCCGAGCGCGCGTTCGCCCTCCCGGAACCGGTGTGCCCGCACGGCAGGCCCGTCTGGGTCACCGTGACGCGGGAAGAGCTTTTCGCGCGGATCAAGCGAACGTAAAAAAAAGCGGCTTAAAGCGTATTGAGGAGTTTCTGAACCTCGTCGGCCTTGGGATAGTCGGGCTTTTTCCGCAATAAGTCTTGGAGCGTCGCCTTCGCGCTCGCCTTGTCCCCGAGGCTCACGTAGAGTTTCCCGAGTTCGTAGTACGCGTCCCATCGGTCGGGATCGATCTTGATGAGATCGATATAGGTATCGCGGGCCTTCTCGGAAAGCCCGGCGCTGATGTACGCGCTCGCGAGATTCGCGCGAACCTCGCCGTCCTTCGGGTTCTTCGCGACGGCCTTGGCGTAATGCTCGACCGACTTGTCGTAGAGTTTCTTGAGCCCATACGCCTTCCCGAGGTTGTTGTTCACCTCGAAATTGTCCCTATCCACCGTATACGCCGCGACGAACTGGGCAAGCGCGTCGTCGACGCGATCGGCGTCGAGATACATCTTACCGAGGTTGATGCGGGGCTTTACGTACTTCGGGTCGGCCGTGATCGACCGCGCGTACTGCTGAAGCGCGACGTCGAGCATGCCGTTCCGTTCCCCCGAAAGCCCGTAGGTATAGAGGTACACCGCGTTCGAGCCATCGGAGTCGACCGCCTTCTTCGCGTAATCGAGCGCCTGCTGGCTCTTGCCGAGCTCAAGCTCGACAGTCGCCATGTTGTAGTTCGTCTGCGCGTCGTCGGAGCCGAGGGTTAAGGCCTCGCGGAAATAGCGCTCAGCCTCCGCGAACTTCC
>DAOPYF010000044.1:0-17641 GCA_035352735.1 Treponemataceae bacterium | reverse complement strand
GAAGGTCGACCTCCTCAAAGCCGGTGGCGAGGGAGTCGTCCCATTTCAGGATATTAACCATGGGCCCACTATACACCGATACCGAAGTCTCGCGCAATGGAGGCGCCCGCTCGGGCGCGGGTTTTCTTCTTGTCAACGATTCCTCTCTGCCTGTATACTCATCCTCGTGAAAGCCTATTTTAAGGTCGGCCTCGCGGTAACCGGCTTACTCGCGCTCTTCTCCTTCGCCCGATCCGCGATGCTCGTGCGCGACATGCTCGCGCGCGATCCCGTCGAGGCCGCGGCTCAGCGCGCCCGCTATCATTTCGCGCTCTATCTTCCCAAAGACCGGGCCGCGCTTTTCTCCGAGCTCGTCGTCGGGGTTCGCGCGGGAGCGAGCGCGAATAACGCGTCGGTTTCCATCCATACTTATGACCCCTCGGAGAGCGATCTCTCGATGGCCCGCTATACGGGGGCCGACGGCGTGATCGTCTGCCCGGACCTCGACGACCAAACGACCTCATACCGGCTCGAGGAGCTCAAGAAAGCCGCGATTCCCGTCGTTCTCGTGAACCATAACATCGCGTCCGATCGGCCGTGGCCCTTCGTCGGGACGAATAACTACGATCTCGGGAAGAAAGCCGGCGCGCAGATCACGCGCGGCGAGGGCGAGGTTCTCAAGATCGCGGTCATCTACAGCGAGAAGTCGCCCGCCGTATTCGCGGAGCGCGAGCTTTTCGAGATGGGCATCACGAGCGCGCTTGGGACGTCGCTGACCACCCCCATCGCGGTCCAGCGGACGGACATGAACCCGCGCGACGCGGAGAAGATCGTGTACCAGCTCATCCGCGATCGGCAGGGGCTCAACGCGATCGTGTTCACGAGCGCCGAGGATACGCTCGCGGGCACGCAGGCGCTCATCGACCTCAATCTCGTCGGGAGCGTGCAGGTCGTCGGCTTCGGGTTCGACGACACGATCCAGGATTATCTTCAGAAGGGAATCCTCGTCGCCACGCTCGTGACGAATCCCCGCGCGACGGGGTACCAGGCGGTTTCCTCGCTCACGGAACTGTGCTCCTCGGGGTATACCTCGAACTCGGTCGATACCGGCATCGACGTCGTCACGCGCGCCGACGCCGATCTCTACGTCGCGCCGACGAAAAGGGGCCCGAAATGAGGGCCCTGTCGATGACCAAACGGCTCGTCAGAAAGCTCAAGCACTCCTTCGGCGCCCAGATAATCCTCAATATACTCGCGGTCCTCGCCATCCTCGTCATGTCGACGGGGTATATTCTCTATTCGACCATCCGGATGCAGGAGATCGTCTCGACGAGCTTCGAGGAACAGCGCTACCTCAGGGAGGTTCGCGAGAATCTCGACGCGTTTCAGGATCCTTTTCTCGAGTTCCTCTCCACGCGCTCGTCGGGCGCCCTTTCCGAGCTTCTCGTCATCTCGCAGCGGGTGCGGAACCTCGTGCCTCAGGACGCGGGCGTTCCCGCCGATCCCCTGCGCCTTCGCGAGATGGAGGTCTACTCGGTCGTCTCGAAGTACCTTGACCTCGCGGATACCGCGATCGAGGAGAAGCGCGGGATGGACGTCGCCCGGTATACCGGGATCTACGCCGAGATGCAAACCCTCTATGAGTACGTCCGCTCGGAGATCGACGGCATCTCGGGCGCGCGCTTTTCCGCCCAGCTCTCCGGGTACGAGACCTTCATCGCGATGTCCCGGAACATCCAGCTGTGGAACCTCCTTTTCATCGTGTTCATATCCCTGTTCTCCGTGCTCTACCTCATGCAGGCCGTCAACCGGATAAGCCGCCCGATGGTGAACCTCTCGCGCGCGGCCGCGGCGATCGCGGCGGGCAATTTCGGGGGCGATGACGTGCGCGCGAGCTCGTTCGACGAGATCGACAGCGTCGTCCACGCCTTCAACCGCATGAAGCACGACATCCATACTTACATTGAAGAGATCAAGTGGCAGCGGAACGTCGAGCAGGAGTACATGCAGGAGCGCGTCCGGAACATGAAGATGCAGCAGCTCATCAGGCGCATGGAGCTCTACACCCTGCAGGCGCAGATGAACCCCCACTTCCTGTTCAACACCCTCAACACCGGCATCCAGCTCGCGATCGTCGAGGGCGCCGACCGCACCGGCGAATACATGGAAAACCTTTCGCGCCTGGTCAGGCATAACATCCGCGAGAAGAACGTCGCCGTCCCGCTCCGTCACGAGATCGAGGGGCTCGAGTCGTACTTCTACCTTCTGCGCGTCCGGTTCCCGAAGAATCTTGACCTCGTGCTCGACTGCCCGAAGGATATCCTCGACGCGTATACGGTGCCCGCGACGATACTCCAGCCGCTTGTCGAGAACTGCGTCGTGCACGCCTTTAAGGGAAGCGAGGGCCGCAACTCGATCGTCGTCCGCGTCTACGTCGAGGGGAAGTACCTGTTCCTCTCGGTTGCTGATAATGGAAGCGGGATGGACGCCGAGAAGATCGCCGCGCTCCTCAAGCCGGTTCCCGTCGACGGGCACTCAGAGAAGGTCATGGGCCTCGAGAACGTTATCCAGCGCGTGTACTTCTTTTTCCCCGACGACCCGGACGCGATTAGGATCGAGTCCGAGAAGGGAAAGGGGACGGCGGTTACGGTGCGCATCGACACGGGGAAAGAGCTATGTATAGCGTATTGATCGTCGACGACGAAGAGCCCGTTCTTGAAAGCTACTCGTTCATGCTCGAATCGGGCGTGCCGGGGTTCTCGCTTGTCGGAAAGGCCCGTTCCGGGTACGAGGCGATCAAGCTCATCTACGAGCTCAGACCCGACGTCGTCTTCATGGACATCAACATGCCGGGGCTCGACGGCCTCGATACGATCGAGGAGGTTCACGGGAAGGTCCCCGATACCGTGTTCGTCCTCTCGACGGCGTACGAGCGCTTCGACCTCGCGCGCCGCGCCATTCCGCTCGGCGTCCACGACTATCTCGTGAAGCCCGTTACGAAAAAGATGTTCACCGAGACCCTCGCCGCGATCGCCATGAAGCTCGATCAGCGCCCCCGCGAGCGGGACTCTGGCGACGGCGACGCGCTCGAGGATGACTTCCTCAAGCGCGGAATCTGGCGGCCGCTCGACGAGGCGCGGTGGACGCGCCTACGCGACGCGCTTTCCCTCGGCTCCGACTCGGGTACCGTCGCCTTCGTCGGTATCGACCCCGAGGGCGGCGATTTCTTCCCCGACCTCAATGCGCGCATCTCCCTCTCTCGTCGTTTTCTTTTCGCGAACCATCTCGGGCTTGGGATGTACTTCTTTCCCGGCGCGGACGACTTTGGCCCGATCGGCGAGCTCCTCGACGAGGCATTGAAGGCCGTCGTGCCGCCCGCGGTCGCGTCCTTCTCGGGGGTGGGGCAGACCCGCCCGTGGGGGGACTTTCGGCGTTCGTGCGCCGAAGCGCTGGAAGATATTAATAGAAAGAAAAACTCCGGCGAGGTTCGCATCCGCGAGCGCATGCGCATCATCGCGCTTAGAAGGAAGAACGGCCTCGCGGAGTACCCCGAGATCTTGGCGCTGTTCGCGTCGTACCGCGATGAGGTCGTCGCCGCCTACGGCGTCCCGGTCGCGAAGGTAAAGCTCGCGACCCTTTTCACGCTTCTCGTTGACGACGTGCTTTCGTGCTTTAAGACGCACTCCGAAGAGGTTCCCCCCTTCGACCCGATCGAGGAGCTTTGCCCGCTTGACGACGTTCCCTCGATCGTCACGTGGTCCGAACAGGCCTTCGAGCGCGTCTATGCCCTCGCGCGGCAGAAACGGACCGGCGAGTTCCCCGTGCCGCTCGTCAAGGCCATCGCCTTTATCGGGGAGAGCTATTCCCGGCAGATCCAGCTGTCCGACGCGGCCGAGGCGGCGAACGTGTCGTCCGCTTACCTTTCGCGGCTTTTCAGCGAGCACACGGGATCGAGCTTCGTCGACTACCTGACCGCGCTCCGGATAGAGCGCGCCGAGCGCCTGATCCGCGAGAATCGGTTGAGCATCAAGGAAGTGGCGTTCGCGACCGGGTATCAAGACCCGAATTACTTCAGTAAGCTATTCAGAAAGATCGTCGGCGTTTCGCCGACCATGTATGCGGAACGGATTAGGGATGGGGAGGGCGCATGAGTATGATGGGCTTTTCGCGTATCGGGCCGCATTGCGCGGGAAAACTCGCGCATCGCGCGGGTGCTGCCGCGCTCGCGGGAAATGCCGCGCGTCCGCCGATGAGACCGTCGCGCCGGGCGCTCGCCTTTTTCGCGCTCTTTACGGCGATCCTCGCGCTTTCGTCCTGCTCTCCGGGCAAGTTTCGCCCGAAGAAGGACCGCATCACCATCGGGTTCTCGATCGCGACCGACACCTTCATCATCGAGCGGTGGAACAAGGACATCAAGATCTTCTCCGGGGCCGCGCGCGACCTCGGGGCCAACGTCATCGTGCAGCTTTCCGCCGGGGGAACCAAGGAACAGATCGCGCAGATCGACTTCCTCATGGCGCAGGACATCGACGTGCTCGTCGTCGTCGCGCACGATACCGAGCTCCTCGCCGGCGCGGTCAAGAAGGTCAGGGACGCGAAGATCCCGGTCGTCGCGTACGACCGGCTGATCATGGGAACCCCGATCGACGCCTTCGTGTCGTTCAACAATCGCGAGGTCGGGCGCCTCTTCGGGAAGGCACTCCTCGGGAAAAAGCCGCGGGGAAACTACCTGATCGTGAACGGCTCTTCCCGCGACAGCAACAGCTACGAGGTGAACGCGGGGCTTCACGAGGTCCTTGACCCCGCGATCAAGCGGCAGGACGTTCACGTCGTCGAGGAGATTTGGCTCGACGAGTGGAGCTCGGACGAAGCGCTCGAGAAGATCGGGAAGGTACTCGACCGGACCCATGACATCGACGCGATATCGTGCGCGAACGACCAGATCGCGAGCGCCGCGATTCAGCTCCTCTCGGAGTACCGAATCGCCGGTAAGGTCGCCGTCGTCGGGCAAGACGCCGATATCGGCGCATGCCAGAAGATCGTCGAGGGCACGCAGCTCATGACCGTCTATAAACCGATCGCGAGCCTTGCGACCCGCGCCGCGTCCATCGCGGTCGACGTCGCCAAAGGCGCCAAGATGTCCCCCGATCGTATGGTAGAAAACCGCTCCGGGACCCTCATTCCCTTCTTTATGGAAGAGCCCAAGGCCGTTTTCGCGGAAAACATGGATACGACGGTCATTCGGGACCGGTTTCACTCCGCCGAGGACGTGTATCGGAACGTACCAGTAAAAAAATGACGTAAAGAAATTACCCCTGCGCGAATCTTTCCGCAGGGGCAATGCGCGTTTTTTCCCCTTTTTTGTCAAAACTTTACGATTTCGCGAAAGTCTCTTCCCAGGCAATAATAACTTACAGTCTTTTTTTATGGAGGAGACAATTTATGAAGAAAATCGTAACACTCGTAGCAGCACTCGTGCTGGTCACCGGCGTTTCGTTTGCCGCACCGAAGAAAGCGGCGGGCGCGTTCATCGGACTTGCCATGCCCGAGACTCACGTCGAGCGCTGGCAGAAGGACGGAGCCGCGCTTCTCGCCGACTCTCTCGCGAAGGGCTACAAGGCCGAGGTTGCCTATGGCGACGCTGATCAGAGCAAGCAGAATCAGCAGATCCAGGACTTCCTGACCAAGGGTGCCAAGCTTCTCGTTATCGGTTCCGTTAACGAGGGCGTCGTTTCGGCCGTTGCTGATGCCGCCGCCGACAAGACCATCGTTATCGCCTATGACCGCCTGATCACCGGTTCGAAGGACTATGATTACTACATCACCTTCGATAACTTCAAGGTCGGACAGTTCCAGGGCAATGCGATCGCGAAGGCTCTTAACCTCGCCGCCGCCTCTAAGGCCAAGCCCAAGACCATCGCTCTTTTCGCGGGATCCCCCACGGACAACAACGCGAAGGTGTTCTTTGATGGCGCTATGGACGTCCTCGGACCCTTCGTCGCCTCTGGCGCTCTCGTGATCGTCGGACCGGCCCCGCTTAAGTCTTCCGATGCCGCGTTCACCAAGATCACCACCGAGAACTGGAGAGCCGATATCGCCAAGACCCGCATGGAGAACCTCCTCAATAACGATGCGAAGAAGGTCACCCTCGACGCGATCCTCGCGCCGAACGACACCCTCGCTCGCGCCATCATTGAGGCCTGCGCTTCCGATGCGAAGTACACCAAGACCCTCCCCGTCGTTACCGGCCAGGATGGTGAAGTTGCTTCGATCGCCGCTATCCGCGACGGCAAGCAGAACATGACGGTGTTCAAAGACACCCGCAAGCTCGCTTCCGCGACCATCGAACTCGCCGACGCGCTCCTCAAGGGTGCTACCCCGAACATCGCCGGTGCTCGCCTCGACACCACCTCCTATGACACCGGAAAGAAGGTCGTTAAGGCCTATCTTCTCGAGCCGGTCGTCGTAACCAAGGATAACTGGAAGGCCATCATGGTCGATTCCGGCTACTACAAGGCAAGCGACATCAAGTAATACTTGATATCATTGCGAGTTTTCCGGGCCGGCTGTAAGGCCGGCCCGGATTTCTTTTGTTGCTGGATGACGGAGAGGATGCAACTGTGAGTGAATACATACTCGAGATAGAGAATTTGACGAAGGAATTTCCCGGCGTCCGTGCCCTCGACTCGGTCAATCTCAAGGTTCGCAAGGGCGAGATACACTCCCTTTGCGGCGAGAACGGCGCCGGAAAGTCGACCCTGATGAGCGTCATTTCGGGCGTTCACCCGAAGGGAAGCTACACGGGAAAAGTGCTCTACAAGGGCAAAGAGACGCATTACACGAGCGTGAAGGATAGCGAGAAAGAAGGTCTCGCGATCATCCACCAGGAATTGGCATTGAGTCCGTATCTTTCAATCTATGAAAATATCTTTCTCGGCCACATGAAAACCCGTTTCGGGATCATTAACTGGGACAAATATATACGCGAGTCAAAGAAGTACCTTGACCAAGTCGGGCTCCATGAGAACCCCGCGACGGTCGTGAGCAAGCTCGGCGTCGGCAAGCAGCAGCTCGTCGAAATCGCGCGCGCGCTTTCAAAGCAGGTTGAGCTCTTGATCTTGGACGAGCCGACCTCGTCGCTCAACGACGAAGAGAGCGAGAAGCTCCTTGATTTCATCCTCGAGCTCAAGAAACAGGGAATCACCGCAATCATGATTTCCCACAAGCTCAAGGAAGTATTGAAGATAGCAGATACCGTCACGATCCTTCGCGACGGAAAGTCGATATCGACCTGGGACGTAAAGAACGACAAGCTCACCGAAGCCATGATCATCAAGGACATGGTCGGACGCGAGCTCGGCGCGCAGTACCAGAAGACGCCCGTCGAGATCGGGCAGACGGTGTTCGAGGTAAAGGACTGGACGGTCTATCACCCCGACTACCATTCCATGAAGGTCGTCGAGCATGCCTCGTTCTTCCTTCGCAAGGGCGAGATCCTCGCGTTCTGCGGCCCGATGGGCGCGGGACGCACCGAGCTCATGATGAGCATCTTCGGGCGCTCGTACGGGTCAAGCTGCACGGGTGAGGTTTTCGTTAAGGGAAAGAAGGTCGACACCTCGTCGCCGCGCAAGGCGCTCGACGCCGGAATCGGCTACGTGTCGGAAGACCGCAAGAGCCTTGGACTCGTCCTCATCCAGGACGTGAAGACGAACATCTCGTCGTCGAGCCTTGGAAAGCTTTCGAAGCTGGGCGTGGTCAATTCAGAGGAAGAGATCAAGGCCGCGGAGAAATACCGCACCTCATTGAGGATCAAGACGCCGTCGATCAATCAGCTGGCGCGAAACCTCTCGGGCGGAAATCAGCAGAAGGTCGTCTTAAGCCGCTGCCTCCTCGCCGACCCCGAGATATTCATCGTCGACGAGCCGACGCGCGGTATCGACGTCGGGGCGAAGTTCGAGATCTACGCGATCCTGAACGACCTCGTGAAGCAGGGAAAGAGCGTCATCATCGTCACGTCGGAGATGCCCGAGGCCCTCGCGATGGCCGACCGCATCTACGTCATGAACGACGGCGAGATTAAGGGCATGCTGTCCCGCGAAGAGGCGACCCAGGAAAAAATCATGCATTTGGCAATTGCCGGACATACGCAGAAGGAGAAAACCGTATGAGCGAGACCACGCTTAAAAACAAAGCAACTTTCCGATCATTGCTCAAAACGAACATCAAGGACTACTCGATGGTCATGATGCTCGCGTTGATAATGATAATTTTCGCGTTCCTGACCGACGGGGTTAACCTCAACTCCCGCAACATCACGAACATCTTCATGCAGAACAGCCACATCCTGCTCCTGGCGACGACCATGATCCTGTTGATCATCACCTGCAACATCGACCTGGCCTGCCCGGCAACGTGCGCCTTCATCGGCGCGGTTTCCGCGATGCTATATAACACGGGAATAGGAATGGTTCCGACCGTGGCGATCAGCGTCGCGATCGGCATCGCGATCTACGCGGTCATGGGCTACATGGTTGCCTACCTCAAGATGCCGGCGTTCATCGTGACCCTGGGCTTCCTGCTCCTGTTCCGCGGGTTGACCTACATCATCACGAACGTGACCCCGATCTCGCTCATGGACGATGGCTTTAAGCAGATCTCCTCCGGTATGGTGGACATCCCCAGCCTCGTGGTCGATCGGGTGCACTACACCGCGCTGCTCGTCGGCGTAGTCCTCTTTGTCCTCTATGTGATCGCGGACCTCGCCGCGCGGCGCAATAAGGCCCGCTACGGATTCGAGGTAAGCCCCGTGTTCGCGGTTGTTCTCAAGATCATCGTCGTCGGCGCCCTGATCGGCGCGATCAGCTGGAAGTTCGCGACCTATCGCGGCATCCCGATCGTCGTCGTCGTTCTCGGGTGTACGGTAGGGCTCTTTACCTTCATATCGAAGCGAACGGTAATGGGTCGCTACATCTACGCGGTCGGCGGTAACGCCCGTTCCGCGAAGCTCTCGGGAATCAACTCCGAGATGGTTAACTTCATCGTGTTCTTGATGATGGGCTTCGTCGCGGGACTCGCGGCGGTCGTCTTCACCGGGTACATGAACTCGGCGCTTCCCCAGGCCGGAAATATGTTTGATATGGATTCCATCGCGGCGTGCTACATCGGCGGCGCATCGGCTACCGGTGGTATCGGTTCCGTCATGGGCGCCATCATCGGCGGTCTCGTCATGGCGGGCATCAACAACGGTATGTCCCTCATGAACATCGCGGCTCAATGGCAGTATGTCGTCAAGGCGGTCATCCTCCTGCTCGCCGTATTCTACGACATTTATACCCGACGCAAGTCCGGGTTGGGCTGATAGCCCGAATTACCGGATCTCTCCCCGGTATTTTTCCTGCCGCGGTCATCGAAAGGGTGGCCGCGGCTTTTTTTTGCCCGCTCGATCGCTCAGGTAAGGGGCCCCTTGGGGACAGCGGGATGCCAGTAGCGCCGTTTGCCCTGGGTCGTATTCCTGTACTGCGCGGCCTCTACGGGGCAAAGATGAAGGCATCCCTCGCATTCCTCGCAGCGCGATCCCCAAACCGGTTTCCCGTTCGCCATCGAGATATTCTTGACCGGGCATGAGCGTGCGCAAAGCCCGCAGCCGGTGCACCGCTCGTTCGCGTAAAACGATTTCCACGAGGTCTTGAGATGCGTAAGGAAGAATTCCTGGCGCGCCTTGCGGATAAACCCGAGGGGCTCAGGATCGATCCTTCGCGTTTGTCGCTCGATGAGCGGAAAGAGACGGTCGAGTTTCGCGTTAGCCGCGTCGTTGAGCTTCCGCGCGCGTCTTTCGTCGGGAACGGTACAGTAGACGATATCGTTATTCGGCATGAGCACGTAGGACGCGAAGGAAAGCCTTTGGCCCTTCGCGCTGCAGATCGTACCCAAATACCCCAGCGCGCTCCCGACGACGGGGAAGCCCTTGGTGACGACCGCGTAGATATACGGGGAACCGGCGAACTCCGCCCGCTCGATAAAGCCTTGCACGATGCGGGGAAGGTTTACGTAGTAAAGCGGGAAGACGAACCCGACGGTGTCCGCCTCGATTCGATAACGCCCGTTTTGAGCGGCATCGGCGATCGATACGAGCTCGCAGTCGCCCCATGCGGCGGCGAGGCGCTTTGCGGCCGCGAGCGAATTGCCCGTGCCCGAAAAGTAATACACGAGATTTTTCATCAAAAGACTCCTTTCAATCCGGCGACGTGATACGCGATCAATTTCTGGATTTCATCCTCGGTGGTGGGACCGTTACGCAATACGGTAAGAAGTCGCTCAAGCAACCCCTCGTAGAGAAAGCGCAGAAAGCGCGCCTCATCCTGCGTGAGCGTCCGCCCGATGCCGACGAAATACGCGAGCGCGGAACCCTGGAGAATACTCACGACCTCCCCCTTCCATTCGCCATGCTGCGCGAGGATGAGTACCTCGCGGCGGTTCTCGAGGAGAAACTCGATGAGCGGTCCGTGCGACTCGCGCGATACCGTAAGGAGCTCAAGGTTCCGATTTCCGGCGCTGAGGATGCCCCTGTCGGCGATCTTTTTTAGCCCTTCGGCGACGGAAGGCGGAAGGCAGGAGTCATAAAGATCGCGTTTGTCCTTGAAGTAGATGTAGACGGTTCCCGGCGAAACGCCCGCCGCTTTGGCGATCGCGGTAAGCGAGGCCTTTTCCATTCCCTTAAGGGCGAACTCGTCCTTTGCCGCTTCGAGTAGGGCCTTGTGGATGTGTTCCTTCCGTGATTGCATACGTTTCTCCTATAACTGAATACTAAATACACTATTCAGTTATGTCAAGGAATATGTGCTGATGGTAGGCGGACATTCTCGCCTGGAAACGTGATGTTTCTATAAAAAGCAACGTTACTATTGACAGAAACGCTGCCGGTTGTTATGCTGCTTATAACGTTACTACAAATAGTAACAGTGTGATCGGTTTACAGGAGTTTATCCATGATTCTTACCCGTACTGATTCCGTTGATACCTCGATTCCCGGCGAGCGGTACACGCCGTTCGCGCTTGCGAAAAAACTTGGCGCGCTCGCGATCCTTGAGTCGGCTTCGTTTACCCATGGCCGCGACCGTTACTCCCTGATCCTCGTTCGCGAGGCGTTCAGGATCCGGCAGGATGACCGCGGGGTGTTTTACTCGATTGATGGGCGGGACGTCCCGTTCACGGGCGGCGATATCCTCGACGCGCAGATGGCCGTCGCGAGCCAGAACGTCCTTCCGCCCGACGGGATCCCCCTGCCCGGGGCAGGGATCGGGTTCCTGGGCTACGAGTTCTGCCAGCGATGCGACACGATCAGGCTCGCGCCCCAAGCCGACGCGCTCGCTATCCCCGAGTCCGAGTTCATCGTCGGGCATGTGTACCTCGTCTTCGACCATTTCACCGACACGATCCATATCTTCGGCCGCAACTACGCCGAGCACGAGATCGACCTCGCCGAGGCGATCCGGGATATTAAGGCCCGGCTGAGCGATCTCGATTTTTCCTACCTCTCGCCGCCCGAGGATTCGGCGCCCGCCGCCGTCGTCACGGACCTACGCGAGTCGAAGGCCGCGTTCGTCGCGGGCGTCAAGGCGATCAAGGACCATATCGTGAAAGGAAACCTCCTGCAGTGCGTGATGTCCCGGAGGCTCGAGCTTGAGTCCGAGGGGAGCGCGCTCGAGGCGTACCGGCGCCTTCGCTCGAAGAGCCCGTCGCCGTACCTTTTCTACCTCGACTTCGGCGCGTACCAACTCGTAGGAGCCTCGCCCGAAAGCCTCGTCAGGGTCAGGGACTCGGTCGCCTCGATCCGCCCGATCGCGGGCACGAGGCGACGGGGCAAGGATTCTGCTGAGGACGATCGGCTCCGAAGCGAGCTCCTCGCCGATCCCAAGGAGCGGGCAGAGCATCTCATGCTCGTCGACCTCGCGCGAAACGACCTCGGGCGCGTGTGCGTCCCGGGCTCGGTGCGCCTGACGCGGAACATGGAAGTGGAGAACTTCAGCCACGTGATGCATATCGTCTCGGACGTCGTCGGCCAAACCGCGTGCGCGCCGGGTGCGGCTGCGGCGGTTACCGAGTCGCCAGAAAAGCACGTGCGGGGAATCGACGTCCTTCGCGCGGCCTTTCCCGCGGGCACCGTCTCGGGCGCGCCGAAGATCCGCGCGATCGAGATCCTCTCGGGACTCGAGCGGGAACGCCGCGGCTTCTACGCGGGCGCGGTCGGGTACGTCGAGCCGGACGGCGACCTCGATTTCTGCATCGCGATCCGGTGCGCGCTCAAGAAGGGGAAGCGGTGGACCCTCCAGGCGGGGGCCGGAATCGTTCACGCGTCGGACCCCGAGCGCGAATGGGAGGAGACGAACGAAAAACTGATGGCCATGCGGTCCGTGCTCGAGGGCGCGAATGCGAAAACGGAGGCGACGAAATGATAGTGCTGATCGATAACTACGACTCTTTTACCTATAACGTGTACCAGCTCCTCGCGCGGCTTTCAAGCGAGGAGATCCGCGTCGTGCGAAACGACGCGATTACCCTGCCTGAGATCGAGGCCCTCAATCCCTCGCGCATCGTTGTGTCACCGGGACCGGGACGTCCCGAGGACGCGGGAGTGAGCGTCGAGGCGATCAGGTACTTCGCGGGGAAGGTTCCCGTGCTCGGGATTTGCCTTGGCCATCAGGCGATCGGACACGCGTTCGGCGGTAAGATAGTCGGCGCGAGGTTCATCAAGCACGGCATCGCCGAGGAGATGAGCCTCGACGGTAAGGGGCTCTTCCGGACGATCGGGACGAAGGGAACCTTCACCCGCTATCACAGCCTCGTCATCGACGAGTCGTCGCTTCCCGATTGCCTCGAGGTGACCGCGCGCGCCTCCGACGGCGACGTCATGGGCGTCAGGCACAAGACCCTCGCGGTCGAGGGCGTGCAGTTTCACCCCGAGTCGATCGCGTCGGGCCAGGGCGAGGCGATCCTGAAGGCGTTCCTTTCCTATCGCCGCGAGGGCCTCTCGTTCAGCAAGGTGCTCTCCGGGCTCATGGCCGGAAGGAGCATGACGCGCGAGGAGGCGGAGATCTTCATGGAGGACCTGACCGAAGGCTCGCTCGACGAGCGGCAGACGAGCGCCATACTCACCGCGATATCGGCGAAGGGACCGTCCGCGGAGGAGATCGCCGGATGCGCCGCCGTCCTGTGCAGGAAGAAGCGCGGCGTGCCGATCTCGAAGGCGCTCACCGACATCGTCGGCACGGGCGGAGACGGGCTCGGGAGCTTTAACATCAGCTCGATGGCGGCGCTCGTCGCGGCCGCGTGCGGCGTGCCGATCGCGAAGCACGGCAACCGCGCCGTGTCGAGCAAGTCAGGCTCCGCGGATTTCTACGAGGCGCTCGGCATCAAGATCGACCTCCCCGCGGAGAAGACCGCGGGGATCATCGAGAAGACGGACTTCGGGTTTCTCTACGCGCCGGTGTACCACAGCGCGATGCGCTTCGCAGCGCCGGTGCGGAAGCTCCTCGGCGTCAAGACGATCATGAACCTCGTCGGGCCCCTTTCGAACCCCGCGGGCGCTGAGTACCAGATGCTTGGGGTATACGACAAGTCGCTCATGCGGCCCGTCGCCGAGGCATCGAAGATGCTCGGCTCAAAACGGGTAATGGTGATATCGAGCGACGATGGGCTCGACGAGATTTCCCCCGCCGCGCGCACGAGTGTGATCGAGATCGGCGAGGACGGCGCCGCGCGCGAGTACGCGATCGACCCCGCCGACTTCGGGATCGCGGGCCGATCGACCGATGAGCTTCTCGGGGGCGACGCGGCGGAGAACGCGCGGCTCGCGCTTGATATCCTCGACGGGAAGGGGCGGCCCGGCATCCGCGCGGCGGTCGCGCTCAACGCCGCCGCGACGCTCTATATATCCGGGGCCGCGGCGACGATGAAGGACGGCTACGAACGCTCGCTTAAGGCGATCTCGGACGGTTCCGTCGCGCGGAAGATCGAGGCGGTCAGGGAGGCAAGCCGTGCCTGACATCCTCGACGAGATCGTCCGCGTCCGCCGCGAGGACTACGCGCGGCTCGGGCCGGGTTTCGGGACCGAGATACCGAGCCATCGGTCGCGCGGTGTCGTTCCCTTCATGGCGGAGCCCGGCACGATCCTCGAGATCAAGCGCGCGTCACCGTCGAAGGGTGACATCGCCTCGGGTCTCGACCCCGTTGCCCTCGCCGGTCGGTACGTGGCCGCCGGGACGAAGAACGTGTCGGTCCTCACCGAGGGCAGATTTTTCAAGGGATCGCTCGCGGACCTCGTGGCGGCGAGCGCGAGCCAGCCGGGGACCGCGTTCCTCAGAAAGGACTTTATCCTCTTCGAGGACGAGATCGAGGTCTCGTATCGGTGCGGCGCCGACGCGGTGCTCCTGATCGCGCGGATACTCGAGCGCCCCGCGCTCCTGAAACTCGCCGCGCTCTGCCGCTCGTTCGGGATGACGCCGTTCATCGAGGTCAGGGACTCGGCCGACGTCGCGAAGCTTCAAGCCGTCTGTAAGGCGGGGAACGCGGTCGCGGGCGTGAACGCGCGCGACCTTGCGACCTTCAGGATAGACCTGCTCATCCCCGCGGCCCTGCGCTCGGGACTGCCGTGCAAAACCGTCTTCGAGTCGGGAGCCTCAACCGCGGGCGCGTGCCGCTTCGCGCGGAGGCTTGGCTTCGACGGCATCCTCATCGGCGAGGCCGCGGCGCGAAACCCCGAACGGGCGAGCGAACTCGTAGACGGCTTTCGCTCGGCGCAGCCCGACTGGGTCGGGCAATTTTGGAGGGAGATCGGGAAACGGGCTGCCGCGCGAAACCGCGGCAAGGCCGACGGGACGGCGCCGCTCGTGAAGATATGCGGAATCACGAACAAGGACGACGCGCTTCTCGCCGCGTCGCTCGGCGCCGACTTACTCGGGTTCGTCTTCGCGAAAAGCCCGCGCGCGGCGACGCCGTTTGCGGTCCGCGAGGTAGCCGCGTGCCTCGCGGAGGCTCAGGGAAAAAACGGGACGGCTTCCGAATCGCGGCGGCCGCTCCTCGTCGGGGTGATCGTCGATCCCGATTCGGCCGAGGCGCGCGAGGCGTTCGAGCTCGTCCGCGAGGGGGCGCTCGACGCGATCCAATACCACGGGGCGAACCCCGAGCGCGACCTTCCGGCCGTGGACGCAAGCGGCGGCAGTTACGGCATCGGGCGGTACTCGGTCGTGCGGCTCGGCGACGAGGGAGACCTCGAGCGCGTCGGGACCCTCATGAGGGGCGGCGAGCCCCGGGTTCTCGTCGACGCGCGGGTAGAAGGCGTATCGGGGGGAACCGGTAAGGCGATACCGCGCTCGCTTGTCAGGCGTGCGCGTGAACTCGGGAACCTTTGGCTCGCCGGCGGGATTAACCCGGGCAACGTCAGGCAGTGCGTGGAGGAGTTTTCGCCGGAGCTGATCGATGCCTCAAGCGGGCTCGAGTCCGCGCCGGGGCGGAAAGATCACGTTCTCTTAAAGTCTTTTTTCAGGGAGTTAGCGCGATGAGCAACAATGGATATTTTGACCGCTTCGGCGGAAGGTACGTCGCGGAGGTCTTGCGCCGCCCGCTCGAGGAGCTTGAGGCCGCGTTCTCGGACGCGATGGCGGATACTCGGTTCGTCTCCGAGCTCGAGGGCCTAAGGCGCGATTTCATCGGGCGGCCGACGCCGCTCCTTTTCGCCGAGAACGCGACGCGCGAACTCGGCGGCGCCGACATCTACATCAAGATGGAAGGGCTCGCCCACACGGGAGCGCACAAGATAAACAACGCGATCGCGCAGGCCCTATTGGCAAAGCGCATGGGAAAGACGCGGATCATCGCCGAAACCGGCGCCGGACAGCATGGGCTCGCGACCGCCTCGGCGTGCGCGCGGCTCGGGCTCGAGTGCGTCGTGTACATGGGAGAGGTCGACGTTCGCCGGCAGCAGCCGAACGTCGCGGCGATGGAACTCTACGGCGCGCGCGTCGTCCCCGTAACCGCGGGAAGCCGCACGCTTAAGGACGCGATCAACGAGGCGTATCGCGACTGGTCCGCGAGTTTCGAGAAGACGCACTACATTATCGGCTCCGCGCTCGGGCCCGCGCCGTTTCCCGATATCGTGCGCACTTTTCAATCCGTAATCGGAAAGGAAACCCTCGAGCAGATGCGCGAGCGGAAACTCGACGTCGAGGCGCTCGTCGCCTGCGTGGGCGGCGGCTCGAACGCGATCGGCTTCTTCTCGCCGTTTATCGACCTCTGCGCGCCCCGACTCATCGGGGCGGAGGCAGGCGGCGTCGGATCGGGCCCGGGAGAAAACGCAGTCAGGATGTCGGGACCGGGCGCGAACGACGGCATCGTCCAAGGATACAAGAGCCGCTTCCTCATGGACGGGGACGGCCAGCTCGCGGAGACCCGCTCGGTTTCGGCCGGACTCGACTATCCCGGAATCGGGCCCGAGCTCGCCGCGCTCGGGGAGTCGGGCAGGATCGAGTTCACCGCGATCCGCGACCGGGACGCGCTCGACGCGGTAAAGTTCTTCGCGCGGACGGAGGGCGTCATCTTCGCGCTCGAGAGCGCGCACGGCGGCGCGGCGGCGATCAAGGTCGCCCGCAGCGCACCCAAGGGCAAGGCCGTCATCGTGAACATGTCGGGTCGCGGCGATAAGGATATATTCATCACCTCGCCCATATTCCGGCCGGCCGAATGGAAGGCATTTCTCACGGCCGAGCTCGCGCGGCTCGAGTCCGGGAAGGACATACACGCGTTTGGAGGCATCAAATGAAAGCATCGCAGAAAGCTCCCGTGACCGTCATGGCTCATCTCGTCGCCGGGTACCCAACCGACGCCTTGGCGTTCGCCGCCGCGCGCGGTCTCGCGGAAGGAGGCGTTTCCTTTTTCGAGGTGCAGCTTCCCTTTAGCGACCCGAGCGCCGATGGCAAGTCGATACAGACCGCCTGCGCCTCGGTCCTTTCGCGCGGGTACCGCGTCGACGACGGGTTCGCCTTCGTCTCGCGCCTGAGGCGCGAGTTTCCCGAGATCCCCGTTTTCGTCATGACCTACGGAAACCTCGCCTTCAGGCGCGGGATCGAGAATTTCGCAGGTCGCGCCGCCGCGGCCGGCGCCGCGGGGCTCATCGTGCCCGATCTTCCCTTTGACGCGGACGAAGGGCTCGACGCCGCGTGCCGCGCGCGGGGGCTCGTCTCCGTTCCGGTCGCCGCCCCGTCGATGACCGATTCGCGCGTCGCCGCGCTCGGCGCGCTCGGCCGGCCGTACGTCTACGCCGCGCTCCGCGCGGGAATCACGGGCGCCTCGACGGCGATCGACGGCGCGACCCTCGCATTCATCGAGCGTATCTCGGCGGGAACAGCCCGCATGGACGGAAATCTCCCGCGAACGAGGGTTCTCGGCGGTTTCGGAATCAGGACGGGAGAGCAGTCAAAAGCGCTCAAGGACGCGGTTTACGCGGTCGTCGCCGGTTCCGCGTTCGTCGACGCGATCGGTGAGAGCGCGCCAAGGGGCGAGGGGGCCGTACATTCCGCCGTTTTGGCGAAGGCGCGCGAGCTGACGGGCATTATTTGATAAATACGCGCAACAATCGTATACTATGACGTAATATGGGAACTAAAAAAAG
>DAOPYF010000043.1:13770-18424 GCA_035352735.1 Treponemataceae bacterium | reverse complement strand
AGCGCGAGTCCGTACTCGGAACCGAAAAGCTCAATAAGCCCGCGATGGAGCTCCTCCGCGACAAAACCCGCCCCGGAACGCTCTCCTTCGGGCGGAAGGCTCGTCAGGATCGTTTCCATCAACATCTTCGCGGCGATGAACCGGCGCGATTTCTCGACCGCGAATACCATCGGGTCGTCGAGGAGCCCGATGATCTCCCAGGTAATCTGCTCGGCCTGCGCGTAACGGCCCGCGTCCTTGTCCTGGTCGGTCACGCGGAGCGGCAGCCGATACGGCAGCTCGTCGAGGCGCTCGATGAGCCGCCCGAGATCGAAAAGCCCGATCGCGCAGTTAAAGAGCACGGGCTTTCCCGCCTTCTCGAACTCGAACACCTCCGAAAGCGGGATGTTCGGGCCGATATCGGCGCAGGTCAGTTTCCCCGCCGAATCGGTGACGATAATCCCGCCCTTCACGTCCATCGGCGTCCGCCACGAGGCCTCGAACGCGGCTTCCTTGCCGGAAAGCGCGAAGATCGCGAGGGAAACGGGGTCGACCGTGTATCCCATGTTATCGATATTGCCGAGCCATACGTACCGAATACCTTGGCTATACAGCTTTCGGTAGATCGGCGCGAGAATCTCGAAGTTTTGCCCGTGACCGCCGGGGATCGCCAGTCCTGAGTCGCTTTTCCCGTACGCCCGGTCAAAGACGCGGCGCGGCGCGCCCTCTGAGGAATGGCTGATCGCGGCCATCATCGTCTGCGTCTTGGTGTAGATGTCGATCGAGGGGCACCCGAGCGACGCGGCGAGCGGCCTGAGCTCGTCGGACATCACGTAGTCGCGAAAGGCCTCCCCTATCGCCCGATCGGTCTTGACGCTCGTCATCTGGAACGATGGCAGAATCACCTCGGGAAGCGGCCCTACCCGCGCGAGATAGCGTTTCTTGTGCTCGAGGAGCATGCGGAGCTTAAGGAGCAAAAAACTATAGCCGGCCGTCCCGTCGGGATTGATGTACGCGGGGGTTATCCCCTTCGGCTTGTTGTCGCACTCGGCGGCGAGGCTCTCGAAGCGGTCCCGATAGCGCTCAAAAAGGCCGTTATCGAGGGAACGATTCCGCTTCACGTCGGCATAGGTCGTCGCCGAGCCGCCGTTGAGGACGCCATAGGCCGCCTTTGGATAGAGATGGAGGCCGATCCGCTCAAGCGCCGCCTCATCGAAGGTCAGCGTACGGTCCGAAAGCGCGCCGGAGGCCCCGGAGGAGGCCAATATGGCGGACGCGGTCGACTCGGGGCTAAACGGAAGCCCCAACGCCTCAAAGCGGTCGCGCGCGGCGCCCTCGGTCATCGTCCATGAAGCCGCGCCACGCCTATCAATAATGGAAGGATTCGATAGATCCGGCACCGATGAGGGAACCATGTTCCCGGAAGGCCCGAATTTACCCGCGTTTAGGTCATCAAGAAATCGAAGCATGCGATCGAGGTCCACGCCTTCGGAAACGAGTTGGGATGCGAGAGCGGGTGATACGGCGGTCGTTTTCAAGTTTAGTAAACCTCTCCGGTGGATATATCCGTAATTTTAATGGATTTACATAATATGTCAACCAAATGCGGGCCGGAAACCGGGATCCCGGCGAAAACGAACCCGGAGGAAAGTTGATGGAGATCGTCAGTTTTGCCCGCCGGGGATACGCGGGTGAGCTCGTCAAGGTTGAAGCCGATCTCCGCCGGGGCATTCCCTCGGTGGATATCGTGGGCCTCCCCGACGGGGCGGTTCGGGAGGCGCGCGAGCGGGTTCGTGCCGCGATCAGGAACTCGGGCCTCGAATACCCCCGGGAGCGAATCCTGATCAACTTAAGCCCGGCAAGCCTCAAAAAGGAAGGAAGCTCCTTCGACCTCGCGATCGCGCTCGCGGTGCTCGCCGCCGCCACGGGGCTTTCCCATCGGGGCATACCGGCCCGGGTGATGGTCCTCGGGGAGCTTGAGCTTTCGGGAACCGTGCGCGCGGTATCGGGGATTCTCGCCGCCGTCTCGCGGGGGATCGAGGAAGGAATCAGCGTGTTTATCGTCCCCGAGGGGAATAAGGCGGAAGCCGCGATCAGGCGTGAAGGCTCTCTTTTCGCGGTCGGTCGGCTAGAGGACGCCATGGCGGCGCTCGAAACCCTTGCCGCGAGCGCGGGTGAAGAGACGGATGGTTCACCCACAGGAGCGCCAGGGATACCGGGAACATTAGGCACACAGGGATCGCCCATTACCCCGGAAATAGAACGGGTTCCCCGAAAAAATCCTCCGCGGCAAGACTTTTCGGTTCGCTGGCCCAACCCCGTGGTGTTTGAGGGCGCAGGCTACGAGGAGGTGCGGGGCCAGGCACGTCTCGTCCGCGCGCTCCAGATAGCGGCCGCGGGCGGGCATCATCTCATCGCGTACGGGCCGCCGGGTGCGGGCAAAACCCTTGCGCTCAAGCGCTTTCCCGCGCTTCTCCCCGAATTGGGGGAGGAAACCGCCATCGCGGTCACCCGAATCCACGGGATCGCGGGCGACCAAAGCGGCATGGCGGGACCTGACGGGCTCATCACCCGACCACCCTTTCGCGAGCCGCACCAGAACACGACCCTCGAGGGGATGATCGGGGGCGGCCGGTTTTGCGGACCGGGGGAAATCTCCCTCGCGCACGGCGGCGCGCTTTTCCTCGACGAGGCGAGCCAGTTCCGCGCGAGCGTCCTCCAGGCGTTGAGGACCCCGCTCGAGACCGGCTCGGTCACCGTGAGCCGCGCAGGGATCACCGGGACATTCCCCGCGCGCTTTCAGCTCCTCGCGGCGATCAACCCCTGCCCGTGCGGAAACTTCGGCGCGGAAGGCCGCGTATGTACCTGCGACCCGATTATTATAGAAAGATACTGGAAAAAGCTCACGGCCCCGCTCCTTGATCGGATCGATCTCCGCGTCCATGTCGGTCTGCCGGAAGCCGAGGCAATCGGCAGGACCGACGCCCACGAGGCGTTCTCGACGGCGACCTTGCGGGAAGGGATCGCCCGCGCGCGGGTTATGCAGTGGAAGCGGAACGGCGCGGCAGATACCCTCAACGCCGCGCTAACGCCTGAGGCCATCACGACCCATTGCGCCCTCGCGCCTGAGCTCGCGCGGGTTTTCGTGGCGGGAATCAAGAAGGCGCGGATCTCGGGCCGAGGCGCGCACGGCGCGCTCAAGGTCGCCCGCACGATCGCGGATATGGAAGGCTCGGCACATATCGAGCGCGAGCATCTTTTCGAGGCGATTCAGCTCAGAAGGTGGTCGATCGGCGTCCCCGATTTTCTCCGGGAACCGTAAAGCTCGGGCTTACTTCGGGCGAATGACGAAGGGCTCGAGTTCGGGGGGCAGGAAACGGTCATCGATGGCGCGGCGGCCCGCCGTCCTGCCGATCTTGCGGTCGGGGCGCGCGGCTCCGTGGAAATCGCTGCCCGCGGTGACGAAAAGGCCAAGCGCGCCGGCAAGGCGCTCAAGACGCTCGCAGTCGACGATGCGGGCCGCGGGGTGCCAAGCCTCGATCCCGGCGATGCCCCGATCGCGGAAATTCGCGAGAATCCCCTCGAGATGGCCCCAGGAGACATAGAGCGAAAGCGGGTGCGCGAGCACCGGGACGCCGCCCGAGGCGCGGATCGCCGCGATGCCCTCGTCGAGTGGGATGCTCTTTCGGTCTATGTAATACGGCCGGTCCTTCGCGAGGTACCGGTCAAAGGCCTGCTGCCGGTTCTTGACGACCTTCGTCTCAACGAGAAATTGCGCGAAATGGGGCCGACCGACCGTCCCGCCGCCTGAGAGCGCCTCAACCCGCTCAAGGTCGATATCGATGCCGCCCTCGCGCATCTTGGCGACGATCTCGCGGTTTCGGTTCCGCCGGTCCTCGTTGAGCCGTACTAAAAGGGCGGCAAGCCCTTCAGGCGCGCGGAGGTCCCCATATAGGCGACGAGGGACCGCGCCGGACATTGTGCCAGACGACGCCTCGGGCGTCCTGCCCGCCGACGTCGGGTCAGCGACCACCGTTGCTGGCGCCGCGCCCGGCGTCACAGCCATCGACCCCGCGTCTGTTGGCCCAGGGTCAGTAGTCGCCTCAGGCGGGCGGGAGCCGATCCCGTACCCGAGGAGGTGGCATTCGCCCGGCTTCCACTCGATGTCGAGCTCGACGCCGGGGAGAAACCCGATGCCGAGGCTCAGCGCGGCGTGGGCGGCCTCCGCGTTTCCGGAAACGGAGTCGTGGTCGGTAAGGGCGAGGGTGGAAATGCCCGCCTCCGCGGCGTGCGCGACGAGGTCGCGCTGGGAAAACGAGCCGTCTGAGGCGCGGGAATGCGAATGAAGGTCTATCATACTGCTTGAAAACGATACTAGCATAAAAAATGGACGAGTGGACAGGTTTTGTGGTATACTTTTCCCATATCGAAATCGAGGGAGCGTCATGCCAAAAGCCGTGCAATTCAAGCCCAATTCGGTTATCTACTTCGCCGGAGACGTCGATGATCGGGTCTTCTTGCTCCAGAAAGGCCGAATCGCGCTCACCTCAACCGATATCGAAACCGGCAAACAGGTTACCGAGTACATAAAAGAAGGCGAGTTCTTCGGCGTCAAGTCGGCCCTCGGCCACTTTCCCCGCGAGGAAAGCGTCATGGTCATCTCGGAATCCAACGT
>DAOPYF010000043.1:0-13670 GCA_035352735.1 Treponemataceae bacterium | reverse complement strand
TACAAGCAATACCACTCGATCATCGAGATCGGCGACTCGCCGGTGCTCGGCAAGGCCTACGTCGGCGCGGGAAAGAGCCTCTACGAGCAGGACGAATACGTCCGCTGCGTGCAGCTCCTCACGAGCTTCATCAGCCACGATCCCAAATCGCCCCAAATGGCGGAGGTTCTCATGTTCATGGGCCTTTGCTACCAAAAGATGGACCAGACGGACAAGGCGAAGGCCTTCTTCGGCAAGGCCCTCAGCATGGCGAGCGCGCAACTCGCCCCGACGCTGAGGGAACTGTACGAATCCTGCGGAGGTTGAGCAATGAGTGACGTATTCGCCGCGTTTTCGCGCTTCGCCAAGATATTCCCCAAAGGCTCGGTGATCTTCTCCGAGTTCGAGCCCGGCGACTGCTTCTACCTGATCCAGTCGGGCCGCGTGCAGCTCATCAAGATCGTCAACGGGTTCGAGAAAAACCTCGACATCCTCCAGCCATCCGAGATCTTCGGCGAGATGGCCATCCTCGAGAACTCGCCCCGCTCCGCGACCGCGATCGCCTACGACGACGTCAAGGCGCTCGAGTTCAACAAGGCGAACTTCGAGGTCCTGATGATGGGAAACCCCGCGATCGCGATGAAGCTCCTCAAGACCTTCGTCAAGCGCATCTTCGCGCAAAAGCGGCGATTCATGGTGCTCACGGTGCCCGACAGGCTCGCGCGCATCGGCGACGTATTCCTCATGCTCGACGAAACCCAGCCGACCCTCGACCGCAGCACCGAGATGCGCACCTTCACGACCACGATCGACGAGGTCGCGCGCTGGGCGGGACTTCCTTCCGAGCAAGTCGAGGACGAGCTTCGCCGCTACCTCGATCAGGGCAAGATGGAACTCTTCGAGGACCGGGTGGTCGTCAAGAACATCACCGAGCTCTCGCGCTTCGTAAACGCGCGCCGGAGCAAGGAAACCGCCTAAGCGAAACCGTGAGGCGCCCCAAAAAGGTCCATGATTGACTTTCCCGGCGCTTTTTTGGTACTATCCTTGAGTACATGCCAAGATAGCTCAGTCGGCAGAGCAGCACCCTCGTAACGTGCAGGTCTTGAGTTCGATTCTCAATCTTGGCTAAGAAAAACAACCGGTCGGAAGGCCGGTTGTTTTTTTTATAGGCCAAGATTGAGAATACCTGCGGTTTGCCGAATGGAATGGATTGAAGACCCGATCTCGCTACGCTGCGATCGGGCACGGCATCGATCGTGAAGTGCCGCCGAGCGAAAGCGAGGAAAAGCGGCCAGGATGGCCGCCAAAGGCACTGAGCGCGATTCGGAAGGAGGACACAGGATGTGTCCGACGGGAGAGGATTCTCAATCTTGGCGCAACAAAAGCCCTTACTCGGTAAGGGCTTTTTCCGGACATGCAATAGGAAAAGGGCTTAAAACTTCGTGCCCATGCATACGAGCATTTGCGGCTAACTTCCCCGCTATCTTCCAGTCAATTTTTTTTAGGGCGATCCTGAAAAGAACCACGCAGAACATGAAAATATTCGCTATCATCCAAATAGGCGAGTATATGAAATAGTACCGAAGGAAACCACCAGGCAGCTCGATGTCATTGTCGAGCGTTAAGAATATATCAGTATTTTTTAATTTTCATGTTATGTTCCTGAATCTGACAAAACTCTATTCGCTGAAAATCCGTAAACTATGGCCTAATAGAACAGACCGATACCGATATCGATTTCATAAAGCGGATTGGTCCGCCAGTCGGTATTCCAGATCTTGTTCGCCCAGGCGGAACCGCCGATTTTTTCGCCCAGCTGGACGAGATCAAAGCCCGCGCTGAGGCGTCCCTGAATGCTCCGCATCTTGGTGGGATACCCGATGATCTCGAAACCGCCGGAATACCAGCCGTCCTTGGGATTGAAGTTGGTTTTCGTCTCGAGATTTTTTCCCACGGCGGCGTCAACGAAGGGCGCGAGCTGACATTCAAAGTCCACGCGCTTGAATAAATCCGGAAGTCCCGCGGCAGTCCAGTCTGTTGTGAAGAGTTTGACGGGAACGTCGCAATTCACGAGCAGGGCCGAATCGGTCACGATGAAATCGTCCTTGATGCCCCGAATGCGGTTGCCGACTTTGGTCGTGCCATCCAGATTCTTGAACCAGAACAGCCTGAGCGACGGGCCGCAGTAGGCAAACGCGCTATAGAGCGAAAGCTGGGCGTTCAGCACCTGGTCCATTTTATTGGTGTCCATGTGATAGTCGAAAGTCTGGGCAACCGACGCCGAGATGCCGCTGCGGTAATTTCCCGTCCAGTCGATATGCCCGGCGGAAAGGGCATGGCCGATGGAAGCCGTTTTCCCGACCAGCGTGTCGTGCGTTATTCTCTCGTTTGCATTCCCGGAGAACGGGACTGAATCCCAGTCATAGCTGAGCGAGGCGGACGGCGACCATGAAAGGATTCCGAGCCGCGGAACCGTCGCCACTTGCACGGTCACGCCGGAACTCACGTTGTATTGCACGGCCGATTTCCCGAATTCATACGACACGCCGTAATAGTTGTCCCAGGTGCTGTTGAACGATCCGAGCGTGAAAGGAATGCTGAAATCCACTCCCGTGCCGATCGACTGCGTTCCATTCGCTTTGTCGTAGTTGTAGCTTATGTCGCCGCTGAAAATCTGCATCGAGCCGAGAAAATCGTAATCGCGCATTTTCAGCTTCAGCGTCAAGCCCGTGTTCGAATTGTATTCCGGGTACGGTATCGCGATGAAATTCCCCGTGTCGACGGTGACGACGCGGAGATCGACGAGGACCAGACCGTCCGGATCGGGCGCGGAAAAAGTCGGGGTCAACAGAACGCTTTCAAGCACGCGCAGATTGGTAAACTGCCTCTGCAGATCCGCGATTTTCGCGTCGAAAGCATCCCGGCTCGCGTAGACGGCGGCCGAATCGATGGGGACCGCTCGCCTCAGGGCCATTTCCGTCGTCCTGCCGGTCCGGTCATAGGTTACCGAACTGATCCGGTATTGCTCGGCAAAAAGGGACGCGCCGAAAATCACGGTCGACAGCGATACAAGCAAACACGCTATAAATTTTTTTGATGTGCTTCTCAATTCAGTCATTCTTGTCAGCTCCTGTCGCTTCATCGCGATTCCATTCCGCGCGTTATCCGGGAGTTCATCATTCCGACGACCACCGGTATCAGCGACAGGACAATCAATCCAAAAACAAATGCGGTGATATTATACCGAACGAATGGCACATCGCCGAAAAGAAAACCGCAACCCATGAGCAAGGAGACCCATGCAAAACCTCCTGCAAGATTCCAGGCGAGAAATTTGCCATAATTCATTTTGCCGATGCCGGCGGCGAATGGAACGAACGTCCGGATAATCGGCATGAAACGTCCGAGGAAAATCGCGGCCCCGCCCCATTTCCTGTAGAAGGCTTGCGCCTTTTCAAGATTGTCTTTCCAGAAAAATCGCGCCTCTACATTATGAAAAGCGCGGGGACCGATAAACGATCCGATATGATAATTCACGGTGTCCCCGAGAACCGCGGCGCAGATGAGCAGCAAGCCGACGGGTACGAGACTAAATATTCCCGATGCCGTAAGCGCGCCTATCATGAAAAGGAGCGAGTCTCCGGGAATGAACGGCGTCACAACCAAACCGGTCTCACAGAAAACCATCACGAAAAGGAAAAAGTACGCCCACATCCCGTAATCGGTCGCGATGAGCCTGAGATGCGCGTCGAAATGCAGTACGAACTTGAGAAGCGCCATGATAAATTGCATGCGTTATTCCTTTTGGCAGAGTTGATTCGCGGCGCACGTCGCCACGCGCACACGCGTTATTTGGCGCGGGCTAAATTGCCGGAAAACCATCCGGCCAGGGCCTTCATCCTGTTGGAAAACGAACTTTCCTTCATCCGCTCAAGGCCGAATAGCCGCGGCGTATTTGCCGCCGTTACGCCGTACAGGATGAATTTGTCCGATGCCGGAACGATGATGAAAAGGGTCGTGAGGTCCTTGGGCGCGACCAGCTGAAAAAACATGTACTTCATGCTAGTTAGGTTGTTGAGGGATACCGCATACAATCCGTCGAGGGCGTCAAAGGTCAGCCTCGAATAGACAGCGCCCGTCTGTTCCTCTTCCTGGTACACGGTATACTCGCAATGGGACGGCGCGGTTTCGATCACGGGATCGGGAAGTTTCCGTGTGTCGTCGATGGAGCTCACCTGATATGAATCGAAAATGAAAGTCTCCATTTTTTTCTTGGAGGCGGAATACACCAGCAAGCCTTTCATCGAGGAAAACGCGGTGAATGACTTGAGAACGGCGGCATCCATGGAGCTTCCGTCGGCGAGCGGCGGACGGTCGATAATGAAAAGGCTTTCTGCTGCGATGCTGCTTTTCTTTCCCGCGTATGCGTCACGGACTATCGGGGCAAAAGGGCTATTCTTCCAAATGGAGAGACCGTCGAGATTTGAACCGAATCCTTCGAGTTCGCCGCTTGAGTACAGTTTATCTTGTTGCGCCTGTGAAAGGAAGGAGAGGTATTCCCTGGCCGTTGTACCGGTCGACGTCTGGGCGATCGATGGAACGAGAGCGATCGCGGAAAAAAGCAGGGTAAAAAAATGCAGTTTCATGCTCTGATTCAGTTTCATGCGTTTAACTCCTTTGGCGGCCTTTTTCTGCGGATCAACCGCGTACAAAGGCGACGCCCACGACAAGGGCAGCGAGAAGTAAACGATATATGACGAATGGAAGCGTCGAGTGCTTTTTAAGGAACGACAGAAGAAGCTTGATGCAGAAGAATCCGCTCAGGGCTGCCATCACGAATCCGATCGGGAAAAGCAGCAGCTCGGAATTCGATATCGTTCCCGTCCCCACCTGCCGGGAAAGCTCGAGGAGACTTTTCAGGCCAGCGCCAGCGACGATCGGGGCGGACAGCAAAAATGAGAATCGGGCCGCAGCGTCGCGCTCAAGACCGAGGGCAAGCCCCGCGGTAATTGTAGCTCCCGAGCGCGAGACGCCCGGTATGACGGCGAATGCCTGGGCAAGTCCTATAATGAGCGCGTCTGCAGCCCCGATTTTCCCGAACTCGCGGTCGTGCCGCGCGCGGCGCTCGACGAGAAACAGGATGCACGCGAGAAGCGCGATAACGCCGGCCATAAACAACATCGATCCGCGAGGTATCGGATTCGAGTGAAAAAGATCACCGATCTTCGACTCGAGCAGAACGCCCGCAACGCCTCCCGGCACGCAGGCGAGAATCAGATACAATGCCATCTTCCGGTCAGGATCGTTGCCTATCCTTCGTTGCGCGACGCTCGAGAAGCAAGCCCCGATAAGCCGCTTCCAGTCGGCCGCAAAAAAAACCAGGACCGCGAGCAGCGTTCCCAGATGCAGCGCGACATCGAAAGCGAGACTGGTCAACGCGGGGTCAGTCCAGCCGAAAAGCCAGGGAATGATGACGAGTTGGGCAGAACTCGAAACGGGAATGAACTCGGTCAATCCCTGAACGATGCCAAGTATAATCGATTGCAAAATTACCATAGCGTGTCTCCGGTTGATACAATACAATCCGGAGATGAGAGGATTATGAAACGAAATTAAGAATATTCTTATAAATCAGGCAATCACGCGGGGAAGGCTGACGGTGACGGTCGTTTCCCCGTTCGCGGCGCTTTCTATCTGAATCCGCCCTTTGTGGGCGTCGACGATTTCATGGGCAATCGCGAGGCCGAGCCCCGAACCGCCCTTATCGCGCGAACGGTCTCCCTCCGCGCGATAGAAGGGCTGGAAAAGAAACGGCAGTTTATCCTCTGGAATGGCCTGACCGTCGTTTCGCATCTCGACGACGGCAAGATTTCCGTCGATCGAGACACTCACCCGAATCGACGATCTCCCGTCGGAATATTTGATCGCGTTGTCGAGAAGATTGAGGAACAGCCGGATGAGATAGTCGCGCGCGCCTTCGACGAACACACCCGGCACGTATTCCTTTAGCACCGTACTACCACTGTTTCCGGAAACGGACAGACTCTGGTCGACGCAAAAATCAAGCAACTCGCAAAGGTCGACGCGTTCCATGCGCGAGGCGAGCATCTCATGATCGAGCCGCGCAAGCAGAAGAAGGTCCGTGCTGAGCGAAACCAGCCGCTCGACGTCTTCCTTCATCCCGATCAACACTTGCCGGTATTCCGGTTCCGATCTCGGACGCGAAAGAGATACTTCGATCTTGCCCCTGAGCGCGGTCAGCGGCGTCCTGAGCTCGTGCGAAGCGTCGGCAGTGAAGCGTTTTTCGCGGAGGAACGAAGCTTCCAGCTTGCCAATCATCGTATTGAAAGTCGCCGCGAGCTGGCCTATCTCGTCGGCCGGCCCGCTGTAATCGAGACGCTCCGACAGATTCCCCTCGCCCACTTTAGCCGCGAGTTTCGTCATTGCGATCACCGGCAGAAAAGCCGCGTGAGAAAGCAGCAAGCCTCCGGCGGAAGCGACAAGTAAAAGCAGCGGCAGCACTACAAGAAAACTGGTGAGGGTTTCGCCGAGTTCCTTGTTGATCACATCCAGAGGCGTCGCGATTTGAATGAACCGTCGTACGCCCGTCGCGGCGGGCGGCATGCCCCGGGTCAAAACCCGATATTGCCTGTCATGCCAAGACACCGTCATGCATTCACCGTCGGGCCCATCATCGTCCCGCATTAGAGCCGACGACGGAAAGGCATCATCGGGCACGGGAGTCTCGCCGGAATCGTCGACAATGCGAACCTTGAACGTCGAAAAAGGAACCTTGCCACTGATGGCCCCCTCATGAAATTTTACGCCGCTGCGCGACTTTCCGAAGTCGTCGACAAGACGGTCTGCCTCCGTCGATAGCGCAATGTCGGTAAGGTAAAACAAACTCGAGCGAACCTCGAAATAGGCATAGACCTCGAAAATGGTCAGTGACACGCTGAATAGCGCGACATACCACAGCGTCAGTTTGTATTTGAAAGCGGGCCGCGAAAGCCTGATCGGAAGGTTCATTCATTCTCCCGTCACGAAACTGTAACCGACGCCGCGGACAGTTTTAATGTGCGATTTTTCCGGGTCAATGTCGATTTTTTTCCTGAGATATCCGATGTACACGTCAACCACGTTCGATCCCACATATGAGTCAAAATTCCAGATGTTTTCAGCGATTTGCGTCCGCGACACGACCTGATCCGCGTTCCGCATGAAGTATTCGAGTATGCCGAATTCGCGCCCGCTGAGTTCGATATGATCGGTGCCCCGGCGCACGGTCCGCGATCTCGTGTCGAGTTCCAGATCGCCGATCGTGATGCACGTTTCCGAAGCGGCGGCAGGCCTGCGCATGAGCGCCCGAATCCGCGCGAGAAGTTCCGAAAACGAAAAAGGCTTTACGAGGTAATCGTCCGCGCCCGCATCGAGCCCCCGGACTCTGTCCTCGACAGTATCGCGCGCCGAAAGAATCAGGACCGGCACGTGGTTTCCCCTCGAGCGTAGCTCCCTCACCAGGGACAGTCCGTTTAATTTGGGAAGCATGAGGTCGAGAATCACAAGATCGTACGGCACGGTAAGCGCGCAATCGAGGCCTGCCTGACCGTCGGAAGCGATGTCTATGGACCAGCCCGCTTCCCGCAATCCCTGGTCAAGAAAATGCGCTATGCTCGGTTCATCCTCAATCACCAGTATTCTCATATAAACCGAATATATAACGACTTTATATAAGAAACAAGAAGCGATGCAAACAAATGCTCTCGGCGTATGTCATAGCATAACCAAGACTATATATTCATCACGTTCAACGGTCTATCGATCGCCATAGTTACGGGCGCATAGATTGAAACATGTCCATGTAAACAATCCTGTTCATGGTCCTAACAGGATGTTTCCAGTTTGCCTGTAACCCAATTAGCCATAATGTGAACGAGCAATGATAAATACAAATTACAGGATATTCACATCAAAGACTTGGAGTGAAAGCAAGTCTGCCAAAACATCGGTTTCTATTGATGTTCCGGCAGGATCGGCATTACATCCAGTCAATCTCAGATTTTACCGCTGAAGCGGTCAATGGTCGTGATCACATCCGTAATCGTTTGCTTGCAGTTTGTGCCATTCGGTTTACCGTCACGAAGTGCCCGCAAGGCTTTATCGATGGCCTTGTCCAGCATATGCCAGTCGGATGCCGCACGAGGCTTGATGATTGCTTCATTGTTATCCCATAACGTTTCCAGATCCTTGATCCGTAATTTGGCACCTGCCAGGTCGCCCTTGTCAATGATTGCAGAAACATCAGCCGCAATCGCGCGGTAAGCAGTCAAATCTCCAAGTTTTGATATCTTTGTAGAATTTTCTGCACTAAGTGAAATTGGCGCAACAAGGGCGATGCATAAAGCAATGAGACTGAAGAGGACCGAAGAGAAAGACCGAGTTGGTTTACGTGATTTCATAATAGCTCCTAATATCGTTCAGTTGTTTTACCGGCAACGCCGGAATTGCATAACACTATGATAGCCGTTACGCTTTGTCGCTATTTGACTTGGCAGTTCTATTTTCCGACTGTAATTTGGTGAATCTGAGTTCATCGATTTTTGTGATGCTCAGGAATATGACAATACCCAATATAGTAGCCAAGAAAATATAGCTGGTGATAACATAACCCAGTCCAATTCCGCCGTTAGCGGGTTGGGACAGGAAGTCTCCGATTGAGGCTCCCAGTGGACGGGTCAGGATATACGCAATCCAGAAACACCAGATTGCGTCCAGTTTGAATGCGTAATACACAACTGCTACCGCCCCAATTGACGCTGCAAAAAGAACAACCGTTAATGGATAGCCAAGATTAATAGTTTCCGAAAGGAGGTCGCCGGCCGCCGTACCCAAGGCGAAAGTGAAAAGAATGGCCAACCAGTAGAAAATTTCGCGCGTAACTGTATTAATTCGATGAATTGACAGTGTTTTTTCTTTCAGGTACCAAGCCACAAAGGTTATGGTCAGCAATATCGCAAAAACGACAGTGGATAAGGTCAAGGGAACGCACAACTCATCGGTCAGAAGATCGGTAATCAAAGTACCAACGACACTAATTACGGTTACAGTCCACCAGTAAATACTTGCAACATATTTACGGGCCCGGACCTGAAATATCAGTGATACCAATAAAATCACGCTAGTCACTATTGCGGTATTCAGCAGACCGAAATTGAGACCAATATTCAGGTAATCTGCCGCGGTCTCTCCAACGGTTGTACACAATACTTTGATAATCCAAAAAAAAGCCGTAATTTGGGGCACCTTGTTCAATAGCTCTCGTCCATTACGAATTTCGGGGGACAGCTCGCTCCGTGACGTTGCCTGGTCTAATTTTTCCACATGCACCATGTATCTCTTCTCCTAATCGGTCTCGACGGACCATTAACAAATGACGAACTCCAGCCTTCCTCTGCCGACACACTTCCGACAGCATAAATCACAAAAAGTAATGTAAGTTTCGGAGATGAAAGTACCATGAAGAAAGATTAAGAAGATTCTTATTTTTGATTATTGAACGAAAACCAGACCGTAACGGATGTTTCTTTTACGGCAAATTTTCTGACGAGTGAAAATATGAACGGGGATCGATGATTTTATATTTAGCAGTATCACCTATAACAGAAAGGTTTGAGAAAATATTAGCCGAAAGAGTGAATCTTCCTTTCGCCTTGAATGAGTCTGTTATTTTGTACGGCTCACGAAAACTCTGTTTAACACTTCCTGCACCAAACTCTTCTTGTTATCATTAAAGGGGCTGTACTAGATAATATTCCGCTTTATACTTAAAAAGTGGTAATACGTCATTGTAGGGTAAAGAAATTCACTCAAATAAAACTGCTAGAATTCTTTGTTCTAGAAGTTACTGCCAGATCAGCTGCAGATGTATTGGAAATACATCCCAATTCAGCTGCTTTGTTCTACAAAAAGATACGGCAGATAATTTCTTACTACCTTGAACTAGAAGCGAAAGAAGTCTTTAACGGCGAAATTGAAATTGATGAAAGCTATTTCGGTGGAGTACGCAAAGGTAAACGAGGTCGTGGTGCAGCCGGTAAAACAATTGTATTTAGCATGCTCAAGCGGGGAGGAAAAGTTTATACCGTGAAATACTAGCCTCGTAACGTGCAGGTCTGCGGTTCGATTCCGCATCTAGGCGCAACGCCCCCCTTACTCGGTAAGGGGCATTTCTTTTGTTCATACCCTACAGGGTATTTTATTGACTTATACCTTATAGGGTATTATTATTAATTACACCTTATAGGGTATGATTGCGAAAATGAGGAGGCCTCCGTGAATTATCCCATTTCAACCCCAATGCAGCTTGCCCATACCCTGCGGGACGTTCGAAAGTCCCGAGGCTTGAGCCAGGATGCTGCAGGAAAACTCGTAGGACTCCTCCCCAAAACGATTTCCAGCCTGGAAAACCATCCGGAGTCGGCGAGCATTGATAGTCTTTTGAAGCTTCTCTCGGCATTGGATCTTGAGCTCCTCATCTCTCACAAAAACCAGCGTGAAAACAATGTGCCTCGTTCGTCGAATACCGATGAGGATTGGTGAAAATGGCTAGGACCCCAAATAAGCGCGCCCTTGGCGTGTGGATGAATGGCATCAAAGTCGGTAGTTGGTCTCTCGGCGAGAACGGCGTTCATACATTCCAGTATGAAAGCTCTTGGCTTCATCACAATCAAGCAAGACCGGTATCCCTATCCATTCCCCTTGGAGAAGGGGAAATTAGAGGGAGCGTTGTGTCCTCCTTCTTCGATAATCTGCTGCCCGACTCTACCGAAATCCGGCAGCGAATCCGAAGTCGGTATGGCGCAGCTTCCATTTCTGCCTTCGATCTCCTTGCAGAGATCGGGCGTGATTGCGTTGGAGCTATCCAACTGCTCCCCATTGATGAAGAGCCCGCTTCTCAGGAACGCATCGAGGGAAGAAGAATCAGCAATCATCAGATTGCAGAAGTTCTCAAGGGTCTGACGGCCTTGGGGACAGGGGGACGGTTATCCGATGAAGAGTTCCGCATCTCTCTCGCAGGGGCCCAAGAGAAGACCGCTTTGCTTCGATCTGAGAATCACTGGTTGGTTCCTCATGGCTCGACGCCATCAACTCATATAGTAAAGTTACCCCTTGGGAGAATCGGTGAGCTCAGGATTGATATGTCGAACTCCATTGAAAATGAGTGGCTTTGCAGCAAGATCGCGACGGCCGTTGGACTCCCGACGGCAAACTGCGAGATATATCACTTTGATGACATAACTGCTCTCGTCGTAGAACGTTTTGATAGACGCGTTAATGCAGCGAAGAAATCGATTATGAGGCTTCCACAGGAAGATTTCTGCCAAATCACCGGTACCGCTGCAAGCGGAAAATATGAATCCGATGGAGGACCCGGAATCGAGACCATCATGAAACTGTTACTCGGTTCCCAGGATGCCACCAAAGATCGAGAATCATTTTTTACTGCCCAGGTTTTCTTTTGCATTCTGGCCGCGCCAGATGGACACGCAAAAAACTTTTCCGTCTTTATTGAACGGGGCGGACGATTTCGGCTAACCCCGCTGTATGACATCATGTCCGCATATCCCGTCCTTGGTGAGGGCAATGGATTCATCCCTCCTGAAAAGTTAAAGATGGCGATGGCCTTCAGGGACAAGAATCGTCATTATGAGTGGGAGAAAATTCATTTACGCCATATTCGCGATACCGCCCGTCGGTGCGGTATGGATAGCTCAATCGATACCATGATTACCAAGCTCATTACGGAGATACCGAAAGCAATTGAAATGACCGCGCGTTCACTACCGCAAGGCTTCCCCGCTGCGGTAGCTGATACAATTTTTGAGGGTTTGACAAAACGAATCTCATTATTGGTTGCACAATACTAAGCGCCGCACTCACGCGACGTGCCGGTAGCCGCGTAGGCGGTCTGGAAGGAGCCGATACGATGCCGGCGACTGAAGGGCGATTCCGCATCTTGGCTCAACGAAACCCCTCACTCGGTGAGGGGTTTTTTATTGAGTTGGTCGACTACCGAACCCCGCCCCTGGATATCCCGCACGAAATCCCGCATGCGCGCGAAATGCGATCCTTCCCAGAATATGCTTCCGCACGCGCGGCAGCGACGGAAGCGGTCGAACGAGGCGCGGGTGCCGTCCTCGATGCGGTCGAGGATATCAGCCTTGGCGACGTCCTCGAGAAACCCGTTGCATTTCACGCAGCGGGTAAACGGGGCGAGACTTCCCGCGAGGTCGAAGCGGCGGATAACCTCGAGCGTCTGCTCTCGGGGATCCTGGTTCCGAATCCAGTAGCCGTGGGTCACGGCACGGGCCTTGAGGAGGCCGCGGTCGCGGGTGCAGATGTTTCGGCCCTCGGCGAGGGCGATCTCGATGATCGCGCGGTCGGAGTAATCGGCGCGATAGAGCGTATCGAAACCGAGGAGACGGAGGTACCGCGCGAGGCGGCCAAGGTGCACGTCAAGGATGAACCGGCTCTCGCGGAGCGGAACCGCGCGAAGATGCGTGACGGACGAGACGTCAAGGCCCTCGAACTCAGGATAGACCGACGCGCGGTCGCCGTCGCGGAGCCGATAGGAAAAATCGACCGACACGCCGTTGACGAGGATCAGGTCTACCTCGCCGTGCGGAACGCCGATCGCCTCGACCGAGTCCTTTATCGCGGGGTTCCCGAAAAAACGGTATTCGAACTCGATCCCTGCCCGACCGGGCGGGAGAAAATCGTTGAGCTCTTGGTAGAAGCGAAATGTCGCGCGATTCGACCCCATGCGTCCCCTCCCCTTCAATTGTTGGCCCCGCGGGGGATATCGTCAATTGCTTGGCCCTGCGGGGACGCATCGTCAACGGGAGGGAACGCCTTAAGCGCGCCCGTTTACACAGATCTCCGCCGCAGATACGGCTCGAGGCCGGATGTCAACTCGGTAAAAACGCTTGATTTTCATTTTTAACCGGGTGTATTGTTTGAACGCATCAGAGGGGGAAAAATGGAAACGAAAGAGCATAGGAAAAATGTAATATCGGTAATCGAGTAAATCGACGACGCCGTACTACTCAACGAAACGCAAGATTTGCTTGATATCGTTTCCGATTATTCCATAAAATCGATAATCCTCAAGCGCCAAAACGTCTCCGAGGATTTCTTTGACCTCAGCACGGGATTTGCCGGCGAGATCCTGCAAAAGGCGAGTAACTACCGTATCAGGATCGGGATCGTCGGCGACTTCTCGAACGTCGAAAGCAAAAGCCTCCGCGACTTTATCTACGAAAGCAACCTCACGAAAAGAATCGTCTTTAAGCCGACCGTCGAGGAAATACTCAAGATATTCTTTTCAAGAAACGCGTAGGCTATACCTGATCGGGCGATCGCCGAAGCGCTACCTCACTCCCGAGTGACTCTGAGTCACTCGGGAGTGACTTGCAGTCAAAGCGGAATGGAGAGTGTTTACGCACGTAGCTTGACGCTCTCAAAACGCCTTCTGCAAAACCGATTTCTTAGGCTCGTCGAGCGTCATGATCTTCTTTATGTCGTCGATATTTCTGAAGGTTTGTTCAAACGGGAAGGATTATTCGTTTGTTACGCCCTTGAGCGCTAGAAAGTCAGGTTTGATAAAGCCCCGCGATTCTCAGCGCCGCGTC
>DAOPYF010000042.1:14826-19157 GCA_035352735.1 Treponemataceae bacterium | reverse complement strand
ACGGCATCGGCGTCGACCGCACGCTCGCCTCGATCATCGAGGAGCATAACGACGCGGACGGCATCGTGTGGCCGATGTCCGTCGCGCCGTTCCACGTCGCGATCGTGACGATCAAGTACGAGGGCGCGATGAAGGAAGCGGCCGACAAGCTCTACGCCGAGCTCGAGGCCGCGGGCATCGAGGTCCTCCTTGACGACCGCGAGGAGCGCCCGGGCGTGAAGTTCAAGGACATGGACCTCATCGGCATCCCGGTCAGGATCGTCGTCGGCGAGAAGAACCTCCCGAACGTCGAGGTAAAGCTCCGCGCCGAGAAGGACCCCACGCTCATGCCGGCTACCGAGGCCGCCGCGAAGGTCGCCGCGATCGTGCGAAAGGAACTCGACGCCGCGCTGATGTAACGCGCTCGAGGGATTGCACCACGCGAGAAAGCTTGCACCCCGCGGGCGAGATAGCATTACGCGCGTATGGTTATCCCCCGCGCGCGATGATTTTCGCGAAGCATGATGCTTTGTTTCCCGATTTATTGAAGGACGAATGCGCCGACCCGATGGGGCCGGCGTTTTTTTATGTATTGGTTTCGGTGAGCTCGCGCGCGCGCCGCGTCACGAAGGCGCGTTGTCCCTTCGTGTGCCGAAATCGGGCGGGATGAGCTGCGCCGCGAGCATTCCCGCGAGCATGAGCGCCGCGCCCGCGAGCGCGCGGGCGTCCATCGTCTCGCCGAGTACGAGCGCGCCGCCGATGGCGGCGAATACGGTTTCCATACTCATGATGAGGGCGGCGGGTCCCGCGGCGACGCCTTTCTGGCCGAGGATCTGGAGGGTATAGGCGATGCCGATCGACCCGATGCCCGTATAGAGGATCGGGATGAGGGAACCCGCCGGTCCGGGAGCGAAGGCGCAGGCGACGGTTCCGGGTCCGAAACCTTCCGCGAATATCGCGACGGCGAGGCTGAGGGCGGCGCAGGTCGCGTTCTGCACGAGGGCGAGCGCGACGGCGTCGTGACGGCGCGAGAAATAGGCGAGCACGAGGATGTGGCCGGCCCAGAAAAAGGCGCTCGCGATCTCGAGCGAGTCGCCAAGCGAGACCGAGAATCCGTTTCGCACACTCATGAGGTATAAGCCGATCGCGGCGAGACCCGCGCCGAGGCCGAGGCCCCAGCCCTGCCTTCTCCCCGCGAGGAGACCGGCTATCGGCACGAGGACGATGTAGAGCCCGGTGAGAAACGCCGCCTTGCCCGCCTCGGTCCAGAGCATGCCGACTTGCTGGAGGCTCGAGCCGCAAAAGAGGACCGTCCCGCAGACCGCGCCGGCGCCGACGAGATTTTTCCGCTCGGTGCGGCGAAGCGCGGCCGTCTTGCCTGAGGTCGCGTCGGGCGAATCGTAAGCGCCCTGGCGGGCGCGGGCGCGTCCCATCCAGATGACGAGGGGAATGAGCGAGACGCACCCAATGACGAAACGGATGCCGTTGAAGCTGAACGGTCCCAGGGCCTTGCCCCCGAGCCGCTGGGCGGCGAACGCGAAGCCCCAGAGAAGGGCGGTAATAAACAAGAACGCGTAAGAGCGGACGCGACGGTTGGGTGCATTTTTCATGGTGTGCGCTAGTTGTACCATAAAATCAGGAAAAAGTACGCGAGCGCCGCCGCGTGGAATATCATACGCAGCGTGGGGCATCTCGCGCATTGGCGCGGCCGCCTTTTGCGTATATACTGGCGTCATGCGAATCACCCTCCGCTTTTATTCGGTTTTACTGGCGTTCGCGCTCTTTTCGGGCGTGGCCATCGCGGCCCCGAAGGCCGCGTCCTCGGTAAAATTGATGGCACAATACCCCGAATCCCTCTCGGGCGACTTCGTCGTCTATCGCGACTATAGCTGGAAAAGCCCGACCTGGATCGGGTTCCTTCGCTACGACGACTCGACCTGGGGCGCGTTCGTGAAGACCCCTTCCTCCGGGTCGGACGTGCGAATCCTCTTTCGCGCCGAGCGCTCGGGCGGCACGCTCGTGCTCACCGGGCAGAACATCATATCGAAGATTTCGCAGGACGACGTGCCCGCGGTCAATTATCTCATGCAGCTCCTGCCGGACCTTTCCTCGTGGCGCTATCAGGCGGAAAGCGAGGGAACCGTCCTTTCCGCGGCTCAGGCGGTATCGGGCGCTGCGGGTTCGCCTTTGGGAAAGCGCTCCGAGCTCCTTCCCCCGTGCGTGAGCCTTACGCGCGACCGCGCTGAGTTCGGCGGCGCGGTGACCTTGTTCTTCGCGCCGGAGGTTCCGGTCTTTAACCTTGCCGCGATGCGGGGTTCGGGATCTGATTCAGGATCGGGCGCGATGCTCGCGCTCGAGCGCGCCGGGCGCATCCAGTCGGGAGGGGACGACGCGTTCTTCGCCTTCGTTCCCCGCGGGGAGCCGAAGCCGGGCGCGAGCCTTGCCGTGCCCCAGGCTCGAAAGACCGAGAAGCGCTCGGTCGACGGGATTGAGCTTTCGCTCGACGGTCAGTGGACGATGGTCGCGGACAATACCTTCTTTCTCGGGAACTCGGCGGTCATCATCGTCGATACCCTTGACCTCGCGCTCATGCAGATCCCGCGCGACAACCTCGCGCTTTCCCTCGTCAGGCTCTTTTCCCTCTCGAGCGGCGCCTCCTGGGCCTCGCCTGACGCCCTTGCGGTATCGGGATCAGCGAAGCGCTTCCGGATCGAGAACTCGATTTACGACGCCGAGTCGGGGACGATGAACCGCGACATCAAGCTTTGCGTGCCGTCGGCGGACGGAAAGCGCTGCGCGGTGGCTACCCTTTCGGTGAATGAGACCGCGTACCGCGCGAATAAGGCGTACTTCGACTCGATCTTTTAAAATCAGTACGTCATGCTGAAGCTGAAGTCGATCTCGTAGCGCTTGTCGTTCACGCGCGAGTCGGGCCTTAGGTCGTACGCGAAGCCGAGTTTGATCGGGAGACTTTTCACGTTGTCAAAAAAGAAGAGAAGCTCGCCGCCCGTGGTGAGTCCCCAGTCCCATTCGTAGTCGGGGTCGTCCGGGGCGTACGCGGCGATCGCGTCCACGATCGGGGCGAGGTGGATTTCCGTGTGGCCCACGCGGAGAATCCTCGCCTGGAGCGTCGCGTTCGCGTACGCGACCGCATTTCCCTTGACTCCTGAGTTGCGGATACCGCGCACGACCGCTCCCGCCTCAAGGTCGGGGTCTCCCGTGTTGCCCTTCGCGCCGAGGCGGAAGCTTGGGTTGAGCCACGAGCCGACGATCCTGAACCCCGCGAACTCGGCGCCTCCCGAGATCTTGCGCGTATCGTTCGCGTCCGTCGGCGACGCGATCGCGTAGCCCGCGCGGACGGTCGTCTTGCTCCCCTCGCGGAAATTGCCCTTCCAATTGACCGCGTCGCGGATGAGCGAATCCTCCCCCTCAATGAGGTATTTCACGGGGCCGTACGAAAGGTATTCAGGGTCGCGTACCTCGACGATCTCGCTTGAGGGGCTTATCCCCAATCGGAGCCTGGTCGCGTTCTTGAGCGAGGGAGCGACGTTCCACGTAAGGGTTACCGAGCCCGTCGCGAGGATCTCGTTGAATTGCGTTTTGACGATGCCCCGACTCTCGATATCCTTATTCATGCGGAGCACGCCCGCGACGAAGCCGAGCTCGAACCCGTCGAGCCTGACGCCCGAAAGCGTGGCGAGTGTCACGAAGTTCGGGTCGGACCACTGGAGCTTGTCGTTATCGTCGGGGGGCGCCGTGTACAGTCCTATTATGGAGAGGTTTTCGAGCGTCCCGTTGAGGTTCGGCACGTTCGCGATCGCGCCCGCCATGAACCCCTCGTTGCTGTTGTAGAAAAGATACGGTATCGGCACGAACTCCGAGCCGTCCTCGATCGTCGTGCGGAGCGTCACGGGAACGGGGCTTGAGGCGTCTTCGGGCATTATTGAGGGATAGTCGACGGTTACCGAGGATTTCTTGAACGCGCGCAAATTCTCGAGCCGCTGCGCGCGCGACTGGGCGAAGGATTCAAGCCCTTCGCGCGTGGCAAAGGTTTCTCCCTCCGCCGAACCGAGACGCGCGCGGAGGGCGCTCTCGCGGGTCCTGCCCGAGATTACGTACGTTTCCGCCTCGATGCGGTACCCGCCGGCCGGGATCGGGCTTTCTTCGGCCGTCGCGAAAAAAAGCGAGGCAAGAAGCGCGGTAAGCGAGGCGATCGTGAGCGCTCGTCGTGTCATTGGAAATCTCCCGTCGTGATGCGGCTTCAGTATACCGGATAAACGGGCAATCGCGGAAGCGTGGTACAGGTCTCATACGCCGATGAACGCTGGCGCGCGCGTACGCGCTTTGCGCCG
>DAOPYF010000042.1:0-14726 GCA_035352735.1 Treponemataceae bacterium | reverse complement strand
GGTTTTCCGGGCAAAAGCGCCCGTTTTCTGGTACAATGCCTTTCATGGGCGCAAAGAAAAAAACGGGAACGACCGCGTTCCGCTGCACGGCGTGCGGCTACACGCAGCCTCGCTGGCTCGGGCGATGCCCCGACTGCGGCGAATGGAATACCCTCGAGGAGATCATCCTTCAGGACGCGGGGACGGCCTCGGGGACGCTCGGCGCGATCGGCTCGGGCTCAGGCTCGGGGCCTGCGGCGATTCAGCGCGCGGTTCCCCTCGCGTCGGTCGACGCCTCGGACGGCGCGAGGCTTCCCACCGGCATCGGCGAGCTTGACCGGGTCCTCGGCGGCTCGGCGATGAAGCGCTCCGCGGTGTTGGTCGGCGGCGAGCCCGGCATCGGGAAGTCGACGCTCCTCCTTCAGGCGGCCTCGGCCGCCGCGACGAACGGGCGCATCCTCTACGTCTCGGGCGAGGAGTCCGCGGCGCAGATCCGCGCGCGCGCGGACCGGCTCGCCCTGCCGCTCGATCGCATCGAGCTTTTATGCACCGGCCGGCTCGAGGACATCGGCCGCGCGCTCGACGAGATCAATCCCGTCTTCGTCATCGTCGACTCGATCCAGACCGTCTATTCCCCCGACGCCGGTGCGGTGCCCGGCACGGTGAACCAGCTCAAGCTCTGCGCGCACGAGCTCGTCACGTGGGTGAAGGAGCGCGACTCGGTGCTCTTCCTCGTCGCGCACGTGACGAAGGACGGCTCGATCGCGGGGCCGAAGGCGCTCGAGCATCTCGTCGACACGGTGATCTCCTTCGAGCGGAACGACGAGGACGTTCGGTTCCTCCGCGCGCTCAAGAACCGCTTCGGTTCCGTCGACGAGCTCGGGATCTTCCAGATGACCGCGCGCGGGCTTGTGCCCGTCGAGGATCCCTCGACGCTGTTCATCGTGCGGCGCTCGGGCGAGCTTCCGGCGGGCGTCGCCATCGTCCCCGTTTTCGAGGGAAGCCGCGCGTTCATGGTCGAGATCCAGGCGCTCACCGTCCCCGCCAAGGGCGCGATGACCCGCGTCTTCTCGGACCGCGTCGACGCCGCGCGGGTCAGCCGCGTCGCGGCCGTGCTCGAGAAGCGGACGGGCCTCAGGTTTTCCGATCAGGATATCTACGTCAACGTCGCCGGCGGCGTGCGCCTCGCGGAGAGCGCGATCGACCTCGCGCTTGCCTCGGCGCTCTATTCCGCGCGCACCGACATCGCCTCCCCCGGCGAGACGGCGTTCGTCGGCGAGTTGAGCCTCGCCGGGGAGATTCGCCCGGTCGGTCGGCTCAAGGCGCGGGTGAAGGCAGCCTCGGCCCTTGGGTTCTCGCGCGTGCTCGCTCCCGAGGCCGAGTCGGGCGCGCAGGCGGTGTCCGACATTCAGGAAACCATCGCGCGCGTGTTTGGCAAGCGGGCGAAGCCGTAGCCGCCGAAGGCGGAACGGCCAGAGGGATTCGGGAAAAGATCGATAAAATGACGGTCAAGCCTTGACTTTATAAATACTAAAGTATATACAGTAAAAGTACAGAACAGGGGGTACCTATGGGAAAGACGCTCGCGCAAAAGGTTTTTGAATCACATGTGGTCGATAAGCCCTTCGGCGAAGCCTGGGTTCTCAGGCTTGACCGCGTGTTTTGCCACGAGATCACCACCCCGGTCGCGATCAACGACCTCGCGTCGCGCGGCATGGACCGGGTGTTCGATCCCGACAAAATCAAGGCGGTCATCGACCACGTGACCCCGGCGAAGGACTCCAAAACCGCCGAGCAGGGCCTCGTCCTCCGCAAGTGGGCGGCGCGTCACGGCATCAAGGACTTTTTCGATATCGGACAGAACGGCGTCTGCCACGCCCTGTTCCCCGAGCGCGGCTTCGTGCGCCCCGGCTTTACCGTGATCATGGGCGACAGCCACACCTGCACCCACGGCGCGTTCGGCGCGTTCGCGGCGGGCGTCGGCACGACCGACCTCGAGGTCGGCATCCTCAAAGGGGTGTGCGCGTTCCAGTACCCGGGCACGATCAAGTTCGTCCTCGACGGCAAGCTCCCCGCGGGCGTCACGGCGAAGGACGCGATCCTTACGATTATCAAGACGGTCGGCGTGAACGGCGCGACGAACAAGGTGATGGAGTTCGCGGGAAGCGCGGTCGAGTCGATGTCGATGGAAGGCCGCATGACCCTCTGCAACATGGCGATAGAGGCCGGCGGCACCTCGGGCGTCTGCATGCCCGACGCGGTGACCGTCGACTACCTCTGGAAGTTCATCGGTCCCGAGGGCGACAGGACCTACAAGACGAAGGACGAGGCGCTCGCCGATTTCAAGAAATGGCATTCCGATCCCGACGCCGAGTACGACGCGGTCCATACGATCGACTGCGCGAAGCTTACGCCCGTCGCGACCTTCGGCTACAAGCCCGATCAGGTGAAGACGATCAAGGAGCTCGCGGGCACGAAGGTCGACCAGGTCTACATCGGCAGCTGCACGAACGGCCGCATCGAGGACCTCCGCGAGGCCGCGTGCGTGCTCAAGGGGAAGACCGTCGCCCCCGGCGTCCGCGGCATCGTGAGCCCGGCGACCCCGGCCGTCTTCCGGCAGGCGCTCAAGGAAGGCATCATCCAGGTTTTCATGGACGCAGGGTTCTGCGTGACGAACCCGACGTGCGGCGCGTGCCTCGGCATGTCGAATGGGGTGCTCGCCGAGGGCGAGGTGTGCGCGTCGACGACGAACCGCAACTTCTTCGGGCGCATGGGAAAGGGCGGCACCGTCCACCTCATGAGCCCGGCGAGCGCCGCCGCCACGGCCGTCGCGGGAACGATAACCGAGGCGGGCGACCTCATGAAAGACAAGTAGTTAAGGAGAGTATACCGTGCCGAGCTGGAATCCCGATTTATACCTGAAGTTCGCCGATGAGCGGACCCGGCCCGCGCGGGATCTCGCGATCCGCGCCCGCTCGTGCCTTGCGGGTCGGATCCGCGCCGAAGGAGAGGAGTCGCTCGGCGTCGTGGATCTCGGCTGCGGGCCCGGAAACTCGACGGCCGTCGTCGCGGAGTGCTTTCCTCACGCCGCGATCCTCGGGCTCGACAGCTCTCCCGAGATGATCGCAAGCGCGCGGAAGACCGGTACGCGCGCGGAGTGGGTCGTCGCCGACGTAAGCGCATGGGATTGCGACCGCAAGTTCGATCTCGTGTTCTCGAACGCGATGCTTCAGTGGGTGCCCGATCAGAAGGCCCTGCTCGAGCGCATGGCTTCTTGGCTCGCGCCCGGCGGCGCGATCGCGGTGCAGGTCCCCGGTAACGGCGCCTCGCCGCTCCATCTCGCGCTGAAATCCGCGGCGGATTCCTGGCAGGGCCCCGGGCGCTTCGCCGGTCTCGACGACGCGATGCGATACCGCGAGCCTGAGTTCTACCACGACGAGCTTTCGTCGCTCGGTCTCGCGTCGGATATCTGGGAAACCACGTACTGGCACCGGATGGACACTCAGGAGCGCCTCGTCGAATGGTACTCAGGCACCGGCATGCGGCCGTGGCTCGATAGGCTCGAAGGCGATGCGGAGCGAGAGGCGTTCAAGGGCGACGTGCTCGCTCGAGCGCGCGATGCGTATCCCGTGCGCGCGGACGGGTCGGTGCTCTTCCCGTTTAGGAGAATTTTTTTCACCGCGACGCGGTGACGGCGCTCTTCGCGGCAGGGACGCGGAGGGCGTGGTTCGGGCTGACGCCCGAACCCTGGTTCCGCGCGCGCGGCGCGCGCGCGAACCGGAGGCCGAAAGGCCGGAGCCCGAAGCCGGCCCGGTCGCGGGGCGAGAAGCCCCGCGAGCCGCCCGAAACAAATAGTAAGAAGGAGACGACGATGAAGAACTTTAACGGAAAGGTTTTGTTCCTGGACCGGAGCGACATCAATACCGACGAGATCATTCCGGCGAAATACCTCACCGAGATCTCGAAGGCCGCGCTGAAGCCCTATTGCCTCGAGGACTTGAAGCTTTCCGGCTTCAGCCCGAAGGCGGACATCGCGGGAAAGACCGCGATCGTGACGCGCGCGAACTTCGGCTGCGGCTCGAGCAGGGAGCACGCGCCCTGGGCGCTCGAGGTGAACGGGATCGAGATCGTCGTCGCCGAGGGCTTCGCGCGCATCTTTCGGCAGAACATGTATAACTGCGGGATGATCGCGACCGAGCTTTCGTCCGCCGACATAGACGATGTCTTTAAAACCTTCGCGTCGCTCGATACGTCGCTTGCGGTCGACATCGCCGCGGGAAAGCTTTCCTTTTCCGCGACGGGCAAGGACGGCTCTCGCGTCGAGCGCTCGTATGCCTTTAAGCTCGGCGAGTTCGAGGCCGCGCTCGTGAAGGCGGGCGGATGGGTCGCGTACGCCGCCGGTAATTACTGATTAGGCCTTGGGGCCCGAGAGGCTTCCGCCGGGCAAGAAGGTGACGGGGAAGACGATCTCCCGCTTGGGGAGGTCCGGTTTCGCGATGCGCTCGAGGAGAACCTCCGCCGCGCGCCGCCCCATCTCGGCGAGCGGTTGCTCGTTTGAGGCGATGGTGGGCGAGATCTGCGAATCCTTGAGGAACCCGTCGAAGCCGACGATCGAGAGGTCCTCGGGTATCGAGAGCCCAAGCTCGCGCGCCGCGCCGACGGCCGCAAGCACCTTGTTGTCGGTAGAGCAGAAGACCGCCGTGGGTCGCGCGTCCGGGTTTGCGAGGACGCGCTCGAGCGCCGCTCGGCTTTCGGTCTTGCTGTAATCGCTCCGAATGATCATGCCCTCGCTTGCCTCGCGGCCCGTTAGCTCGCGAATCGCGCGGCGAAAGCCCCGCTCGCGGTCGGTCACGTTCGGGTTGTAGATGTCGGGAATCATCCCCAAAAAGGCGATGCGCCGGTGGCCCGCCTCCCATATCCGCTTGGTCGTCTCGAACGCGGCTTCTTCGTTCGCCGTGTCGACCCAGGAGATCCCCTCGTGCTCGGGGCGGTCGGCGAGCACGACGCACGGGATGCTCAATTCCTCGATGTCCTTGACCATCTCGTCGGGCATCGCCTTGAGGCTCACGTAGATCATCCCGTCGACCTTGCGCTGGCGGTAGGGCCTGAGGTAGTCGAAGTTGGGGTCGTCCTCGGAGATCGGGGATATGAGTATGTCTTGACCGGACTCGCGGCACGCCTGCTCGATTCCCCGGAGAACGTAGAGAAGGTAGTTGTTCTCCATGTTCTCGCCGAAGCGCGCCGGGGTCATGACTCCGATCGTGTCGCTGCGCCCGGTGTTCAGTGCCTTTCCCGCGAAGCTCGGGAAATAGCCGAGCTCGTGTATCGCCCGAAGCACCCGCGCGCGGGTCGCTTCCCTGACGTTCGGCTCGTTGTTGACGACGCGGCTCACGGTGATGAACGAGACGCCCGCGAGCTTTGCCACTTCTTTTTGCGTTGCCACGGGGATCCCCTCCTTAGGCGCGATCGAGGTCGGTTACTTGACCATGAGGCTCGACACGAGCGAGGGGACGGCGATGAAGTTGCCGATCGCGCCGCCGAGGCTCGAGAGGAAGAAGACGAGAAGGACGTGCGCGATCCGGTTGCGGTAGAAGCCGCGAACGGTCGACACGTCGCTCGCGAGGCTTTCCATGTCGCGCACCTGCGGCTTTCGGACCCATGCCTGCGCGACGCCCGAGAAGAGGCCGACGGCGAGCACCGGGTTGACGGTCGCGATGGGCGCGCCGACGAAGGCGACGATGATCGCGAGGGGATGGCCGAGGGCGAGTAGGGCGCCGAGCGCCGCGAGGCTTCCGTTCCACAGGAACCAATGGAGGAGCATCCCGAGGGACGCGTTCACGCCGCCGGTGAAGAATCCCGCCACGATGAGCCCGACGATGATGACGGGGATCGCCAATCCGGCGATCTTTGAGCCGATGCCCTTGGGCGGCACCTCCGCGATGTCGTGCGTGTCGGGATCGCGAGCGCCTTCGGCGAGTTCCCTGATGATGGCTTCCGTTCCGGGAAGGTGCCCGGCGCCGAGGATGGCGACGATTTTGTTTCCCTTCGCCTCCCAGATGTGGCTCGCGAGATAGCGGTCTCGCTCGTCGATGAGGACTTCCTTGACCGCGGGGAGTTCCTTCGCGAGCTCGGCCATCATTCCGTCCATCGCGCCTGAGTCCTTGAGTTCCTCGATGTCCTCGGCCTTGATCTCGTCGTCCGAGAAGGCGCTTCCGACGAGGGTCGCGAGGAGTTTCGCCTTGCCCCAGAGGCTGTTCTTGGCCCACGCGCGCTTGAGGGTCACCTGGATCGGGCGGTCGACGAGGGCCGTCGGGATTCCCTCTTCCTCGGCGACGCGGAGGGCTTCCTTCATCTCGTCGCCGGGCTTCACCCCGACGTCCGCGCCCATGCGCCGCTGAAAGGACGAGAGCACGAGGTTCGCGAGGAGGAGAAATCCCTTGCCTTCCTTGAGCACCTTGATGACGTCAAGCTCCTGCCAGCCCTTCTCGTTTTTCAGGGCCTGAAGCCTGCCTTCGTCGAGCTCGACGCACACGCAATCGGGACGCTCGGTCCTGATCGCGTTGGCTGATTCCTCGATGCTTTCCTTGGAGATATGCGCGGTCCCGACGAGGATGATCTCGCGACCTCCCGCCTGGATGCGTTTAATGGTTTCTTTCATTCTTGGCTCCTGCATGCCGCTATTTCGTCCACGATCCTCGCGAGGAACGCGTCCCCTCCGGGGTAGCGCTCGGGCTTGATGATCCCTCCCGCCATGTGCGGGTGGCCTCCGCCCGAGCCGATCCCGGCGAGCGCATGCCGGATGACATGGCCGGTATCGATCGCGCGATCGCGGGTCCGCGCCGAAAGCCTGAACTCCGGCCCTCTGACCTCGATCACGACGACAAAGCTGACTTCCCGCAAGCGTAGCAGAAAATCGGCCAGTACGGAAAGTAGTTCCGCCTGATAATCCCCCGATACCTCGGCGAGGAGCGCGCCGCCCGAGACCCGCACCGAGGAGAACGCGCGGGCGATGTCGGCGAGTTGGTCGACGCTGAGCGAGGTGCGCACGATCGCGCGTGCGAGCTCGTGGTTTCCCCGGAAGAAGAGGTCGTGGTGCGCATCGAGGTCGGTTTTGCTGACGCGCCGGGAAAGGAAGTCTGTGTCTAGCTGGATGCCCGCGAGGAGCGCGGTCGCCGCCGCCCCTTCGGGTTCCTCGCCCGCTTCCTTCCAGTAGGTCCACACGATGGCCGCGCACGAGCCCACGTCGGTCCTGACGTCGGCGAAGGGGACCGAAAGCCGCATCCGCGCCGGGTGATGGTCGATGACCGCCGTGAGGCGTCCCGCGACCGTGCGGACGGTTCCCGAGGCGGGCGAGCCGTCGACGACGATCGTCTGCGCCTCTCCCGGCGCCTCGCGCGCGCCGTCGAAGGGAACGAGCTCGATGCTGAGTTCCTTAATCATTTCGGAAAGGGAAATGCTTTGGATCGTCCCGCCGTAGGCGATCGAGCAGGCGAAGCCCCGGCGGGCGAGGAGCTCGCGGAGAGCGAAGGCCGCGCCGACGGCGTCGTGATCCGGGAAGTCGTGGGTCTGGATGAGGACGGGGCGTTTTGCGGTAAGGACCGAGAGCAGGGACTCGAAGGGGCTGTGCCCCGCTTCCTGCTCGGCGCCGCCGCTTGATTCGGCGCCGGTACTGGGTTCGGCGCTATCCCTTGACAGCTTCATTCCCCGCTTTCTCGCCGGTCCGCGCCGGGGACGCCTTCGCGCCGCCGTCAGCGGAACCGTTCGCCTTTCCCGCGTCCCGCTCGATGTCGGCGAGGGCCCACTTGCTCAGGCGGTACTCGAAGAAACTCGGCACCTCGGTGGAAAGGACCTCTTGGTAGTACTTCTGCGCGATCTCCTTGCTCTGAAAGAGGTCGTAGTACATCGCGGAATAGAAGAGCATGCGGTTTCGGTCGTTCGGGTTCTTCTCGTGTGTTATGCGGTTAAGCACGTCGGCGTCGCCCGATCGGTCGACGAAGAGCCGGCAAACGTAGTACTCGGTTTTCTCGCGGTCAAGGGTCGTCATGTATTTCGCCATGAAGGCCTTCGCCTCGTCGTTCTTTCCCTCGCGGTAGTAGCACAGGGTGAGCATGAGCGCGTACGACGCGTTCGCCGGGTTATACTGAAGCGCGCGGACGAAGCATTCCCGCGCGCCCGCCCAGTCGCCCTTGCCCCAGCGGAGGATGCCGAGGCTTTCGGACGCGTACCAGTATTGCGGATAGAGGCGGCACACGGTCTCGTAATCCGAGAGCGCCTCGTCGGCGTTTCCGAGGTCATCGTTGAGCCCCGCGCGGTAGATATAGGCGAGGTAGTGATTCGGCTGTATCCGGATCGCCTGCGTGAACGCGTCTCGGGCCTCTTTCTGCTTTCCGGCGGTGATGTAGTAGGACCCCGCGTCGATGCGGTGGCTGTAGATGTCCGGGTCGAGGCTGACGGCCTTCTCGATATCCTTGAGGGCGCCGGGGAGGTCGTTCGTCTCCGATTTGATGCGCGCGCGCTCGGCCCAGATGATGCTATTGTTCGGTTCGCGCTCGATGGCGAGGTTCAGGGTATCGCCCGCCTTCGGGAGTTCGTCTTCCATATAATAGACCCGCGCGAGCCCGATGAGCGCCTCGGTGTTGGTCCGGTCGGCGGCGATCGCCTTGACGAGGAGGCTCTTCGCCTGGGGGTAGTTCTTTTTCGAGTAATAGTCGAGACCGAGGGCGGTAAGGGCCTCGGCGTTAGCCGAATCGATCTTGATGATCCGGTTGAGATAGGACGTCCGCGCGGCCGCGTCTCCGCGGGCGAGGGCGAGAACCGCCTGCATGTACAGGATATCCGTATTATTGGGATTGGCGGTCTCAAGGGTCGTCGCGAGGGTTCCCGCGTCGGCGAGCTTCCCGGCGGAGATGAGGACCGAAAGCTTGAGCTTTTGGATCGAAAGGTCCGACGCGTCGGGCTGGGGAACGGCGTCGAAGAGCGCGATCGCCTCGTCGTATTTCCCCGCGGAAAGGAGGGCTTCAAGGTCGGTGGCGAAGCCGGTTCGGGTGAATTCCTTTTTCTGGGGCTTTTCGACGGGTTTTTCGGTCACTGCCGGGCCGGTCGGGCCCGCCGCCGGCGGCGTGGTCTTGCACGAACCGAGGCAAACCGCTAAGAAAACGGTCGCGGTACAACACACTGTGGCTACTGATATTCGCATGGCATCCTCTCGAAGACGTTGATTTAGTCGAGCCCTTTAAGCTACACTCTCAGGCAAATGACGAAGCATCTATCCCGCAGAATCTTTCTGCTTTCCCTACTGTACGCATGCATCATTTTCGGCATTCTGGCGGTACAATTTACCAACGGAAACGCTTTTTCCATCTCCCTCGACTCGATGATGGTAACCGGCACGATGGAAACCGACGAAACCGGCACCCAACGGCCGCTGTTGCCCCTCCATATCGCGGTCAATGGCCTTGATTTCTTCGTCGACGAGAAAAACTCCCTTCGCGCCTGGGCGGATGACGGCTCCCCGGTTCCCCTCAAGCTTGCGGGTATTGACCGGGGCTCCGCCTCGGTGACCATTCGCTTTGCCGGCGACGTCGCGGTTACCTTTTCCCCGGAGAAGCGGGGGGATTCGGACGTTCTGACCATAACCGCGTCGCTCTCCTCAAAATACCAGAAAATAGCGTTTCCGTACAAGACGACGCGAAGCGCGCGCGTCGAGAAAAAGGACAACCTGACCCTCGTGAGCGTCGGGAAGAAGCAGTTCTATTTCTCGGGTTCCGAAGCCCAGCCGTCGACCCCGCTCGATTCCTCCTCGGTCCGCCGGCTCGCCCTTTCCGCCGCCGATCCCGTCGTGAGCTATCAGACTTGGATTCCCGCGAAGGGTCTCGCCGTCGACGAACTTGGCGGCATTCCCGGCGCCTCGCAGGCGGCCTACCAAAAGGCGGTCGAGAAGTTCGCGGCCGCGTCCCTTGCCTCGTTCAAGACCTCCGTCCAGGACGAGCGCTTCAGCGAGCCGCTCGTCGCGGCGTATATCGCCGAAATGGCCCGAATCGGGATGTACCAGGCCGCCATCGAGTCGATACCGGAATCCTATCGGAACGGATCGTCCCGAACCTACCTGACCAACGTTTACCTCAACAACCTCGAACGAACCTGGAACGGGCTCGTCGCGAAGGAGCGCGAGGACCGATCGGCCCTTTCGCGGAAGCTCACGGAGAATAACCCCGCCGTCTTCGAGTTTCCCTCCCTTGTCCCGTATCTCGTCGACCGGGGAAGCGCGATACTCCTCGGCGATCTCGTGCGCGTGGCGAGCGGGCTGAACACGGAGTCCGTCTCGGCCGTCCAGGCCGCGGGCATCCTCGAGGCTTCGCTCGACTATCCGAAATACGCGCCCGATGGGCAGTCCTCGTTCCCCGCGCTCGGAGAATCCTGCGAGCGGAGGATCAAGGCGACGCTCGTGAAGATCGACGACAAGCTCTACGTCTCGGATGACGGAAAGACGATCGATACGCGCGGCTCCCTCAGGGTCGCATCCGTGCTCATTCGCTACGGTTCCTCGGCCCCCGAGCGGGCGTCGTGGACGTCCGTCGGAAGGCTCATCGTCACCTCCCTCGTCGCGTTCGCCGGCGATCAGGCGGTCTTGCCCGCGCAGTTCACCCTCGCCGGCGACGGAAACGAAAAGACCGGGATCATCGCCCAGGGCGACCAGATGCTTTCCCCCGCGACCCTCTATCCGCTCGTCGTGACCGACAATACCTGGTATCCCCACGCCCTCTCGCTCGCCTCGCAGGCCGGCCCGGGCGTTTGGGCGTGGACGTGCGCGCGTTCCGTGCAGATCGCCAAGCCCTCTGCGGACTCGATGCGGATCACCGCGAGCTTTCCCCAGGGGGATACGCACTATATGGTCATCAGGGGCATCAAGCCCTTCGGTCGCATCCAAATCTATGGCATGGATTTCCATACCGACCCCCGGTTCGAGTCGTACAACTCCTCGGGCTATAAATACGACCCCGAGACCGGCACCCTTTTCCTGAAGATGCGGCACAAGGCCGAGAACGAGGACGTCGTGATCTGGTTTAGCCCCGCGGGCTCCGCGCAGGACAAGGCTGCCTCCTCCGATGACGCTCAGCCCGCCGGTGACGGCTCCGGTAACGATTCTTCCTCCGCGGGGAACGGCTACTGATCTCTCAAGAAGGTCCGTGCGATAAAAAAAGGCGCCCGCTTCGATTTGAAGGCGGGCGCCTTTTTTTTATACGCATTGATCGCGCGCTTTGCCTGGCGGATTTCTCCCGGCGACGGGATCTCCCCCGCGGCGGTTCGTCCCTCGGCGCGAGCGTTTGCGCTTCGCGCCTCTCGGCCGGCTCAGTCCTGGCCCGAGGATTCCATGATCTGGTCGAGTTCCTCGGCCGTGTCGCACACGAGGCTCGCCGCGAGGTAGAGCGCGATTGCCGTTTCGGTCGTGAGCGATCCCATGGGGATCGCCCCCTCGCGCCACATACGGCGGGCGGTCGAGTAGCCCGAGAAATCGAGGACGCCTTCCTGCTGCGAGGTACAGTAAAACCGCGCGCCTTTCTTCCGGCCCTGAATCAAAAGCGCCTTGAGCGAGTAGGGGCTGTCCTTCATGCTGCCGGTTCCCTTCTCGAAGAGCTCGAGGAAGAAATGCGACACGCCCGCGTCGACGAGCGAAAGGAGCCTGTCCGCGCGGAAGCCCGGAAAGACGCGGCAGAGGTACATTCGGTCCGCGGCCTCGGAGAGGATTTGGCTCATGACGTAGGGATCGGTGTCCTGATACCCGGCGAGGAGCCCGACGCCCGAGTGGATCGGCTCGGCCATATTCCAATTCGTGAATCCCGACGCCGTCGCGCGGAGGAATTTGAGGTTGATGGGCGAGAGCACGCGTTCCCCGAAGACAACGTAGACGCCCTTGTCCTTTTCGCGGGCGAGCGCGATCGCGCGGTTGAGGTTGCTTCGTGCCTCGTCGGTCTGCCCCTCGGCGAGCGTCGGCGCCGGCGCGGTGGACGAGGCGGTAAGGACTATCGGCACGGGTGAGTCGGCGAAGAGCCAGTAGATGAGCGGCGCGGTGTACGCGAGGGTATCGGTGCCGTGGGTGATGACGATGCCCGCCGCCGTTCCCGACGCGATGCGGGAGGCGACCGCGTGGATGAGCGCCGCCCAGTCGGCCGGCTGGATCTCCTCGCTGAGGAGCCGCTCGGTCGCGACCGTCTCGATGCTCACGTGGCTTTCGCCGTGCTCGGGGAGGAGCATGGTCTTCAGGATCTTGCCGTCGCCGCCCGAGATCTCGCCGCCTTCGAGGTTCCCCGAGATCGTGCCGCCCATCGCGAGCACGTACACGAGGCTGATGCGGAGCTCCTCCTTGAGGAGCCCCTTGACCGCGGTCGGGTCGGCGAGCCCCCGCGTCCGCTTCATGATGATGCCGGTCAGGAACTCGAGCGGGGCCATGTCCCCCTCGCGGAGGCGACCCGCCTCGGGCGGGTTCTCCTGAACGACCTTTTGCACGAGGGCGCGAAGCTGCTCCGCGTCCGAGATGAGGTTCCAGTTGTGCTCCCGGATGAGCTCGTCGGGGTCCTTGTCGGTCTCGATGACGGCCTGGAGGAGGAGCTTGCCGATGCGGCTGTTGATGGTTCCCGCGTGATAGAGCCCGAGGATGGCCGCGAAGCGCCGGGGCGAAAGCGGCGATTCTTGGACGGTCTTTCCCTCCTTGCGGAGGATTCCCGTGACGTCGGACATGAGCCAGTGCGCGGTGTCCATCGCGTCGGCGCCCGCCTGAATCGTTTCCTCGAAGAAGTCGGCGCGCGACTTTTCGTCGCAGATAAACTCGGCCCGCGCGCGGGAAAGCCCCCAGCTCGCGATGAGACGGTTTTGCCGCTCCGACGGATGCTCGATGGCCGAGGCCCTGAGCTCGGCGAGGAGGGTCGGCGAGCAGCGGTACGGCGCGGCACCCTCGATCGGGAGCGTCTTCACGTCGGATACCGACTCTCGGCTCTGGAAGAATTCGGTGAGGTCCTGTCGTTCGTTCCAGAGCCGGCTTTCGGAGACGACGGCGCCGCCCGAGGAGAGGATCTCCTCCTGGCGGTGGAGCTCGGCGTTAATCGCCTTTCGCGCGAAGTTGAAGGAGTTGAGGTTGCGGAGCTTGACCGTGTAGTCCGGGGCCTCGGGGTAGCGGGCGAGCGCGACGTACGCGTTGCACCGGATCACGCTCTCGAGCGGCACCCCTTTCAGGATGCCCATGTATTGGATGCGCCGCCTGAGCTCCGTGAGGAAGATTTCGGCTTCCTCGCCGAGCTCGAAGTCCGCGCCGGTTCGGATGCGGATGTTGGGGGCTCCCGCCTGGGCGTAGTCCATCTTCGTCTTGCCGTTCACGTGGGTGAGTCGCCCCGCGTCTTCCTCGAGCCTGACCTCTTGGATCGGGATCCTTTTTTTCCGGCGGTGGAACTCGATGTCCATGAAGCCGCCGGAGGCGATCTTTACCGAGGCTCCCGAGAGGCTGTATTGGGCGGGTAGGGACGGGCTTCCCGTCGGACGCTCGTAGGGAGCGGTTTCCGCGAGGGTGCAGTCAAGGGCGTGCGCGAGGGTATATGCGCTTCGTGCGGCGAGTGGGTTGATAACCGGAAGCGAGCCGGCTTCGCGCCGGCAAATAGGGCACGTGCCCGCCTTCGCGCCGATATGGCAGCCGCAGAACGCCTTTTCCGTCGTGGAAACCAGTATGCGAACCTCGAGAAACACGCGGGATTGGTACATCTCGCCCTCCAATGAAGGTTTTTGCCGTCGTAGTATATAATTTTACACTCAAATATGATATACTTAAAAATTGACACGGCATTTTTTCGTTAGCCAGAAGGAGTTTGTGTGAATAAGCGTGATTTCCCCAAAGTTCATTTCTACGACCAGGACTTTGTCGATATATATGACCGCAGTTGGGCGTGGATCCAGGACTATTGGGTAACTCCCGAGGTCAAAGGTCTCTCTCCCGATGGCTATTTTATCTATCCCGACGGCGACGATTCAATCATCTATCAGTTTGAAACGATCTTTTCGTCCTTTTTCTTCGTGTACTCGAACCGAAACTATCACGCGAACCAGCTCCTCGATTTCTTTTACGAGCATCAGGAGGATTCGGGCGCGATCCGCTGGAAATATAACCTCCTGACCGGCGACCCGGTCCTTTCCAAGGATAATCCCGAGGGCATCGGGATGCCTCTTTTCGCGTGGGCGGAATACAACCTCTTCCACAAGTCGGCGAACAAGAAGCGCATCAAGGACATCATGCCGGCGCTCCAGAAGTACATGACCTGGATCGACGCGACCTTTAAGAAGGAGAACGGGCTCTACAAGGTTCCCCTCGCCGCAACGACGATGACGAACTCGCCCCGCAAGAAGGCCGCGTACCTCGTCGACTTCAACACCGCGCTCGCGATCAACGCCCTTTATATGTCCGCGCTCGGGGATATCCTGAACGACAAGGACCTTTCCTTTCAGTATAAGCGGCAGTACTTCTCGCTCAAGACGCGCATCAACTCCCTTATGTGGGACGCCGACACGGGCTTTTACCACGACATCGACGACGACGAGAAGCGCCTTCCCCCGAAGACGATCGCGGGCTTTTGGCCCCTCCTCGCGGAGATCCCGAACGAGGATAAGGCCGAAAAGCTCATCGCGCACCTCCAGAACCCGAAGACCTTCGGCGTCGACCATCCCTTTCCCTCGCTCTCGGCGGACGACCCCGAGTACGACGAGCGCGG
>DAOPYF010000041.1:0-19504 GCA_035352735.1 Treponemataceae bacterium | reverse complement strand
GCGGCGCGTCGGGAGCGCACACGATGTGCGCGACCAGAGCGAAGTCCCATCGCCGAGAGAGAATCATCCCCGGGCCAGGGATTGAAGCGGTAGCTCCCGGACCGGGAACCGGGACGGGACTACAAGCGGAAAGCCCGGCAGGCGAAGCCTGAGGCCCCCATCGGGTTTCATGACGATGCAATCAGGATCGCGGTCGCACTCGGCCCGCAGGAAGGTCACATCGCCGAAAAAAAGGCACGAAATCCCCTACAATGCCGATTATCCGCGAAAAGGGGCTCAAAAGACGGGACAGAGTATGCGTAAAATGCTACTATAGGGCGAGTGGACGTTCATCCTGATTGCTTTTTAACCGGACAAACAGGTTAGAACCCATTTCGCCTATCATTAGATAAGCATATTTTTTATAAATCCGGTCGAACATATCGGATGAAGGATGCCATAATGGGCAAGAAAATTTACGTGGGAAACCTCAGCTACGAAACGAGCGACGCGAGCCTTTTTGACCTCTTCTCGGCTCACGGGAAGGTACTCTCGGCGCGGACCATCGTAGACCGCGACTCCGGCCGCTCTAAGGGTTTCGCGTTCGTTGAGATGGGAACCGAGGACGAAGCCCGTTCCGCCATCGCCGCGCTGAACGGAACGACCCTCGACGGACGCCAGCTCAAGGTTAACGAGTCCATCGATAAACCCCGCAATAACGATCGCTATTAATAGAACGATAACGACCCCTATGGGTTGATGCAGCCGCCTGAAGTTCATTCAGGCGGTTTTTTTTGCTTCGTTAAAACCGACGCTATTTCTCCTGTCCCCCCGCGCCGCAGGTATATTCGACGCTTTCGCGAAAGTACCGTTCCATTCGATCTGTCTGACCGAGGAGGCTCTCATGGCCGCCGATCGGCCTCGTTGCCACGTCCCAAAGGGTATGGCCGTGCCCGGGATATTCGCGTAACGTGACCGATGCCGTCGCGGGAAGGGATCCGAGGAACGCGATGCATCGATCGGCGTCTATGGTATCGTCTCCCGCGTTCCAGGCGGCAAAGAGCGGGAAGGAAAGCGCATGGAGTTCGCGGCGAACGGCCCAGGCCAGTTTGCGTTCCTCGAGGATCGCGCCATACGGCTGAGGAACCGTATGGTACCCATACTCGTCGTCAAAGGTCACGCCCGGGAAAAGTGTTCCGATGAAAGGGATCCGCGCGAGGTCCGCGAGCGCGTCGAGCGCGTATGTTTCCGCGAGGCGATTCTTGAGATACAGGGCCGGGGCGCCGACGCCGATGCCGGCCACTGGATGTCCCGTCGCGACGTGTAGGACGATCGCCCCGCCCATCGAGTTTCCGAACCCGTACACCGCGTCGCCGATGAGACTCGCGACGCGATACGCGGTCTCGCCGTCCGCGAGCCAGTCCCGATAGTTGCCCGAGGCAAGGAGCCGCGCGTCTCCACCGTGACCGGTAAGCCGCACGGTAAAGACGTTAAAGCCGCGCGCGGCGAGAAAGTCCGCTTGTCGCTTGAGTTGCCGCGGCGTCGCTGAAAAGCCGTGAACGAGAAAGGCGCTTCGCGCCGAAGGAGCCCCGTTCGCGATATGCAATCGCGGCCAGTCGGCCCGGTTGGTCACCCCCTCGTCCAAGGCCTTTTGATAGAGGCGCAGTACGATTCGGTAGGCCATCGCGATTCTGTATTCGGCAGAACCTTCCGGATACAGCGCCTGGGCGAACCGGAGTCTCGCATCGACGCGATCGATGCGCGCGCTATCGATCGGCCGCGCGCTATCGGCCGAGGCATCGGCAAGCGAGGACGCTTCCGCAATGCCCTCCGCGAGGCATCGCGCGGCGTACGAGGCAGGATCGGGAACCAGGCCGCTGACGAAAGCGGCGACGCGCGCGCAATACGGATCATCGTCGCGAATAACCGCCTCGCGCCCTTCAGGGCGCGGAGACGCGCGAACGCGAACCGCGAGGGCCGCGCCTCCGATCAGCGCGAGTGCCGCAAGGAGAATCGCTAAACCTCGACGACGCATGGCGGTATCCTCCATCGAGAAGGCTCAAGCCTCGGTTTCGCTTTAAGTATAACGAAACGGGGCGCGAACTTTCAAAGCGGATCGCGCCCGCGCAATCAGACCCGACGCTCTGCTCGCCCGCGCGCCTGAGGGATTCTTCGCGCGCGAAGGGAGTTGAGCGTCGCGAGGAGCGCGACCCCGACGTCGGCGAAGACCGCTTCCCAAAGGGTCGCGAAGCCGAAGGCGCCTAGGGCGAGAAAGCCGAGCTTGATCGCGAACGACAAGACGATGTTCTCGGCGACGATACGCCGCGTCCAGCGAGCCGACCTGATCGCCTCGGCGACGAGGAGCGGGCTATCGTTCATCAAGACGACGTCGGCCGCCTCGATCGCGGCGTCGCTCCCCATGGCGCCCATGGCGATTCCCGCGTCGGCGCGCGCGAGGACCGGTGCGTCGTTGATGCCGTCCCCGACGAAGAGCGTGGTCCCGCCGCGATGGGCGGCCCTTACCCGGTCGCTCACCGCCTCGAAGAGCGAGACCTTTTCGTGCGGGAGGACGCACGAGCGATATTCGGCGATGCCCACCGCGCGCGCGACCGAACCGGCGGCGCTTTCGCCGTCGCCGGTGAGCATGACGACGTCGGCCACGCCGAGCGCGCGAAGCGAGCGCACCGCAAGAGCAGACTCTTCCTTCGGCTCGTCCCCGAGGAGAACGCGGCCGACGTACCGGCCGTCCCGGGCGAACTCGACGACGGTGCCCGCGTCGGAACCCTTGTCCGGAAGCCCGGACACCCCGCGCGATTCCATGAGCCGCCGAGAGCCCGCGATGACCGCTGATCCCGCGAGCGAAAGGCTCAAGCCGTAGCCCGCGTGCTCCTCGTAATCCGCGATTGAATCAGCATCGACTATAACGCCCTCGCGCTTGGCGTATTCCCCGATCGCGACGGCGACTGGGTGCGTCGAGTTAGCCTCGCTCGACGCGGCGAGCGCGAGGAGATCCCGCGGCTCGACGCCCGAGGCGGGCTCGAGGCGCGTGACGGCGAACGAGCCGCGCGTGAGCGTGCCCGTCTTGTCGAAGACGACGGCCTTCGCCTTGGCGAGCGCGTCGATAAAGTCCGCTCCCTTCACGAGGATACCGGCGCGCGCGGCCCCGCCGATGCCGCCGAAAAAGCCGAGCGGCACGGAGATGACGAACGCGCAGGGGCAGGATATGACGAGGAACACGAGCGCGCGCGATACCCAAGGCGAGAACGCGGACCAGCCGAGCGCGGGCCCGGCGCCCGCGAGACAGAGGACGACGGGCGGAACGAGCGCGAGGAGAACGGCGCCGATCGTGACGATCGGGGTATACACGCGCGCGAAGGTCGTGATGAGCTTTTCCGCGCGCGCCTTTCGGTTTTGCGCGCCCTCGATGAGCGCGAGCATCTTCGCGGCGGCGGTCTTTTCATACGCGGCGGTCGTGCGGATAACGAGGAGGCCGGAGCCGTTCACGAAACCCGCGAGGGCCTCGGACCCCGGACCCACGTCGCGAGGCGCGCTTTCCCCCGTGAGGCGCGAGGTGTCGAAGCACGAGGAGCCCCCGACGACCGAGCCGTCGAGCGGGACCTTCTCGCCGGGTAGCACGCGGATCAGCGTCCCGACGGGAACCGCCTGAGGGCTCACGACGCTTCCGTCCGCGTCGAGACGCGCGGAATCGGGCCTCACGTCCATGAGGTCGGCGATCGATCGCCTTGAGCGGTTGACCGCGGATTCCTGCACCATCTCGCCGAGATTATAGAAGAGCATCACGGCGGCGCCCTCGGACCATTGCCCGATGGCGAAAGCCCCGACCGTCGCGACGGTCATCAGGAAGTTCTCGTCGAAGACCTCTCCCCTCCGGATGTTCCTGAGGGAGTTTAGCGCGACGCGATACCCCGCGACGAGCCAGGAAAGGATAAAGATCCCGCGCGTGAGGTACGGGGCGCTCGACGCGAGTGACGGAAACGCGACGCCGAGGATTACGGCGAGCGCGAAAAGGATAGCAGCGAGCGTGAACCGCGCGGCGAGGAGGCGAACCTCGAGCGTCGCGCGTTTCCCCACGGGGGAATCGGTTCTTTTTTCGGCGGGGCATTCCGTCCCGCAATGGCCGCATGCGCATCCCATATTACCGGCCCTCCCGCAAGTGCTCGAGCGCGACCGAGTAAAGGATCCCGACGTGCTGGTCCTCGATCGAGTAGTAGATCTGCTTGCCGTCCCGCCGGGTGCGGACGACCTTTGCCTGCCTCAAGACCCTGAGTTGATGCGAAACCGCCGATACCGTCATGTCGAGGGCGGCCGCAATGTCGCAGACGCAGAGCTCTCCGCCGATCAAGGCCGCGACTATCCTGATTCGGGTACTATCCCCGAAGGTTTTGAAAAAATCCCCCAGCTCGCCGAGCAGCCCGTCGTCCGGCATAAGCGACCGGGCATGGGCGACCTCTCGTTCATGCACGCAGGCGACCCCGCAGCGATCCTCGTCAGACTCGGTCTCGCCGGGGATTCCCAGCGCATCAGATCTCATATCATCATCTGGTATAGTATTCATATAGTTGAATATATGCTCAAGTGTTCATATTGTCAAGACAATGGAGAATAAGAAGGATCTGCCGAATAGACGCCGCACGAAACGCGCATTCAGGTGCCGGTGCCTCTTTTGCACAAAGGTGATACGCGCACAAGCGTCAAAAGGGGAAAAAATCACCCGAAAATCACCCGTTTCGCCGATTGCCCTTTCCGTATACCCGGGGTACCATGGCATCAAGTTAAGAATATATGTAAAAAAACTCCAACTCCGCAGGTGACGGCACAGAGTGGTATCCAGTGCCGTCACTTTTTCTCTTGACCCTTTTTTTGCGCCATGCGAAGATTAGCCTAACTAGGATAATTAAAAAGGCTTATCATCATGACGCAATCAGGGCTCTATCTCGTGCTCGCGCCTTTCGCGCTCTTCCTCGTCGCGATTTGCCTCGTATTCGCGACCGTAAACCTCCATCAACTGAAAAGTCAGTGGCTTATCCCCTTCATGACCTCGGTCACGCTCGTCATCGTCTTTACGATCGTAGAGCTCCTCGCGAAAACCGCCGCGTCGTTGCTCCTCGCCTCGCACATAACCTACACCTTCCTCACCTTCGTGCCGATCAGCTGGCTTCTCGCCTGCGCCGAATATACCCAGACCGCCGACGACTTTAAGCGCCCCGGCGTTATGGCGGCCTTCCTCGTCATCCCCATCATCACGATTGCCCTCGCTTGGACTAATACCTCGTTCCACCTCCTTTGGGCCGCGAACGATATCGAGCATGACGGGCAGTTTCTCTTTAATCGCGTCACCCGCTACGGCCCGTGGTTCTGGATATACATCAGCTATGCCTATACCCTGTACATCGCCGGAACGGCATTGGTCTTTCGCGGGTTCTTCCTCCAGAAGGGGACGAGAAAGCCGATCACCGTCATTGGGGTCACGACGACCGCCGTGCCCCTGGCGGTCAACCTCCTGTACATTTTTCGGTTAGTCCCCGGCATCCACCGGGATTTCTCCACCCTCGTGTTCGCGCCAAGCGCCCTCGTCTTCGTGATTTGGGCTTCAAGAATCAGCGCTGATGCCGCGCGTGCGCGAGAATCGACGAGCTCAGGCGAGGCGATTGAGGGAATCGTTCAAGAGGAGATGAGCAGGCGGGAACGGGTGGTTTACGAACTGCTTATCGAAGGCCTCTCCAACAAGGAGATCGCGGACAAGCTCTGCATCTCGGAGAACACGGCGAAGACCCACACGCGGCACGTCTACCGAAAGCTCGGCGTCTCAAACCGGCAGGAACTCCGCGAACGCATCGATCGACCGAACTGACCGATCGCGTTTTTTTTTCCTCCCCCCGATCGCGACGCCCGAAGAGAATGTATACTCCCCTAAAAGTTGATGGTCGACCGAAGGGTAAGCTCGAAGGAATGATCCCCCGACGCATAGGTAAACTCCTTATCCTTCCCGCCGCCGAGATAGCTCACGATGAAGGTGAACGGAGGCGCTCCCGAAACATCGATGTCCTGCGCGAGGCGCGCCTGATACGAGAGGTCGGTGAGATTGGCGGTCACGGAAAGCGTCGCGTCGTGCCCGGTAAAGAAAAGATCGGTTCCCTTAAGTGCCCCGTACGCGTAATACCGCCCGACGTACAGCGGATGCGCTTCGCCCGTGGCGACCGCGAGCGCGAGCTCGTCGCCCGTGAGCTTTTCCCCGAGCGAGTTATAGAACCCCTCTCCCGACACCGTCCATTTCTTCAAGTCGCCGATCAGGCGCGAGAAGCCCAGGGATGCCTGGATAAACGCGTCATTACCCGTCGTCTCCGGCCCCGCGGCAACCTCGCCATAGGCCGCGAGACCCAGGAGGTGACCGGAGAAGTCGAAGCCTCCCTTCGCTTGCCGGTTTGGTCCCCCGTAGCCGGTAAGGCCAAACTCGAATCCGACGAGCGTCGCATCGACTCGAGCGGCAAACGCGGAACGATCCGCGGGATCGCGGGCAAGGGTATCACCGTCCTCGACGAGGCCCGAAAAATCGGCGAACGCGTAGACGTTCGAGGACTTGAGGGGGACGAGCAGCTTGAGCCCGGGCTTGCCCTCTCGGGCGTCGAACGCGGCGAAGAAGTCGGCCTTTTCTGCGTTGACGAAATCGACCGGCGTCCACACCACCGACGGGCCCCACGCAAGCAGCTGCTTTCCGAACCGGAAGAACGTCTTCTTCCCGACGTCGAAGGAATAATGGAATTCGGCAAGCTCGATCGTGGGGTCGTTGAGGCTTTCCGCCCGGCCGAGCGCGGCGAGATCCTCGCCCGAAAGCGCCTTGAAAAATACCTCGCGCACCGAGGCCGCGGCGTAGAGCGCGCCCGCGCGCGCGTCGGAAACCTTTGCGAATGCCTTTCCGGAGGCCGACCCCGACGCGGCGTATCCGTCGATGCCTGGACCGAACCACGAGGACGCGGAGATGAGGAAGGTCCCGCCCACGAGGTATTCGGTCTTCGCGACGGAGCCCGTACCGGACGAAGGATTCGCTGCGGCCGCGCCTCCCGTCCCGGCGACCGCGGCCGCAGTCGCCGCGTCGAAGGCACCGTCCGCGAACGGGTCCTCGCCCGCGGGAGTCTGCGCGAAGGCGCCCGACCGCGAGGCCGCGAGAAGCGCCGCGAACGCGGCGACGGCGCAGAGGCGTTTAGCCCACGCGTGCGTTACCCACGCGGTCATCGAGACTTCTCCTCGAGGAAGGCCTTCGAGAAGGTGTAGTCGGGTATCTTGTCGGTGGCCACGCCCTCGTTCGTGAGATAGGTTTTCTGTCCTTTTTCGAGCGCGTCGATCGCGAGGATCTTCGTGAAGATATACTTCCCTCCGGGAAGCGCCTTATAGTCGACGAAGTATGTCGTGCGAAGGAGGGTTTCCCCCGCGCTGAAGCTTTCGGTTTTTACCGGAAGCCCATCGGTCTTCCGGAAATAGATCTTCTGAACCGGATAGGCGACGTCGAGCTTCTTCGCGTCGAGCCTGACGACGTCGCAGTCCCAGCTTGACACCTTCGCGGTTCCCGCGAGGTTCACCCAATACTGCGCGAGGGTGTTCGGCTTCCCGAAGAGGTCCGCGCGGATGTCGGAGCCGCCCACGTCGTCCTTTCGGTTCCGGTAGACGAATTCCCTCGTCGTCGGAAGGTAGAGAAAGAGATCGTCCTTGCTCCGCCAGTAGCCCTTTCCCTTTTCGCTGTCGGGATACTGAAAAAGGAGCGTGAAGGTGTCGGCTGCGTCGCGGCGATAGATCTGTATGCGAAGGACACGGTCGGCCTCGCCTTCCTTTTTCTGGATGAGCGTGAAGGTCGAAGTTACGTCAAGGCCCGCGAGGTCGGTCTTTCCCTCGTACGTCTCGATGAGGGCGGCGGCCTTGGAGTCGGATGCCTTCGCGGCTTCTGCCCCGAGCGCGGCGGGCACGGTCGCGAAAAGAACGGCGGCGGCCCCGAGCGCCGCGAGGCTACGATGCGATCCGATTCGGAAGATTGAGGCGAAGAATATTCTGCGCGAGAATAGCGTTGCGTTTTTCATGCGAACTCCTTTAGAAAGTCGCGGTCAAAGCCTCGACGGGCTTGATGCGCCCGCCCCTCCGGGCGGGGAAGAACGAGAACGCCGCGGCGATGATCGAGATCGCGACGACGAGAATCGCCATGTCACCGAGATTCGGCTCGAGCGCGAGGTGCCCCGCGTCGAGGAAGATCGCGAGGTTCCCCCCCGAGGGGAACGCGACGGCAGCGCGGAACGCGAGGCAGAGCGCCGCCGACAGGGCCGCGCCCGCCGCCGACGACATGAGCGCGAGCGCCGCTCCCTCGAGGGTGAAGAGGGCGGTCACCGCGAAGGCGTCGACCCCCATCGCGCGCATCGCGCCGATTTCCCTGAGCCGCTCGTTGATCGTCATGCGAAGGTTGATGAATACCGAGATCGCGATCACGAAGAGCATAACGGCCGCGAGGAACGCGCCGAGCCCCTGCACGGCGATCGTGATGTTCCGCACGATGCCGAGCACCTCGTCGATCGTGGAGAGCTTCGCCATCACGCGATCCCGCCCGATTCTGTCAACCTCGTAGCGCTGGCTCGCGCCCGAGACGGCGGCGATCGCGTCCGAGTCCCCTTTCGGCTTCGACACCTCGAAGCCCTCGCTCGCGAGCGAAGTCGCGAACGCGTCGCGCTTCTCGGCGAGTCTGGCCGTCGACTTAAGATAGACGTAGACGGCGGTCGCCGTCCCCTCGTCGGCGAGGTCGAGCGCGCGAAGGAAGTCGAAGTGCGTCAGCGTGAGATCTCCCAGGAAGTAATTGTCGGTCCGGTAGATGCCCCGCACTTTTAGTATGCCCGTGTTGAAGGCGCCGAACCGCGTCCTCACCGACACGACGACGTCATCGCCCGCCTTGAGGCCGAAATACCGCGCGACGGACTCGGGGATCGCAACGCCGTTCGGATCGGCGGCCCACGCGTCCCAGCTTCCCGAGGTAAACTCCATCTGCCCCCTGAACCCGACGTCGACCGATGGATCGACGCCGGTAAACGAGAGCCGCTTCGATATCCCGTTGAAATACACCGCCGACCTGACGAGGTATCGCTTGAGCGCGAGCGTGTCCGGGCCGAGACTCTTTTTCGCGGTCTTCATGATATCGTCCGTCCGCAGGAGCCCGTTATAGATTCTGCCGTCCTTGGCGTACTGGCCCGAGACGGTGATGTGCGCGGCGGTCGCCTGCACGAGGCTCCTCGACACGTTCGTCTGCGCGCCCCGCGTGAAGGCGGCGAGCGCGACCAGGATAAACGCTACGACGGCGTAGTTGATCCCGAGGGTGAGGCTCCGCTTCCCGTTCCGAAAAACGTTCTTAAACGCGAGCGCGACGAATTCTTTCATGCGATCCTCCTTGCGCTACCGCCCGCTCATCGCCTTGAGCGGGGTGATTCCCGTCGCGACGCGCACGGGATAGAGCGTCGCGAGGACCGACACGAGGGCGACGACGAGCGCGCCCGCGACGAACGGCCACGGGGTCGCCCTGATCGGTATCGAGCCGCCGCCCACGAGAAACTGGGAAACGACGTCGGGAAGCGTCACCCCCGAGCGCGAGAACGCGAGCGCGGCGACGCCGGAGGCGACGAGCCCCACGGCCGCGGCCGCCATGTTGAGCGCGAGCGACTCCGCGAGGAACACGTCGCGCACGAAGGAGCGCTCGGCGCCGATCGCGCGCATCGTGCCGATCTCCGTAGTGCGCTCGGTCACGTTGATGATGAGCGTGTTCATGAAGATCATCGCGACGACGAGGAAAACGAGCGCCGTGGCGACGAGGACGAAAGCCTGGAGCCCGGCGGAAACCTGCGCGTAGAAGCCCGAGGCCTCGGACCACGCCGCGACGCGGACGCCGAGCGATGGATCCGACTCGATTCGCGCGATCGCGTCCTTCGCGCTCGCGCCCGGCTTCAGGCGAACCGCGATCATCGTCGCGCCCGAGAGCCGCTCCGCCTTGAGCGAGGATACGTCGACCGTTCCCGCTCCCGGGTCGCTCGCGAGGGCGAAGATCGCGTCCTCGCCCGAGTCCGCCTTGGCGAGGCTCTTGTCGAGCGACTCGGGAAGCGACGAGACGCCCGAGTAGTTATAGACCGCCGCGTACGTCGACGCGTCCATGAAGTTGATGTAGTTGAACACGCTCGCGTACCGCTCGGGGACGAAGACGCCTGAAACGGTCGAGCGCGCGGAGTTCACCCCGCCTTCGGTCACGCCGAGGACCGTCACGTCCTCGCCCGCGCGTAGCTCGACCCCGTAGTTCTTTTTGTATTGCGCGTTCTGAAACGCGGAGACCATGACCCCGCCCCGAGCCTTTCCCTCGGCGGCGATACCGTCGGCCGAAAGGCCAAAGTAGTCGCCCTCGACGCTCTTGAGCGCCCCGAAGACCTTCGCGTAGCTCACGGGATCGATCGCGTAATAGATGATCGGAAGGTCAAACGTCCGCCCGTCTCGCCTCGCCTGCACGACGCCGTAGTTTTGCGCATAGGGCGCGTAGGCCGCGATCTCGGGGACGGCGTCGAGCGCGGTCTCTACGCGCTCGAGGTCGCGTATCGGCGGGAGCGGCGTCTGGAAGGCGAAGGGCGACGGCAGCTCCTTCGAGCGCGCCGAGTAGACGATGAAGTCGCCGGTGAATTTCCCGATGATGGCCGCCCGTGACGCGCTCGCCGTCGACGAGGCGAAGATCGACCCGAAGACGATGAGAAACGTCCCGAAGGCGACGAGTGATCCGATGAGCGCCATGCGTCCCTTGCGTCGGGCGATGGTGCGAAGGGCGAGCTTAATCGCTATCGGCATGGCTACGCCTCCTTCGCGGGCGAGCCAATGCCCGGATCGACGACGCGCCCGTCCTCGATCCTCACGAGCCGCTTCGCCTCGCGCATGATCCTCGCGTCGTGCGTCGAAAAAATGAAGGTCGTTCGCTCGAGTTCGTTGATTTGCCGCATGAGCTCGACGATCTTCGTTCCGGTATCCGAGTCGAGATTCGCGGTGGGCTCGTCGGCGAGCACGATGAGCGGCTTCGTGACGAGCGCGCGCGCGATCGCGACGCGCTGCCGCTGACCGCCCGAAAGCTCGTCGGGCTTGTTCCTCAGACGATCGGAAAGGCCGACCTCGGCGATAAACCGCATCACGAGCGACTCGCGGTCTTTCTTCGAAAGCTCCTTTTTAAGGAGAAGCGGGAACTCGACGTTCTCGTACACGTCAAGCACCGGGATGAGGTTGAACGACTGAAAGATGAAGCCGATCTTCTCGCGTCGATAGCGCGTGAGCTCGCGATCCGAAAGGCGCGCGACGTCGACGCCGTCGATGAGCACCGTGCCAGAGGTCGGCGCGTCGATGCATCCGAACATGTTGAGCATCGTGCTCTTCCCCGAGCCCGAAGGACCGGCGATCGCGAGGAACTCTCCCCTCTCGATCTCGAGGTCAACGCCCCGAAGCGCCTCAACCTTCGTGGTTCCGAGCGTGTATTCCTTTTTCACGGAACGTAACTCGACTACCGGCATCTTCTGCCTCCTCTGTCCTTGTTTTTTTCTCGCTACTGTAAAATATATATACCATAAGTTACCATTAGCAAACAATTTCAGCAAGTTTTTTTTAAGCGTAGGCTTCAGGGGGTTGATGCGAAAAGGAATGAAAAAAACAGCGGGAGAGCGACGCTCGACGAAGGGGCCTCAGGCCCCCGCGATCGTTAGCGCAGTCCGGACTCGAGGAGCGCCTCGACGCGGCGATCGAAGAAATCGACGTGCCACTCGAGATGCCTGAAGTAATCCTTCACGAGGAACTCAAGGGTCTTCGGGCCCTCGGGCGTCTCCCAGACATTCCCGAGGCACGACTCGTCGATCCTCTCGATGACCGCGAGCAGGTACAGGTTGTTCGCCCGCCAAAGGTCGCAGATAAAGCGGTATCCGAGCGAGTCGACCCGCTGAACCGAGCGCCACGTCTCGGCCTCGTAGGCGGGGAAGTGGAGGCGGCTCTCGAGCTGAAGCCGCACGAAGCGCTGGTGATTGTTCGTGAAGGAGTCGATAAGATGCGCGACCATGTCGCGAAGCGTCCACTCACCGTCACCCAGACTCGCGTCGGAAAGGCTCTCGCGCTCGATCATCTTCCGGTAAAAGGACTCGATGGCCGCGCGATATGATTCTATCGGAAACTTCATGGCTCCGATCATACGGGATCAAGCCCTCGCCCGTCCAGATCCCTGGCCGGAGCGCACCACACAGTACTCGCTTCGCGCACGTTGCACCCTTCGCGCACGTTGCACCCTTCGCGCACTTCGCGCCCGCTGGCACTGCGCGCTCGGCGTTCCGAGATCCCGCCCACCGGTGTTCGACGATTTGTCCGCTTGCGCAAAAAAAAGGCTTCCGGAAATCCGGAAGCCCCTTGTCATTATCTATCGCGGCCCGGCTTCCGTTACGGAAGCCAGGTGTTTCCCATGAGGAAGCGGTCGATCTCGCGGGCGGCCTGGCGCCCCTCGTTGATCGCCCACACGACGAGCGACTGGCCGCGCCGGGCGTCGCCCGCTGCGAACACCTTCGGAGCGCTCGTCGCGAACTTACCGTAGTCGGCCTTCGCGTTCGAGCGCGGGTCGAGCTCGACGCCGAGGTCCTTGAGGATCCCGTCCTCGGGGCCGAGGAATCCGAGCGCGAGGAAGACGAGGTCGGCCTCGAAGTATTCCTCCGAGCCGGGGATCTCGCTCATCGCGAACTGTCCCGCATCGTTCTTCTTCCACTCGACGCGGACGGTCTTGATACCCTTCACGTTGCCCTTGCCGTCGTCGACGAATTCCTTCGTCGAGATGCAGTACTCGCGCGGGTCTTTGCCGAACTTCGCGATGGCCTCGCCGTGGCCGTAATCTACCTTGAGCGTTCTCGGGAAGGTAGGCCAGGGCATGTCGACGGTGCGCGTCGCGGGCGGCTGCGGGAGGACCTCGAAGTTCACGACGCTCGCGCAGCCGTGGCGCATCGAGGTTCCGATGCAGTCGTTACCGGTGTCGCCGCCGCCGATGACGATGACCTTTTTTCCCTTCGCGTCGATTCGCTTCCCGTCAGAGAAGTTCGAGTCGAGGAGGCTCTTCGTGTTCGCGCCGAGGAACTCGAGCGCGAAGTGTATTCCCTTGAGCTCGCGTCCCGGGGCCTTGAGGTCGCGCGGGCGAGTCGATCCGGTCGCGACGAGCACGGCGTCGAAGTCCTTCGCGAGGTCCTTCGCGGCGACGTCCTTACCGACGGCGGTCGAGGTCTTGAAAACGACGCCCTCCGCCTTCATGATCTCGACGCGGCGCATGATGAGCCCCTTGTCGAGCTTCATGTTCGGGATGCCGTACATCAAAAGCCCGCCGGGCCTGTCGGCGCGCTCGAAGACGGTGACGGAGTGCCCCGCCTTGTTGAGCTGGTCGGCGGCCGCGAGACCCGAGGGACCCGAGCCGATGACGGCGACCTTCTTGCCGGTGCGCGCGGTCACGGAGACCGGGTTCATCCAGCCCTCGGCGTACGCGTTGTCGATGATCCAGCACTCGTTGTCCTTGATCGTCACGGGTTCCTGGTTGAACCCGAGCACGCACGCGCCCTCGCACGGGGACGGGCACACGCGGCCGGTGAACTCCGGGAAGTTATTCGTCTTCATGAGGCGCATCCACGCCTCTTTCTCGCGTCCCTTGAACACGAGGTCGTTCCATTCCGGTATGAGGTTGTCGACCGGGCAGCCGTAGCTCGATTGGCAGAACGGCACGCCACAGTCCATGCAGCGGGCGCCTTGGTCCTTGCGCTCCTTCGGGTCGAGCGGGAGGAGGAATTCCTTGAAGTCCTTTACGCGAACCTCGGGCGCGCGGTAGGGGACTTTCTTGCGGTCAAACTCGAGGAATCCGGTTACCTTACCCATTGACGGCCTCCTTGGAAACGCCGGAGGCGGCTTTCTTCGCGGCGAGGACCTTCTTGTAATCCTCGGGGATTACCTTGACGAAGGCGTCGCGAACCTGATACCAGTCGCCGAGGATTTTCGCGGCGACGTCCGAATCGGTATATGCCCTATGTTTCGAGATCATGTCCTTAAGTTCCTCATAGTCTTCCGTCGAGGGGGTCTCGAGCGAGACCATGCCCTTATTGCAGTTCGAGGGGAGCTTTCCTTCCGGGTCGTACACGTAGGCGATTCCGCCCGACATGCCGGCCGCGAAGTTGCGTCCGGTCTCGCCGAGGATGACCGCGCGCCCGCCGGTCATGTACTCGCAGCCGTGATCGCCGACGCCCTCGACGACGACGCGCGCGCCCGAGTTGCGGACGCAGAAGCGCTCGGCGGCGATGCCGCGGATGTAGCCCTCGCCCTTCGTCGCGCCGTAGAACGCGACGTTTCCGATGATGACGTTCTCGGATGCCTTAAACTTCGACGCGGCAGGGGGCGTTATCACGAGCCGCCCGCCGCACAGTCCCTTCCCGACGAAGTCGTTCGCGTCGCCCGAGAGGCTAAACTCGACGCCGTTCGCGAGCCAGGCGCCGAAGCTCTGACCGGCGGTTCCGGTAAAGCGCACCTTGATGGTTCCCTCGGAGAGTCCCTCGTTCGCCTTCTTGAGCGCGATCGCGTGGCTCAGCATGGTGCCGGTCGCGCGGTCGGTGTTGATGATCTTCTCGTCGAGCGTGACGGTCTTTCCGGTCTCGATGGCGGAAGCGCATTTCTCGATGAGCTTGCGGTCGAGCACGGACTCGAGTCCGTGGTTCTGCGCGATCGTGTTGTACACGGCCACGCCGTCGTTCGCCTTCTTCGCCGGCACGAGGAGCGCCGAGAGGTCGACACCGTGGCTCTTCCAGGTCGCGACGGACGAGTCCTGCTCGAGGAGGTCGACGCGGCCGATGAGCTCGTTCCACGTCCTAACGCCGAGGCTCGCCATGATGGAGCGCAGCTCCTCCGCCACGAAGGTGAAGAAGTTGACGACGTATTCGGGCTTGCCCGCGAACCGGCCGCGAAGGCGCGGGTCCTGGGTCGCGATGCCGACGGGGCAGGTGTTGTTGTGGCACTTGCGCATCATGACGCAGCCCATCGTGATGAGCGGCGCGGTCGCGAACCCGCATTCCTCGGCGCCGAGGATCGCGGCGATGGCGACGTCGCGCCCGGTCTTGAGCTGGCCGTCCGTCTGGAGGACGACACGCGAGCGGAGGTCGTTCATGACGAGGGTCTGATGGGTCTCGGCGATGCCGAGCTCCCAGGGCAGTCCCGCGTTCTTGACGCCGGTGAGCGGCGAGGCTCCCGTTCCGCCGTCGTGGCCGGAAACGAGGATATGGTCCGCGTGTCCCTTGGCGACGCCCGCGGCGATCGTGCCGACGCCGACCTCGCTGACGAGCTTCACCGAGATGCGCGCGGAGGGGTTCGCGTTCTTGAGGTCGAATATGAGCTGCGCGAGATCCTCGATCGAGTAGATGTCGTGGTGCGGGGGCGGGCTGATGAGCCCGACGCCCGGCGTCGAGTAGCGGGTCTTCGCGATCGTCTCGTCGACCTTGTGGCCGGGGAGCTCGCCGCCCTCGCCGGGCTTGGCGCCCTGGGCCATCTTGATCTGGATCTCGTCCGCGTTCGTGAGGTACTCGATGGTGACGCCGAAGCGGCCGGAGGCAACCTGCTTGATCGCGCTCCTGAGGGAGTCGCCGTTCGCGAGCGGCTTAAAGCGCGCGGGATCCTCGCCGCCCTCGCCGGTATTGCTCTTTCCGCCGAGGCGGTTCATCGCGATCGCGAGGGTTTGGTGCGCCTCAAGAGAGATGGAGCCGTAGCTCATCGCGCCCGTGGCGAAGCGTTTGACGATCGAGCTCGCCGGCTCGACCTCGGAAAGCGGGATCGGCGAAATCGCCGCGCCCGTCGCCGTGGTGCCCGTACGGAACTTGAGGAGGCCGCGGATCGTCGCCTGCTCCGCGGAGCGGGCGGTCTGGCGAGCGGAGAAGCGAGCCCACGCCTTGGGGTCGTTCTGCCGACACGCGATCTGAAGGTCGGCGATCGACTCGGGATCCCACATGTGCTTTTCGCCGCCGAAGCGGACGTGGTAGTCGCCCGAGCTCTTGATCTCGTCGTAGACGTTCGCGGGTCGCGCGGGATAGGACTCGCCGTGGCGCATCGCGATCTCCGCGGCGATCTCGGCGAAGCCCGCGCCGCCGATACGGCTCGCGGTGCCGGTGAAGCAGCGGTCGACGACCTCGTCGGAAAGCCCGACGGCCTCGAAAATCTGCGCGGCCTTGTAGGACTCGAGCGTCGAGATGCCCATCTTGCCGAAGACCTTCCGCATTCCCTTCGCGACGGCCTTGACGTAATGGTGGACGATCTCCTCGCGGGTAAAGGGCTTGGAGTACACGCCGTCGGCCTGGAGTTCCCAGAGGGCCTCGAACGCGAGGTACGGGTTTATGGCGTCTGCGCCGAAGCCGACGAGCATGCAGAAATGGTGAATCTCGCGCGGCTCGGCGGACTCGAGAACGAGCCCGATCTGCGTGCGGCATTCCTCGCGGATAAGGTACTGATGGACGGCGCCCACGGCGAGGAGCGACGGGATCGGCGCGCGAGCGGGGCCCTGCGCGCGGTCGGAAAGTACGGCGATCTGGTAGCCGTCTTCGATTGCCTTTCGCGCTTCCTGCTCGATGCGCGAAAGCGCCTCGACGAGCGCCTTCTCGCCCTTAGCGACCTCGTAGGTCGCGTCGATGACGCGCGATTTCCATCCGCGGTAGTCGAGGTCCCTGAGGGACGCGAGCTCATCGTTGGTGAGGATCGGCTCTTTGAGTCGGAGGCGGTGGCAGTGGCCCTCCGCGGGCTCGAGGAGGTTCTGCTCGGGGCCGATGAAGGACTCGAGGCTCATGATGATGTCCTCGCGGATCGAGTCGATCGGCGGGTTCGTGACCTGCGCGAAGAGCTGCTTGAAGTAGTCGAACAGCATCCGGCTCTTGTTCGAGAGGACGGCGAGCGGGGTGTCGTTGCCCATCGAGCCGAGCGCCTCCTGCGAGGACTCGACCATCGGCTTGAGGAGCATGTTCATCGTCTCGAGGGTATAGCCGTTCGCGCGAAGCCGCGCGCGGAGCGAATCGACGTCGAGGTTCGCCGCCTTCGTCTTTCCGCGGGGGATGTCGCTTAAGGACATCACCTCGGCGTCGAGCCACGCGCGGTACGGGTGCGCGGACGCGATCTTTTCCTTGATCTCCTCGTCGCCGATGATCCTGCCTTCCTTGAAGTCGACGAGGAACATCTTGCCGGGCTGGAGGCGCGTCTTCTTGACGATCTTCGCCGGGTCGATCTGGAGTACGCCGACCTCGCTCGCCATGAGGACCATGTCGTCGTCGGTGAGGTAGATGCGGCTGGGCCTGAGGCCGTTTCGGTCGAGCACGGCGCCGATGTAGGTGCCGTCGGTGAAGGAGATCGACGCGGGCCCGTCCCAGGGCTCCATCATCGAGCTCGAGAACTCGTAGAAGGCCTTCTTCGTGTCGCTCATCGCCTTGTGGTTTTCCCACGCCTCGGGGATCATCATCATGATCGCCTCGGGGAGGGTTCGCCCGCCCGCGATGAGGAGCTCGAGGACGTTATCGAAGCTGCCGGAGTCGGAAAGGTCGGGCTCGTTGATCGGGTACGCGCTCTTGAGCTCGTCGCCGAAAAGGGAGCTCGCGAGCTTTCCCTGGCGCGATGACATCTTGTTCTTGTTTCCCCGGAGGGTGTTGATCTCGCCGTTATGCGCCATGAAGCGCAGGGGCTGCGCGCGGTCCCACGAGGGGAAGGTGTTCGTCGAGAAGCGCGAATGGACCATCGCGAGGTGCGAGGTGTAGTCGGGATCCTTAAGGTCGGGGTAATAGGCCATGAGCTGGTCCGCGGAAAGCATGCCCTTGTAGACCATGACGCGGCACGAGAGGCTCGAGACGTAGAAGAAGCAGTCGGGGTCGCCGTCCTTGCCGCGAATCTTGTGGGTCGCTTCCTTGCGGATCACGAAGAGCTTGCGGTCGAAGGCCTCGGGGCTTTTCGTGGCGTCGGAGGAAGCGCCGACGAAGAGCATCTCCATGACCGGCTCGCTCGCGATCGCCGAGGGTCCGAGTCCCGCGTTGTTCGTCGGGACGCGGCGCCATCCGAGAGTCGTCTGGCCGTGGGAGGCGACGATCTTCTCGACGGCCTTCTTGCACGCGGCGCGATCGGCGTCCTTCTTCGGGAGGAAGACGATGCCCGCCGCGTACGAGCCGCTCGCGGGCAGATTTATGGAAGCGTCTTTCTTCGCGACCTTGACGAGGAATTCATGGGGAAGCGCGGTCAGGATTCCCGCTCCGTCGCCGGTGTTAACCTCGGCGCCGCGGGCTCCGCGATGGTCCATCCGGCACAGGATATGGCCGGCATCTTCTATAATAGAGTGGCTTCGTTTTCCCTTGATGTTGGCAAGGAATCCAACGCCGCAGTTTTCTTTCTCATACGACGGGTCATACAGCCCATATCGCCCAGGACGTTTCACAAAAGGCATCATTGTCTCCTCTAAACTGGTACCCGGATGCAATTCCCGGGAATACTTCGACCAAGCCCCGAGAAAGAACGCCTTTGCTCTTTATCTAGTGGACAGGACTCTTCATATTCGTAAAACAGGTACCGGCGTACTGTTAGTCTGCAGTACCGCTGTTTCTTTTTTTTGCGTGAACTAGAATGTGTACCAAATGGGGCTTTTTGTCCAGTGGTTAAGCGGGGTTTTCGGGGCTTTCGTGAATAAATATGCACTAAAAAACCGTTTTATGCAGGAAATATGCATGGAATTATGAAGGCCTCCCGGTGTCCAAGACCTGTTTTCCCGCGCGTTTTTGGCTATACTCTACTATCAGGAGTTCGTCTTGAATCTAGCAGCAAAAAAGCGCGCGTGCCTCGCCGCGTGCGCGATCGCCCTTCTTTCAGTCCTCCCGGCGCTTGACGGCGGGAATATCCCGATCGCACCGCGTCCCGAATGGGTGAAACCCGTCGAGCTTGACGCCGCAAGCGGCATCGATACCTCGCTCGTCGATTCGGGTTTTTACTATATACTCAACGATCAGCAGCAATCCGTGAGCCCCGTCGCGCACTACCGCCATTTCGCCTTCAGGGTCATCAACCACTCGGGCCTCGAGGAAGCGTCGCGGATCGAGATCCCCTACGAAAGCGCGTACGAGACCCTTTCCCTCCATGGGTTCAGGGTTTGGCGCGGCGGCAAGGCGATCGACTGGTCCAAGCGCGTGCGGTGGCAGGAACTTCAGCGCGAAGCCTCGCTCGACGTCGGGCTCTACGACGAGTCGAAAACGATGCTCCTGATCCTCGAGGACATCCGGCAGGACGACGTCGTCGAGTACGACTACACCGTCGAGGGCGCGAACCCGATCTTCGGCGAGAAATACTCGGGTGCCTTCCGCTACGGCCTCGACTATCCGATGGCGACCCTTTCCTTCAGGCTTCTCATCCCCCAAGGGCGCGATATCGCGATCAGGCAGCACGTCAGGGAAATTGCCCCGATCGAGAC
>DAOPYF010000040.1:0-19690 GCA_035352735.1 Treponemataceae bacterium | reverse complement strand
TCGAACATATTTCCTCCATACCTAACTATGAAAAACCGCGCGTTGGCGTTTTTTTTCGATTAATGCTAATTCAGACTAAAGCGCATCGGGTACCGAAACCTGACCGCCACCGGCTTTCCGTCGAGCTTCGCGGGGACGCACGTGCATCCGTTGAACGCCGCGATCGCCGCGTCTGCAAAGCCATACCCGATGGGATCCTCTTTGAGAACATCGATCTTGCGGATATTGCCCTTCGCGTCGATAAATAGCTCGAGGAAAACCTTCCCCATGATCCCCGCGCGATGCGCCATCTCGGGGTACACGACCCGCTCGAGCAGGGACTTCTCGGAGAGGACCGGCTTCTGGGTAATCTTCTGCAAGGGAAGGTAATCGATGCCCGTCCCGTCGCCGACGCCGCCGCCCGAGCCGTCTCCCGGCCCGCCGCCGACGTCGCTCGACTGCTCGCCCGCGTGGCTCGCCGCGGTTTCGGCGGTCGCCTGCGAGGGATCGGTCGGCTGATTGGGATCGACGACCTCCGCCGGTGCCTTCGACGCGGCCTTCGGCGCGGCCGCCGGTTCCCCGCCGTTTCCGCCGGCGGGGTTTCCCGCGTACTGAAAATCGGCGAGCTCGAGATAGTCGTCGGTCGAGTTCGCGCGAACGGTCATGAAAAAAACGAGTCCTGAGATTGTCAGTATATGCGCGGCGGCTACGCACGCAAAAACGATTGGTATTCTGTCTTTCATCGGGCGATTCCTGCGATCATTATCAGTGTATTCCTTTCACAAGAAAAAACACCCCGTGCCCGGCGAGGTGTCACCTTTTTGCGAGAAAAAAGAGAAAGAATTCGCGTATGGCAAAACGCTCGGGGTCGCGCGAATGGTATCCGCTCGGGTCGCGCTTGCCGCGCCGACCCAGCGCGCCCCCGAGCGGCCGATTAGCGATCCTTTTCCCCGGTATCCTTCGCTTCCTCGGACATACGAGAGGCGATGTCGTCCTTTACCCCGCGATCCCCGTCCCACGGGCGACCATTGGTTCCGCACCAGCGGGGCTTTCTTCCCCTATACCGGCCGCGTCCGCCGCCGCCGTGTCCCCAGCCTCCCTTCAGTAAGATGTGCGAGAGCAGCACGAGTCCCCATCCCTGCCAATAGCTGATGGCGGGGAGCCCGAAGATCGCGGGCATGAGCCAGTTCCACAGCAGCATGACGAGCCAGCCGAACAAGAAGGCAAAGAGCGCGGCGATAATGAGCCCGCCCAGAACCATCGCGACGATCGCGCCCGGATTGCAATACCACTTATCGCGGTTTTCGTCCCACCATTCCCTACTCATCGTCATTCCTCCATATAATCCGCAAGCATAGCCCGGAGCCGCTCAAGCGCGTAGCGCTTTCTCGCCGCGAGGGTATCGACGGCGATCCCGGTCCGGTCCGATATCGACTGAAAGGTTTCGCCGCCGAGCGCCTGCGAAACGATCACCGCGCGCTGCGCCTCGGGCAGCGCGGCGATCGCGTCCGCGAGGAGGCCGAGCGTTTCCTCGCGCTCGAGGCGGTCCTCGACCCCTTCCATCAGGGAATCGATGAACTCGTCGAACTCCGCCGCGTCGGCGAGCTCCGCCTCTCCCGCGTTCCGCCGCCGAGCGCGCCGGCGCCATACGTCGATGACGCCGTTGCGCACGCCGCGCCAGAGCCACGCGGTAAGGTCGCGCACGCCGCCGAGGGAATCGAGGTTCACGAGGCTCCGCACCATCACGTCGTGCAGGACGTCCTCGGCTTCCTCGAGCCCAATGCGGCTCTGCATCCAGCCGAGGAGGCGGGGCCGCTCCGTTTCGTAGGCTTCAGTCAGTTCTTCTTTCATGGTCTTCGCTACCGTAGACGCGTGAGTAGGGGAATTTGTATGGGAAATGGAAAAAAAAGCGGGCTACCGCGCGCGGGAGCAAAACCAGAAGGCTCAATCGCGCGCGACCGCATGGAGGCGAAGCGCCTATTCGCCCTTGAGATAGAGCTGCATGAGGGACACGAAGGAGAAAATCTGGCGATACACGTCGACGACCCACTCCTTGATCGGCCGATCCGCGTTCAGCTCGAGTTCCTTCCAATTAGAAAGGAGCCCGCGCGGGGTCTTCTCGAAATCCTCGAGGATGGCCTTGAGGTTTCGGGCGATGATGATGAGGTGTTGGGTTCCGTCGGTCAGGTACCGCAGCGCGCGGTCGTTGACGTCCTTGAGCTGCGTGCGCAGCTGCTTGACCACTTCCTTGTCGCGGTCCGCGCGCGCGAGCATCGCGTGGAGCTTCGTGCCGAGCTCGCCGTCCTCGGCGAGGGAATCGTCGAACTCGGTGATCGCGTCGGAAAGCTCGAGGAGGGCGTGAAAGCTCCCGGAATAGCCCGCCGACATGGACGAGACGGTCCACTTCCCGCGCACGAGAAAGAGGTCGGTCAGGGCGCGGATATCGCGCTTAAAGTAATCGATCAGGAACGCCTTCATGAAGTTGAGTTCCTCGACGTACAGGTAACCCCCGAGCATCTTCTTCTCGAACGGCGGGTTCGCGCGCTCGGCGTAGTTCTTGAGCCTGACGATCGAGTCGGTCCCGAATATCTGCTTGAGGAGCTCCGAGGCCTTGCTCGACCGGTTTTCCTGCGATATCTGCTGCACGACCATCTCGGTCTGCGTCTTCATCTTCATGAGGTAGTTGTCGACGATGCGGTCCGATACCTGATCGTAGGTGACGACGTAGGTCGGGTCCGAGCCGAGATGCCGGATAATACGCTCGAGGATGCCGGTACGGCGGATCTCGGCGAGCGCATTCATGAGCTTATTCCATTGGCCGATCGCGACCGGCTCTACCTCGCGATACGCCTTCACGAAGGTGAATATCTTCGGCCAATCGGCGGTAAGCGGCAGGGCGTAGGCGACTGCGGCGAAGTCCTTGAGGTCCTCGAGCACGTACTCGCCGCGGATCGTCTCGTACTTCGGGTTATAGGAAAAGGTGCGCTCGGGGATGCTCGAATCGAATTTCTTCAATAGAAAAAAGTAGTCAAAGGAAACGAAGTTGACCATCATCTCGAGCTGGGAATACAGGGCATCGATGGACTTTACCTTCTCGGTGTCGAACTCCGACATAAAGGCCGCGAGCTCGTCCTTCACCTGCGTCGCGAGTTCCTTGACCGCGACCGTCTTCGCGCGTTCCTTGATCGCGTCCTCCGTCAGACGCTCCTTGAGCTCGACCTGGCGCTTGGAAAGCGAAAGCTCCACGAGGAGGTTCTTCAGCACGAGGGAGGAGTTGGCGTTCGCGAGGATCACCTGCGCCGCGCCGATCACCTTATAGATCTCGTAAAAGAACTTTCCCATGCCGGGCAGGGCTTCCTGGGAACTCGGGCGATACCATTTATACTTGCTTTTTGTCAGTTCCTTCGCGAGCGCCTTAAGCTGCCGCTTTTTTTCAACCTCCGGGTCGGAGGACGAGAGAAACATGCCAAAAACGCGCTGAAAAATGGAATCAATATCAAGGGACATACCCTTACTATGCGGTAAAAAACTTTCGCTGTCAACAAAATGGGCCGCTGTGAAACTTTTCCCAACTAAATGCGTTTTTTCGTTGACAGATTCAAACCAAACCTGCTATACTGCCTGTGAAAAGATTCACAAAGGAGGAGGATCATGGGCATACCAAAGCCAACCGCAGAACGGCTTTCCCAACTCGCGCGCTTACTCGAACCGCGCGCAGCCCGTGGCAAGGTCATATCCTCCGCCGAAATCGAGCGCCTCACCGGCTGGCCGAGCCATACCATCCGCAAGGACATCTCCGCGCTGAGCCAAGCCCTCGCCGACCCGCTGCCGGGCGCGGGGGACTCAAGCACAGCCGATTTTTCGACCACCTCGGGCTACGATCCCGCGAAACTCATCCAGGCCATCCGCGCCGCGCTCGGGTTCTCGGACGAACCCCGCGCGTGCTGCATCGTCGGCCTCGGCCGCCTCGGCTCCGCCTTCCTCGAGTACTCCGGATTCAAGGGCAGCTCCTTCGAGCTCGCGGCGGGCTTCGACTCGAACGTCAACCGCGTCGAGATCCTCAAGGCCGATTTCCCGCTTTACCCCGCCTTCAAGATGAAGGAGGTGATCGAGCGGCTCGGCATCCGGTACGCCATCCTCTGCGTGCCCCCGGCGCAGGCTCAAGCCACCGCCGACCGGCTCATCGAGTGCGGCGTGCTCGGCATCGTCAACTTCACCCCGGCCATCCTCTCGGTTCCGCACGGAATCGAGGTTGAAAACGTATCGGTAATCGACGCGCTCGGGAGCCTCACGGCCCGGCTCGCCACCGTGAAAAAAACGGTCCAGACCCTCCAGGCGACGGACTCGAACGAAAGGAGCGAATAATGAACAGAGTGTACAATTTCTCCGCAGGTCCCTCGATGCTGCCCAAGGTCGTCCTCGAGCGCGCCGCCGCCGAGATGCTCGACTGCAACGGGACGGGACAGTCCGTCATGGAGATGAGTCATCGCTCCAAGGCGTTTGAGCCGATCATCGCCAAGACCGAGGCCCTCCTCCGCGAGCTCATGAACATCCCGGCGAACTACAAGGTCCTCTTCCTCCAGGGCGGCGCGAGCCTTCAGTTCGCGATGGTGCCGCTCAACCTCAAGAAGAAGGGCAAGGCCGCGTACGTCGACACCGGCGTCTGGTCCGGCAAGGCGCTCAAGGAAGCGAAGCGCTGGCTCGCCGTCGACGTCGTCGCGAGCTCCAAGGACAAGAACTACACCTACGTCCCCAAGGTCGCGAAGGTCGAGGGCGACTACGATTACGTGCACGTCACCTCGAACAACACGATCTTCGGCACCAAGATGAACGCGTTCCCCGAGACCGGAAACATCCCGCTCGTGTGCGACGCCTCCTCCAACATCCTCTCCGAGCCGATGGACGTCTCCAAGTTCGGGATCATCTACGCCGGAGCGCAGAAGAACCTCGCCCCCGCGGGAGTGACCGTCGTGATCATCCGCGAGGACCTCATCCGCGGGCCCGAGCACAAGGACGGCGACCTCGACGCGACCGTCCCGACGATGCTCCGCTACGACACCCACGCGAACGAAGGCTCGATGTTCAACACCCCGCCGTGCTACTCGATCTACATGATGGGGCTCGTCCTCGAGCACCTCAAAGAGACCGGCGGGCTCGCGGCGATCACCAAGAAGAACCGCGAGAAGGCGAAGATCCTCTACGACTTCCTCGACGGGAGCAAGTTCTTCAAGGCGACCACCGCGAAGGAAGACCGCTCGATCATGAACGTCCCGTTCGTCACGATCATCGAGGACAAGGAAAAGGCGGACGCGATCAACAAGAAGTTCGTGTCCGAGGCCGCCAAGGCAGGGCTCGTGAACCTCGCCGGGCACCGCCTCGTCGGCGGCATGCGCGCGTCGATCTACAACTACATGCCGGTCGACGGCGTCAAGGCGCTCGTCGAGTTCATGAAGAAGTTCGAGAAGGAGAACGCGTAAGATGTACAAGATCCAAACCCTCAATAAGATAGCCCCGGAAGGACTCGCGCTTTTCCCCCGCGACAACTACGAGATCGCGAGCGAGATCCTCAACCCCGACGCCATCCTCGTGCGCTCGGCCGAGATGGGCGCGCTCGAGCTCCCCGCGACCGTTAAGGCGATCGCCCGCGCTGGCGCCGGCGTCAACAACATCCCGATAGCGAAATGCACCGAAAAGGGCATCGTCGTGTTCAACACCCCGGGCGCTAACGCCAACGCCGTCAAGGAACTCGTGATCGCGGGGCTCCTCTTCTCGAGCCGCCCCGTACACAAGGCCGCCACGTGGGCCAAGGGACTCACGGGCAAGGGAGACGAGATCCCCGACCTCGCCGAAAAGGGCAAGAGCCAGTTCGTCGGCCCCGAGATTAAGGGAAAGACCCTCGGCGTCATCGGCCTCGGCGCCATCGGCGCGATGGTCGCGAACGACGCGGTGGGCCTCGGGATGCAGGTCATCGGCTATGACCCGTACATCTCGGTCGACGCCGCCTGGTCCCTTTCACGCGCGGTGCACAAGGCCGAAAGCCTCGACGCGCTCCTCGCGAAATCCGACTACATCACGATCCACGTCCCGCAGACAAACGACACCAAGGGCTTCATCAACGCCGACAAGCTCCGCATCATGAAAAAGGGCGTGCGCATCCTCAACTTCGCGCGCGGCGGGCTCGTGAACAACGCCGACATGATCGCCGCGATTAAGGAAGGAAAGGTCGCCTGCCACGTCACCGACTTCGCCGACGAGGCACTCCTCGCCACCGAAGGGGTCATCTGCCTCCCGCACCTCGGCGCCTCGACGCCCGAGGCCGAGGACAACTGCGCGGCCATGGCGGTAAACCAGCTCATCGACTTCCTCGAGAACGGGAACATCGTGAACTCGGTCAACTTCCCGAAGTGCAAGATCGACGGATGCATCCCGACCGCGGGCGCCAGACTCTGCATCGCGAACAAAAACGTGCCGAACATGATCGGACAGATCACGAGCATCCTCGCCGCCTCGAAGCTCAACATCGCCTCGATGACGAACCAGAACAAGGCGGACGTCGCGTACAACCTCATCGACGTCGAGGACCGGGTCAGCGCGAATGTGGTCGCGAATATCAAGGACATCGACGGCGTCATCGGCGTGCGCGTGATCGACGGCGGCGTTTGCAACGCGGCTCCCGAGGCTGACGAGGACTGATTTCGAGACGGTAACACCCCTTTCCAAAGGGATCGTTCACCAATTGAACGAAGATTTTTGGGGCGAATTCAAGGGAATTCGCCCCTTTTTTTGCTGAATTTGGACGTTTTTACGATTTTTCTCAAGCGCTTGCCTTGAAACTTGTCCCGTCGTCCATTATATTCTGCCAGTAAACTTTAGAAAACGACGGAGTTTTTCGCATATGGTACAGACGAACGCAAAGGCCTTATATCCCAAAAAAATACTGCTTGCCGTTTTCATCTTTGGCTTGATCATACTCGCGGGCAAAATCATCTACACCCAGTTCGACTCGATATCCTTCAGCTTTATGCAGGCGGGCACCGACGCGGAGCTCGCGTCCGCGGTGTCGCCGGAGTTCTTCCATCAGCAGGCGATGGCCGCACCCGAGGGAACCGAGCCCGCGCTCGCCCTCTACCGCGCCGAGATCTCCCGATCCGACGTGCTCTGGTTCTATAACCATATCACCGGCAACGAGTCGATCACCAAGACGATCCTCGAGAACGCGAACAAGAACAACATCTCCCCGGCGCTTGCCTTCTCCCTCGCCTGGGAAGAAAGCCGCTACCAGCCCCGCGCGGTCAACAAGAACTCAAGCTCGATCGACCGCGGGCTTTTTCAGCTGAACAATAAAGCCTTCCCCTCGCTCGTCGAGAAGGACTTTTTCAACCCGGAAACGAACGCGCACTATGGCCTGAGCCACTTAAGCTACTGCATCGACCTTTCGGGAAACGAGGTTGCCGCGCTCGCCATGTACAACGCGGGAACCACGAAGGTTCGCGCCGACAAGACCCCCAAGGCCACGCTCGACTACGTCTCCCGCATCCTCGGCTACGAGCAAGGCCTCGACCGGCTCTTTAACCAGCAGGTCGCGAGCCGCTACACCATCGACGTTAACGACAAGGTCACCAAGCGCTAGACGCCCGCCGGGGCGTCGCTTAGGCGCACCCCATCACGCGGGGCGGATGACGACCCTCGCGAGGAGGGACTCGTCGCCCCCCGCACCTATCCCCTCGACCGTCACGAAGAGGCGCTGATCCTCGCCCTTTTCCTCAAGCACCGCCTGGCCGCTCGGCGAGCGGCACTCGAACTCGGTGCGCCACCCTTCGGGGTACCAGTGCGCCGGGACGTAGATCTCGGTCGTCCCCGATGCCGCTTCCCACTCAAAGGTAAACGTCCGCCGCTTCCGGTTAAAATCCATCCTGACGGGCTGCCCGGCGACGGCCATCGCGTAGGGCCTGCTAAAGCCCCGGAGCGCGCGCGCCTCGCCGGTCGTCGCGCTGAATATCGAAAGGTCCTCGGTGTTCCAGCCGTCGCCCGATTCGTGGGTATTCGTCGCGGAGTAATTCCATATCGTCGACGAGACGAGGGTTGAGTCGATCGCGTCGTAATACGCGCCGAGCGCCTCCTCCTGGGAGGCGTAGTCGCCAGTGCGGTAGGATCTCCCGCCGTCAAGGTCGAACTGAACCCCGAACTCGCCGAGGAACGCGGGGATGCCGTCACCGCGGGCATAGCCCGAAAAGCGCGCGATCTGCGCCTTGATGCTCCGCCTGACACTGCCCCGCCCGATCGAAAGGGCGCTCGTCTCGGCGTCCGCGTGCACCCATGGGCGCCATTTCTTGAAAAGAAGGGTGAGCCCGTCGTACCAATGGAAGGCCTCGACGATCTGGAGCGGCGTGCCGTCCTCCCGCACGCGGTCCTCCGCAGTCCACGACGGGCGGGCGGCCATCGGCACCCCCTCGACGAAGAAGAGGAACTGCTCGTGCTTGCGCGAAAGCTCGTCGATAAAGCGCTTCTGGAAGGGCTTGAGGAAATCGGCGCAGAAGTCGTATGCGCGGCCGCGGCCCGCGGTCCCGATCGGGGCACCCCCGCGCGCGCGGTAAAACCAGTCGTCGCAGACGATCGTGGGGACGCCGTCCCGTATCGCCCAAACACCCGAGGTGAGCCAGGGGCAGCGGAACCCGTCGCGGAAAAGGGTTTCGCCCGCGGGGTTGAGCATGTCGCTTCCGGCCAGGGGAACCTTGCCGACGAGGGCGAACCGCTTGATCTTTTGGGGAAAGCCCGAGGCCGAGGCGATCGCCTGGAACGCGGTCGGCGCGGCACCCGAGGGCGCATGGACGCGATGGTGCGCCGAAAGGCTCTTGAGTCCTATGAAACCGTAATGGGGCTCGTTCAGCGTGCCGAAGCCGACGAGCGCGGCGCAATCCTTGAGCCGCCGCGCCGTGTGCCGCATCGCCTGGATAAAGTGATCCTGGAGCCATTCCTGCGCGCCGACGCCCTCGATGAGGAGGCCGGGCGCGAAGGTATTCCCCGCGAAAAAGAGGGTCCACATCGTCGCGTTCGCGTAGCGAAGGTAATTGAGCGTCCAGCTCATCGGGCGGTATGAGTTTCCCTCGGAAGCGACCGTGAACGCCGCTCCGGTCGGAGCGATTTTGGCGAGGTCGAAGCCGACGGCCTCGAGGGTCCAGCCGGGCGCCCCGTCGCCGCCGGTCCAGCGGCTCCACGCGTCCTGATGCGGGTCGATAAAAAATGAGAGCCCGCGTTCCTCGCCCTTCTTGATGACGTTTCGCAAATACGCGAGGTAGTCCTCGTCATATATGCCGGGCCCCGCGTGCTCGACGGCCTCCCAGGTAACGACGAGGCGGATGAAGGTGAAGCCCCATCCCGCGAGCCGCGCGAAATGCGCGTCGGCGTCGGATTCGGGGAACGGCCGGCCGGTAAACGACACGTCGTAGGAAAGCGGGTTTCCCGCGGGCGCGAACGGGACCTTCGAGTCGCCGCCGAGATTGCAACCGCGCAGGATCACGATCCTGCCCGCGCGGTCCCTGATATGGATACCGTCTACCGTGTATCGCCCTTCAAGCTTCATCGCATCCCTCCATAACTCGCGCGTCGGCCGAGGCTTAAAAAAAAAGGACCCGTTGGGGTCCTTTTCTCATGCGCGCCATAACGCTCAGCCGCGTCTTTGTGGCTATTCGGTCAGAATCCGGATAACCGCGTTCTTGTCGTTCGTCTTGAGGATCTCCTGGCGCTTTTCGGCGCTCTTGAAAAGGAGGCTCACCTCGGCGAGGAACTGAAGATGGGGACCGGTTTTATCGACCGGGGAAAGGGTCATGATAAAGATGCGGCACGGCTCCTGATCGAGCGAGTCAAAATCGACGGGGTTATCGGAGATACCCATGCACGCGACGAGGTCGTCGACGGAATCGGTCTTTCCATGGGGAATAGCGATTCCGTGCTTCATGCCGGTGGACATCTTGCGCTCGCGGTCGAGCACGCATGCGCGCGCGGCGGTTTTGTCCTTCACTTTTCCTGCCTGAACGAGAATATCAAGCAGTTCATCGATGATTGCCTCTTTCGAGGTGCCCTTAAGGTGAAGATTGACGGTATCCGTCGTCAATACGGTTTTCAGGTTCATAATTCGAGTTTACGTTCCTTCATTGGAAAAGTCAAGGTTTTTATATATATTTACCGAATGACAGACCTTGATAAATTCTATTCCGACGCGGACCGCATCGTCGCCCGCGCGGGCGCTCCCGGCGCTACCTCGTCGGCTCGCCTCGCGGGGGAACTCTCCCGACACTTCCTCATTTGGGCGCGCGACTACGGCGACATCGCCGCCGACCTCGCCGCGTATTGGACCGAGCGCCATGGCGCGAACCTCGCGACCGAGGCGGAGCGCAAGGCGGCCGTCGAGTGGTTCGCGTCCCTCCTATCCCTCCTCTCGGGGAGCTTTACGTCCTCGATGGATTTTCCCGACGAGGATTGGGAAGAGATACGGGGCGTGATATCGGCGGAGGCCGAAAGCCTCGACATTGATCTCCTCACCACGATCATGACGGTGATCGTGGAGCGCGGAAAAGCCTGACGGCGAGCGTTCGCACGGGCGCGCGCTCTCTCTCGTCGGCACGTACGGGCGCGTGATTTTACAGACGGGCGCTTGACTTCGCGCGTCACCGGATTGATATTTGAAGAGGAAGAGGTTCATACGGAATCTCAAGATATCAGGGGTGCCCGGACAGAGAGCGAATGCGAAAGCCGCACCGGACACGGGTCGCGCACCGAGTGAGACTGCGAGGAGGATCCTGTATGGATGATCCGCCTGAGATACCACGCCGGAGAGAAACCGGCGGGCACGTATAGCGTCCGTTACCTGCCGGCATCGTATGCGGCAGGAATGAAAGACTGGCCGAAGTCCTTTTAGGACAACTCCCATAGCGGGGCACAAGGCCGAGACAAGCCGGTAATAGACCGGCTTGTCATTTTTTAAAGCGCGCTGCTATACTCGTCTTTCCGATGGAAAGAGAATACGAGTCATGCGCGATTTGCCCGCGCGCGTGCGGCGTGAACAGAAACAAGGGCGAGCGCGGCTTTTGCGGCGAGACCGCTGAGCTCCGCGTCGCGTGGGCGGGCCTCCATTTCGGCGAGGAACCGCCGATAACCGGGAAGGGCGGCTCGGGCACCATCTTCATCACGGGGTGCAACCTCCGCTGCAAATTCTGCCAAAACTATCAAATCTCCCAGGACGGCATGGGGCGCGCGGTGAGCGAGCGCGAGTTCGCCGACATCGCCCTCGCGCTCGAGGGAATCGGCGCGGAGAACATCAACGTCGTGACCGGGAGCCACGCGATCCCGGCGATCGCGACCGGCCTCCGCGACGCGCGCGCGCGCGGACTTTCCATTCCCATACTATGGAACTCCTCGGCGTACGAAAACCCCGAGGCCCTCGACCTCCTCGACGGACTCGTCACCGCATGGCTCCCCGACTTAAAGACCCTGAACTCCGGGCTTGCGGAAAACGTCTTTCAAGCCGCCGATTACCCGAAGGCGGCGAAGCGGGCGATCAGGCACATGGTGGAAAAAAGCCCGCTCATCCTCGAGCGCCCCGACGACGAGAAGTACCCGTCGGGGAAGCTCGCCTCGGGGGTCATCGTGCGCCACCTCGCGCTTCCTGGACGCCTCGGCGACAGCAAGCTCGTCCTCGCCTGGTTCGCCGAGCACCTCGCCGACCGGGCGATCCTTTCGCTCATGACACAATACACCCCGGTTCCCAAGAGCGGCCACGCCGCAGGCATCGACGCCTTTCCCGACCGACCCTTTGCCCGCGCGGAATACGACGAGCTCATGGCCCTCGTCGAGGAGCTCGACATCGACACCGGGTTTTATCAGGAACTCGTCGAGGACACCGAGTGGCTTCCCGACTTCAACCGGACCCAACCGTTTTCCTCCGCGCTCGCGCGCCCCATCTGGCACTGGACGACGGGCTTTATCGGCTAACGAATCGCCCGCGATTCAAAAAGAGCATTTCTCCCAGGCATCGGAATCACTTTTCCCTTGTATTTCTTAATAGTAAACCGGTTTACAAAAAACACTTTCTTTTTTACACTTTGTATCGTATACTTTTTTTATACCACACCATGCAGGAGGTGATTCCTCCGCCGGAGGATTTATGCAGTTCCCCTCGTTCACGCACCCCGTCACCGGTATCGCGATCCCCGTCGGAGCGCTCAAGTCCGCGGAAAGCTCGGGGGTAGGCGAATTCCTCGACCTCATCCCGTTCGCCGACTTTTGCAAAAAGGCGGGCCTTGACCTCATCCAACTCCTCCCGGTCAACGACACGGGCACCGAAAGCTCGCCCTATAGCGCCCTCTCAGCCTTCGCGCTCCACCCAATCTATATCAGGCTTCAGGCGCTTCCCGAGGCCGCGAGCTTCGGCAAGGAAATCGAGAGCGTGCGAAAAAGGTTTGAGGGGCTTCCCCGTTTCGACTACCGGGCCGTGCGCGAGGCGAAGCTCGAACTCCTCCACCGCATCTTCGACGTGAGCGAAAGCTCGATCGTCGAAAGCGCGGAGCTCGCCGCATGGATCGAGAAAAACCCGTGGATCGCGGAGTACGCGGTCTTCATGAACCTCAAGCGGCGCAACCTCGACGCGTCGTGGAAAGCATGGGACAAGATGCGCACCCCGACGCACGCGGAAATCCGCGAGCGCTGGGAGAACCCGAAAAAAAGAGGCGAGCACCTTTTCTACGCCTGGGTGCAGATGCGCCTCGACGGCCAGCTCTCCGAGGCGGTCGAGCGCTGCGGGAAAGCGGGAATCGCGCTCAAGGGCGACATCCCCATCATGATGAACGAGGACTCGGCGGACGCCTGGGCGAACCCCGAGTTTTTCCGCGACGACCTCCGCGCCGGAAGCCCGCCGGACGGACCGAACCCACTCGGGCAAAACTGGGGGTTCCCGATCTATAACTGGGACAACCTCCGCGACGACGGCTTCGCGTGGTGGAAGGCGCGGCTCGCGCACAGCGCGCGCTACTACAACGCATACCGCATCGACCACATCCTCGGCTTCTTCCGCATCTGGTCGATACCGAACGGCGAGCGCACGGGCTGGCTCGGGTGGACGACGCCGCATGAGCCGATAACCGCCGACGAGCTCGCCGAGCTCGGTTTCACCGGAGACCGACTCCGCTGGATCTGCGAGCCCCACGTCCCGACCCGCGCGGTCGAGGCCGCGAACGGCGGCGATTACCTCGCGGCCCACGGCGCGATGGGTAAGCTCATGAACCGCATCGGGAACGAGGAACTGTGGCTCTTCAAGCCCGATATAAAAAGCGAGGGAGATATCCGCGCGGCCGACGTCGCCGAGCGGGCGAAGGACGCGCTTGCCGTCGCCTGGCGCGACCGGATGATGCAGATAACCGGCAGGGACGATCGGGGCAAGGCGCTCTACGCTCCGATATGGAATTTCCGCGACACGACCGCGTGGCGCTCGCTTTCAGACGGCGAGCGCGCAAGCCTCGAGCGCCTCATCGCGCGCAAGAACCTCGAGAACGAGGAGCTCTGGAAGGCTCAGGCCGAGGAGATACTCGGCGCGCTCACCGGCTCGGTCGACATGCTCGCGTGCGCGGAGGACCTCGGGAGCGTGCCGACGTGCGTGCCCGAGGTGCTCGCGAAGCTCGGCATACTCGGGCTCAAGGTCATCCGCTGGGAGCGACGCTGGAACGAGGCGGGGCAGCCCTTCCGCGACATCGAGGAATACCCCGAAGACTCGGTCACAACGACGAGCGTGCACGACTCATCGACGCTCCGCGGCTGGTGGGAAAAGGAAGGCGGGGCGGCGGACTTTTTCTCCGCATGGGGCGCCGAGCTCTCCGCGCTTCCCGAGGAGACGCGGGAGCGCTTCCGCGCGGCGTACGGCCCCGAGGCCGCGGCCTTCGTCCTCAAGGCGCTCGCGAAGGCGTCAAGCCGCCTCTTCGTGCCGCCGGCCCAGGATTTCCTCGCGCTCACGGAAGACTACCGCGCGGCGGACGCGAATGACGAGCGCGTCAACGTGCCGGGAAGCGTGAACGCCTTCAACTGGACGTGGCGGCTTCCCGTCCCGATCGAAAAGCTCTCCAAGGACAAAAAACTCATAGAGGCCATCGAGCGCGCGCTCAAGGAGCGTCGCGCGAGGCCGGCAAAAAAAGGAGCGTCTCGATGACTCAAGGAGCGTTCGACACCATTCTCGGGATCGGCTCGGCGCCGTGCGCGGACGGGCGGTTCATGGAATTCCACATAAACGCGCGCGTGCGCAAGGCGTGCGACTTCGACGAAGCGCTCTTCGCCTCAAGCGGAAACGTCATCTTCGCGAACCTCAAGGCGGCGCGGGTTTTCGTCCAGCGCTACAACCGTACCGTCGACGGCACCGCGCATCCCGAGCGATACCTCAAGGCGGGGCAGCTCAACGCGATGGGGCTCATCGACGAGATCTTCCATTACGTGTGCCGGCTCTATCGCGAGCGGAAGGCCCCTGAGTTCATGGCGGGCGCGGAGACCGCGATAGTCGGCGCGATCGGCAAAAAGCGATTCGACGCGCTTCTCCTCGCCTTCGCGACCGAGTACCCGTCGATGGCGGTTTACCGCGGCAAGACCGACCCCGAAACCTGGCTCGCCGGAACGGGAGCTCTCGGCATCCCGAATAGGATTCTCGCGCTCGAGGAGCTCATGCTCCTCCGCCTCGCGAACGAAAACCCCGCCTTCGCGCCGTTCTACCCGCTTTTCGCGGACGACGCGCTCAAGGCAACCTCCGGTTACGAGGAAGCGTGGGACGCGCTCAGGACCTATTCCGCGCGGAGCCCCGCCTTCGGGCCCGAAGGACTCGACCTCGTCTCGATGCTCAAGGCACCGGTCAACTACTCGCCCTACGACCTTAAGGGCCAGCTCGACTACATCCGCACGCGGTGGGCCGACCTTCTCGGCGAGTGGCTCGCGCGGCTCCTCGCGGGCATCGACGCGATCTCCGAGGAAGAAAAAGCCGGCTGGGCGGGCGGCGGCGGGGTCGCGGGCTTCGCGGACATGAGCGCGTACGAGTTCGGCGACATCAGCAAGGAATACGAGCGGTTCAGCCCCGACCGCGACTGGATGCCGAACGTCGTACTCATGGCGAAAAGCGCCCTCGTGTGGCTCGACCAACTCTCGAATAAATACGGACGCGAGATCAGGCGGCTCGACCAGATACCGGACGAAGAGCTCGACGCGCTCGCGAGCGCGGGCTTCACCGGGCTCTGGCTCATCGGGCTTTGGGAACGCTCGAAGGCAAGCGCGCGCATCAAGCAGATATGCGGGAACCCCGAGGCCGCGGCGAGCGCGTACAGCCTCGACGACTACGAGATCGCGGGCGAGCTCGGCGGATGGGACGCGCTCGGCAACCTCCGCACCCGCGCGTGGCAGCGCGGGATCCGCATGGCGAGCGACATGGTCCCGAACCACACGGGCATGGACGCGCGCTGGGTCGTCGAGAAGCCCGACCTCTTCGTGCAATCCCGCGAGTGCCCGTTCCCCGGATACGACTTTTCGGGGGAGAACCTCTCGCACGACGGCCGCGTCGGCGTCTACCTCGAGAACCATTACTACGCGAAGACCGACTGCGCGGTCGTGTTCAAGCGCGTCGACAACGCGACCGGCGAGGCGCGCTACATCTACCACGGGAACGACGGGACCGGCATGCCGTGGAACGACACGGCGCAGATCGACTTCCTCAACCCACAGGCGCGCGAGGAGGTCATCCAGAAGATCCTCCACGTCGCGGCGAACTTCCCGATCATCAGGTTCGACGCCGCGATGGTGCTCGCGAAGAAGCACATCCAGCGGCTCTGGTACCCCGAGCCGGGAAAGGGAGGAGACATCGCGAGCCGCTCGCAGCATTCCCTCACGCGCGACGAGTTCGAGCGGCGCATCCCGGAGGAATTCTGGCGCGAGGTTGTCGACCGCTGCGCGCGAGAGATCCCCGACACGCTCCTCCTCGCCGAGGCCTTCTGGATGATGGAAGGCTACTTCGTCCGCACGCTCGGCATGCACCGCGTGTACAACTCCGCGTTCATGAACATGCTCAAGCGCGAGGACAACGCGAAGTACCGCACGACGATCAAGAACACCCTCGAGTTCGACCCCGAGATCCTCAAGCGGTACGTCAACTTCATGAACAACCCCGACGAGGAAACCGCCGTCGCGCAATTCGGGCGCGGGGACAAGTACTTCGGCGTCTGCACGATGATGGTCGCGATGCCGGGACTCCCGATGTTCGGGCACGGGCAGATCGAGGGCTTCGAGGAAAAGTACGGCATGGAATACCGGCGCGCGTACCGCGACGAGCGCCCGGACGAGGGGCTCATCGCGCGCCACCGCCGCGAGATATTCCCGCTCATGAAAAAGCGCTGGCTCTTCGCGGGCGTCGAGAACTTCCTCCTCTACGATTTCTTCGAGAACGGCCGCGTCAACGAGAACGTCTTCGCGTGGTCGAACCGCGCGGGGGGCGAGCGCGCGCTCATCCTCTATAACAACGTCTTCGGCCAGGCAACGGGATGGATCAAGACGTCGGCCGCCTTCGCGGTCAAGAACGGAGACGGGTCGAAGCCGCTCGTCCAACGAAACCTCGCCGAGGGACTCGGGCTCGCCGTGAGGCCGGACCGCTACTGCGTCATGCAGGAACAGCGATCCGGGCTCTGGTACCTCCGGACGACGGAAGAGATCGCCTCGAACGGGCTATTCGCCCACCTCAACGGCTTCCAAACCCAAGTCTTCGTGAGCATTCACGAGGTCGACGACGACGCGGCGCGCACCTACCGGGCGCTCTACGAAAGCCTAGAAGGACGTGGCATCGGCGACGTGCATATGGGGCTCCAAAACATCAGACTGAAGGAACTCTACGCCGCGCTCGCAGCCTTCGCCTCCGCCGATCTCTTCAAGGTCGTGCGCGGTATCTTCGCCGCGCGAAAGGCCGCGAAAGACGCCGTTGCTACGGCTGCTGCCTCCACCGTAACCGCGGCTTCAGCCGCGGCGAAAACCGCCAAGGAAGACGCCGCGGATTCCGTCACGGCGCCGAGCGAAAAAACCGTGACGCTCGACGAACTCCCCAGCGCGGCCGAGCTTATCGAGAGTCTTGAGAAGCCCGCCCGCGCGTTCTTCGAGACGGCGATTCGCTTCCTTGACGAGGGCCGCGGTACCGAGGGAATCCCAGGGCTCAAGGTCGCGCCGCGCGCGAAAAACGCAAAGGCGCTCGCGGGCGAGGCATGGAGCCTCTATGCGAGCGCGCTTGGGCGCTTCCTCTCATTGGGCGATACCCCTGGGGCCGAATACCTCGCCGAAACGGCGCTTGAACGCGAAGGGCTCGCGCTCGCGGCTCCCGCCGCGCTCATCATCCATTCAATCCGCGACCTCGCGCTCGGCGATACCCCCGAGGCAACCGCGCGGGCGATCGCCGAAGGCTGGAGCCTCGACCGAAAGCTCGCGGACCTCGTGGCGGACTACGGCATCCAAGCCGAAGGCTTTACCGAAGAGCTCGCCGCGTTCGCCGACTCGATCATCCTCGCGCTCCCGGGCGAAACGACCGCGAAAAAGCGCGCGGAACTCCTCCTCGCGCGCGCGTTCTCCGACGAGCGCATAACCCGAAGAATCGGCGTTCACCGGTGGGACGGCGTCGACTGGTTCAATAAGGAAGCGGCCGAAGCCATCGCGGACAAGGCGATCCTCATCGCGTTCATCCGCGATAGCGGCGAGTCCATGACCGAAACGCTCGCGGACCTCGCGAAGGCGCGGAAGCTCATTCACGCGGCGTATGCCGCCTCCGAATACAAGGCCGAGTCAATCAGGGTCGCATACCCCGCCCCGAAGGAAAAGAAATCGGCGCGAAAGGCGACGGCGAAACCGAAGGCGGACGCGACGGGTAAGCGAACTGCGATCGGAACGCAAAACGCGCCGGATACCACGGCCGCCAAGGAAAAGAACGCGGCAAAGGCCGCGCGCAAGCGCGCACCGAAGAAATAAGGGCATCGGCAAGAACGTACCAAAAAAAATCCCCTCGAGAAATTAATCGTTCTCGAGGGGCATTTCACGGCGCCTGAAGGCGCTTTCATCTTTTCTTGATCGCGAGTCGGTTTTTTTAGCTTTTTTGCGCGTTTTCTTCCGCGTACTTTTTGAATTCCTCAATCGACATCTTATCGGAATACAAGGGATATAATGCTTCCACTAATTCGTCGAGAGTTTCGAATTTTGCACCATCGAGCTTAACGGCCATGCGCGTACCCCCTGCTCATATACACAAAGTATACCGAGTTTTTTAGGAGCGCGCAAGGATCATTTGCGGCGAGCGTCAGCTAATCAGGAAAAATCCCTAAGGATCCGCACGAGCGCGTCGCGATCGTTCGCGATAACGTTCGCCCCCGATACCGGGTTCTTCGCCGACTTCATTACCTCGGGGATTTCCGGCGCCGTGCCGCATATCGTGCCTAAAAGCTCGCGCTCGAACGCGGGATGGTCCTTCGATACGAGGACGACCGTCCCCTCGTCCGAGTTCACGCGGTCGGCAAACGCCGAAACGGCGCCAAGCGCGGTCGCCGAGGAGGTATCGAGCATGACCCCGAACCGTTTCCAGGCCTCCCGTATCGTGTCGGGAACCGACTCCTTCTTAACCTCGGCGGGAAAGACGAGCCCGCTGAGCATGAGCGCGTTGACCGCGAACACCTGCTCGAGTCGCTCGATGTTCGAGGGAGCGGCGGGATCCGCGGGGCCGCGGCGATCGAGCGGGATGCCCGAGTTCAGGCAGCTGCAGCGCCCCGCCGCGTCGCAGAAAAGCGCGGGCGTCGCGTCGGTGATGAAGCCGTTGACGGGCAGCGAGAACTTCCACGCGTAGAGCCCGGCGACGAGATTCCCGTAATTCCCCGAGGGCACCGCGTAGAAGATATCGCCGCGAACCTTCTTCCGCAGGCGCGTGAAGGCGTACATGTAGAAGAAGGTCTGCGGGAGGATGCGGCCGATATTGATCGTGTTCGCGAGGGTAAGCCCGTGCCGCTGGACGAGCTCGCGCTCGGCGTAGACGCTTCGCACGAGCGCCTGAGCGTCGGCGAGCGAGCCTTCGATCTCGACGGGATGGATGTTCCCTCCGTTCCAGGAAAGGCATTCGGGATCGAGCCCGGCGAGGGTTCCCTTGGGATATACGAGTACCGTCGTGAGCCGCTTCTTTCCCGAAAAGGCGGCGGCCATGCTCCTACCGGTTATGCCTCCCGTGGCGGCGAGCACGATGGCGCGCCGATCCTCAATCGTCAGGATATGCTCGAGCGCCGAGGCAAGCCACAAAAAGCCGAAATCCTTGTGACAGCCGGTCGGGCCGTGAAAGAGCTCGAGCGCATAGAGGTGCTCGTCGAGCTGCTTGAGCGTGGGGCTATACCCGGAAAAGGCCGCGGCGGCGATGCGCTCGGAGATGACGGGGCTCAATTCGCTTTTCAGGAGCGCGGAGGTAAGGGTCCCGGCGATGGACGAAAACGAGGTCTTCTCGTCCATATACATGATCCAGGGGCGGAGATCCTCCTCGCTCGCGGGAACGTAAAGCCCGCCGTCGGCGGGCATACAGTCGAGAACGGCATTGTGAAAGCTTACCGAGCGGTTATTATTGCGCGTACTGACGAGTTCCATCGAATCCTCCGACGATTATGATACCAGTATACGCCTTTTTTGGCCATCTTTCAGA
>DAOPYF010000039.1:14642-20307 GCA_035352735.1 Treponemataceae bacterium | reverse complement strand
TCGCCCAAGGCGCTCGGCGAGCTCGGGACGCTCCTCATGCTCTGCGGCATGTTCGTCGTCGTGCTGAACCTCCTCGTCGACGCGAAGCGCTACCCGATCTCGGACGCGGTCTTGGCGACGATAGCCGTCGGCTTCGTCCTCAACTTCGTGTTCAACAACTACGCCGGGAGCGTCGTGGGAAGCATCCTCGAGAGCCTGAAGAACTTCATCACGGTGATCCTCGGCGTCGTCAACGTCTTCGGCGACATCATGAGCTATATCCGCCTCTGGGCGGTCGGGCTCGCCGGCGCCGCGATCAGCGCGACCGTCAACTCGATGGTCGGCCCGATGTTCGGCTCCTTTTTCATGTTCCTCGCGGTGTTGGTGCTCTTCTTCGGGCACGGGCTTAACCTGATGATGAACGTCCTGTCGGTCATCGTGCACGGCGTGCGCCTCAACACCCTCGAGTTCTCGAATCACCTTGGCCTGACCTGGTCGGGCTTTCAATACGAACCGTTCTCCGAAACGGGCACAGAATAGGAGATTGTACATATGATCAATTTCGGAATGTTGGGCGCAGCGGTCGTCCTCGGTCTCGCCGCGATCGGCTCTTCGATCGGCCTCGGCATCGCCGGTCAGGCGACGATCGGCGCCTGGAAACGGTGCTACCTGAACAACAAGCCCGCCCCGTACCTTCTCGTCGCGTTCGCGGGCGCGCCCCTGACGCAGACGATCTACGGCTTCCTCCTCATGAACGTGATGAAGTCGTCCACGAAGGATCCCTGGTTCCTCCTCGGGCTCGGAATCGCCTCGGGCGCCGCAATCGGCATGTCCGCGGTCGCGCAGGGGAAGGCGAGCGCCTCGGGATCTGACGCGTTCGGCGAGACGGGAAAGGGCTTTACCCAGTACATCACGATCGTCGGGCTCTGCGAGACCGTCGCGCTCTTCGTCATGGTTTTCGCCATGATCAGCGTGTGATCGAAAGCGGGTTTCGCGCAAAGGGGCGCAAAGCGGGTAGAAAATCCCGCTCTGTACAGCCCCTTTTTTTGCCGATATAGTGGGATATATGGGTGAGTTCAAGAAACCGTACGCGGTACGGATAGGCGGGCAAGGCGTCACGCGGGAGCTTTCAATCGGCGGCGACGCGCCCGTTTCGATACAGACTATGTGGAAGTCGCCGCTCCCCGGCGCCGACCTCCAGGACATCGCGCGGACGCTCGGGGGTCTTGAGCAGCTCGGCTGCGACATCGTCCGCTTCGCCGTCCCGGACATGGAAAGCGCCGACGCGCTCGTCCTCCTTTCGGAGATGACGCCGATGCCGCTCGTCGCGGACATTCATTTCGACTACCGGCTCGCGCTTCGCTGCCTCGACGGGAACGTCGCCAAGATCAGGATTAACCCGGGTAACATCGGGAGCGAGGACCGCGTGCGCGCCGTCGTCGAGAAGGCGACCGACCGAAACGCCGCGATCAGGATCGGGGTCAATTCGGGTTCATTACCCAAGGATCTCGCGGAACGCGTCGAGCGCGCGAGGGCTTCGGGCGACTCCACGCGGGTACGAGCCGAGGCGCTTGCCGAGGCCGCCTCTCGCGAAGCGGCCGTGTTCGACTCCCTCAATTTTAAGCGCGTCGTCGTCTCGATGAAGGCCTCTTCGGTCGCCGAGACCGTTCTTTGCAACGAGGATTTCGCGCGCAAGTTCGACATCCCCCTTCATATCGGGGTTACCGAGGCCGGGCCGCTCATCGGGGGCATCGTGAAAAGCACGCTCGCCTTCTCGCGTCTTTTAGGCAAGGGAATCGGGTCGACCGTACGGGTAAGCCTTTCCGACTCGCTCGAGAACGAGGTGATCGCCGGGCGCGAGATCCTCACCGAGTGCGGCAAGCGTCCCACCCGCGTCAGGATCGTTTCCTGCCCCCGTTGCGGAAGGAACGGATTCGACGTGCACGCGTTCGTCTCGCGCTGGCAGCGCGAGCTTATGTCGCTTGATAAGGAAATCACCGTCGCCGTGATGGGCTGCGTCGTCAACGGCCCCGGTGAGGGAAAGCACGCCGATATCGGGATAACGGGCGCGGGCGACCGCGTGCTTATTTTCAGGCATGGTGAGACCGTCAGAACCGTTTCCGTCGCGGACGGGTTCGACGCGGCTGACCAGGCGTTCCGCGAGGAACTGGGGAAACTCTGATGGCCAAACACCTGCGAAAAACCGCCCTCCTCGCAGCCGCGCTCCTCTGCGTCGCGCTGAGCGCGCACGCGGCAAGCGCGAAGGGCGAGGAAGATTGGAAGGTCCTCGATTCCGCGGAATATTCCTTCGAGCAACGGGAATTCGGCGAGGCTTTGCGGCTCGTCGACAAGGCCCGCGCGATTCACGTGGCGAAGGTCGAGTCCCAGCGGGCGACCCTCGCAAAGGCCGTGATTCCCGCAGAGGTAAAAAAGGCCGGCGACGATCTTATCGCCGTCTACAAGGTTTTGACCAAGCGGAGCGACTTCGCCGCGAAGGCGGTCCTTGACGATATCTACCTCACCAAGGATCCGTATTTCTTCGGTAACTCCCTTTCCCGGCTCATGCAGTGGCTTTCCGAGCGGGTCGAGTATCCTGAGGCGGATATCCTCAACGGGAAGGTGTACGAGGCCGAAGGCGAATACGCGGTCGCCGTGTCCTTCTTTAAAAAGGCATGGGAAAAGCGGGCCTACCTCGACATACCGGACGACCGCTTTACGATCGCCTATCACATGGCTGACATCGCGGAAGAGCAGGGCGACTTTGGCGCCCAGGAAGAGTATCTCCTCCTCGTGCTGACCGGCGACGAGGTCTATGGGACGCCGGGGAACGAAAGCCCGACGCTCCTCGCGATGGTTCGCTCGGTGAAAACCGACCCGACCCTCGTCAAGTTTTTCATGCTCTATCGCCATGATAAGCTCGTTGCCCTCAAGGCGTACAAAGACTTGGCCCGGCACTTTGAGGAGTCGGGACGCATAGATCGGGCCTATCCGGCGGCGGTTCTCGCGGCCTGCGTGTCGATGACCGCCCTCACGAAAAGCCTCCAGGCGGTCGACTTTCAATATGAGTACACGAACTTCGAGGATCTGATTAAGCGCTCGGGCCAACAGCGAAGAATCGTACAGTGGGCAAAGGATAACGATATTTGGGATCCGTTTCTGATACTGTCCTCGGTTATGTGGGAAGCGGGGGATCGGGACCAGGCTACCGTATTGTGGAATTACCTTGCGTCCGCGTGCCCGGACGCGGTCATTGCGCGAAAGGCATCAGGGGAGTTGACGGCGCATAAGCGATAAAAAAGGCGGTGAAAATCCGCGGAATGTTGCAAAGTGCGTTTTTTTGGGCTACAGTAACCAGTGTCGATGAGTCGTTAGGAGGAGTGTTACCATGAAGAAGAAACTTATCGTGATGATCGCGGCGTTGATGGTGCTCGCGGCGACCGGAGCCTTTGCGTTTGGCATCGGTCTTCAGTTTAACGGAAATGTGGATGACCTTTCGAACAAGGGCCCCGCGCTCACGTTTAAGGTCGATAGCGTTCCCCTCATTTGGGCGGTGAATTGGTATATCGGGGATGATACCTCCATCGGCTTAACCGGTGATTATTGGATTCTCAACAATAAGATTACCAACATCGGCAAGGCCCCCCTGAATTGGTTCATTGGCGTGGGCTTTTTTACGAACGCGCTTTTCGGGGATGATTTCGAGTTCTCCGGCGGAATTCGCGTTCCCGTAGGGCTGAATATGTTCCTCGCCAACGGGTTCTTCGAGCCCTTTGTCCAGCTTGCCCCGTCATTCGGGCTACAATTCGTGCCTTCGTTGGGAACGTCTTCGCCGTTCTTCCCGATATCGGCCGGATTCAGGATGTGGTTCAAATAACTTGATACAAACCGCCCTTTTCGGGGCGGTTTTTTTATGCTACAGTGGGTGGCGAAAGGTAAGGAGAACGTATGAGTAAGGTTGTTTTGGGTGCCGACTCCCTGGATGGTTATCTGACCGAGAAGGATCAGGCGTATCTTGCCAGAATGGATGGCCTGTATGCGCGGGCAATGGATTCTTTCAAGATACTCGCCGCCGGGGGATTTAGCTCGGCGCTCGCGAACGAGGAAAAGAAGGTCATCGACATCTATAACGAGATGGGGCACATCATGCAGGAAATCTGCAAAGAGGCGCCCGGCATCAAGGTGTTTTCGTTCGAAACCGAGGAACAAAGCCATGCCGAGGCCTCCCGGGTCATCGCGAAGCTCCGCGACATCAGGACTGGGCACAACGAGTTCGTCTACTATACCCAGCGCGCGTACGAGCTCCTGTTCCGCCTCGCGTACAACATGAACCACTCGGACAATAAGAACTATCTCGTGGTGAAGACCCCGGTCACCTATCCCGTGCAGAACTACGCGGTCCATAAGATACCGGACATCGACTACAAGATAGAGAACTCGGTGATGTGCGTCCTCCTCCGGGGAGCCCTCCTTCCGTCGATGATCATGTCGAAGGAAATCGAGGAGTACTCCTCCCACGGGTACGTGACGCCCTTCGCGCTTTTCAAGATCAAGCGCGACGAATCGAAAAAAGAAAAGAACATGGAGTACATCCTTGATCTCGACAAGTCCTTCTTTAATATCGAGGAAATGAACGGAAAGGATCTCATCTTCGCCGATCCGATGAACGCGACCGGCGGAAGCCTCGTCACGGTCGTGAAATACCTCATCGAGAACGGGGTCAAGCCGAAATCGATCAGCTTTTTCAACGTGATCTCGGCGCTCAAGGGAGCCCTCCGCGTCGTGCGCGCGCTCGATAACTGCACGGTCTATACACTTTGGATGGATCCCGTACTCAACACCTCGGCGTATATCATGCCCGGCCTCGGGGACGCTGGCGACCGCATCAACGGGAAGGATACCGAGGAAATGCCGCGAAACATCATCCAGCTCGTGGCCGACTATGGCGCGGATATCGCCGGCCTTTATCGGTCGCAGCTCAGGAAGATTGAGCAGACGGTTCTCGGAACGCACTGATGCTCGTCCGCCGAAGCCTATTCCCCGCGCTTCTCGCGCTAATTATGCTACTCGCATCCTCATGCGCGGTTATCCGCGGTGGGGTAACGAGGCAGACCATCGCGTCAGAGTATTACTCGATCGCCGAGGCGTATGCCGATCTCGAGAAATACGACAAGGCGATTCCGTATTACGAGGCCGCGGCGAAGCAGAAGCAGTATCGAAACGCGGCTCGCTACGGCCTTGGGCGGATGTACGGGCTCACCGGGGACTGGAAGCAGGCGGAAGACATCTTTGAATCCCTCCTCAAGAAGGACAAGGGTAATGAGATGCTCGAGGGAGCGTACGCTTTCGCGCTCGTGTCGCAGGGAAAGACCGAAAAGGCGATTCCGCTCTATAAGGCCCTGATGGAGAAGCACCCGGATGACCCGGTAATCGCCCGCGACTACGCGGAGGTCTTGATCGTCGCCAAGCAATATGAGGACGCACTCGAGTCGATCGCCTCAACGCGCGAGAAATTCCCCGATTCGGACGTGCTGAAGGATCTTGACGATCTTGAGGCGAAGGCGAACGCCGCATTGGCTCCCCCTGAAGAGACGGAGGATTCGAAAACCGCGACGAAAGACGACGGTAAGAACGGAAAGACCGTAAAGAAAAATATCCTCGATAAAAAAGCCGCCGAGAAGAAAGCCGC
>DAOPYF010000039.1:0-14542 GCA_035352735.1 Treponemataceae bacterium | reverse complement strand
AAAGCCGCCGAGAAAAAAGAGGCGGACAAGAAAGCGGACGCCGCGACGACGGATAAAAAGGCCGCCGACAAGAAGGTCGTTGCCGACAAAACAGCCGCCGAGAGCGACGCGAAGTCGACCTCGAGCGGCCAGTGATTCCTCGGCGCAGTATCCGTTACGCGCGATTGAGCCGCGTTATAACCAACCGAACCGTTTGTGCTCGCGGGCGTCAAAGGCTTCCTTGAGCATGCCGTCGATCTTCAAGTTATTATAAATTTCGGTCGTGTAGGCGAGGTCGGCGCGGAGGACGGGATGGCGCGGCGAGAAGAGCACGCAGCAATCCTCGTAGGGAAGGATCGAGGTTTCGTAGGTCCCGATTTCCTTCGCGACGGTTATGATCTCTTCCTTATCCATGCCGATGAGCGGCCTCAAGACGGGAAACTCCGCACATGAGTTGGTCACGGTCAGGTTCTCGATCGTTTGGCTCGCGACCTGCCCGAGGCTCTCGCCCGTGATGATGGACGTGGAGCCGGTCGCGCGGCACATCATGTTCGCAACCTTCATCATGCACATCCTGAGAAGAACCGTCGCGTAGTCCGTCGGCGAGTTGTCGCGGATATGCTGCTGGACCGCGGTGAACGGCACGACGTTGAGGTGCATGCCTACGCCGTAGCGCGCGAGCATTTTCGCGAGGTCCTCGACCTTTTGCTGCGCCTCGGGCGACGTGTACGGATGCGAGTGAAAGTAGAGGCCGTCGATCTTCATCCCGCGCCGGAGCATCCTGAAGCCGGCGACCGGCGAGTCGATGCCTCCGGAGAGGAGGAGCAGTCCCTTGCCGCCGGTCCCGCACGGAAGCCCGCGTATGCCCGGGTTCTCAGGGCCATAGACGAAGCAGCGCTCGCGAACCTCGACGGTGATGAGCGCGTCGGGCCGGTGCACGTCGACGGCGAGTATGCCGGGGTCGAAAACGGCCTCGCCCATCAGCCGGGATATCTCGTACGAGTTAAGCGGAAAGGACTTGTCGCCACGCCTGGCCTCGATCTTAAACGTCTTTTTTCCCGAGTCGCGAATCTTGATCGCCTCGGCGACAACGGCTCGTTTCATCGCCTCGGTTTCCTTGTCCACGACGGCGGCGCGCGCCCAGCCTGCGATCCCGACGAGATGCGAAAGCGCGTACTCGATCGCCTCGGCGGAGCTTTCGGGCCCCTCGACGTACATGCGTCCCGCCCTGATCTGAACCTTCGCGCCCTTACCCTCGAGATAAAGCTGCGCGTTCTGCTGGAGCCGCTGCTCGAAATCCCTGAGGTTACCCGCTTTTAGGGTAAGCTCGCCAACCTTGACGAGGTATACCGCGCTCGCGTCGCTGTTTATGTCCATGCTCATTACTCCCACACGTTAAAAAAAACTACATCGCGGAAAAGACGTCCGCGAGCGCGCTCAAAAAGCAATCGATATCGGCCGCGGTCGTCTCGTTGCCGATAGAGACGCGAAAGGCGTTTTGTTGGGCGTCCGGCGCGAGATGCATCGCCTGAAGGACCGGGCGTCCCTTCTTTTTCGCCGAGCACGCCGACCCCGTCGAGATGTAGACGCCGCGATCGGAAAGCGCGCGGACCAAGACCTCGCCCGGTATGCGCGCGTTCGTGCACTGGAGGACATACGGTGAGAAGCGCTCGTCGCGGGCGGTCCTGCTCGCGGGAACGACCGTCGCCGTGCCAAGGCGCGCAATACCCTCGATGAGGCGCGCCATTGCCTCTCTCGCGCCTTCTTGGCCCGTGGGAACGCTAATGGCGCCCTCGGGCGCGCTGTGCCGCTCGAGGGCCCGCGCGAGCGCGAGGATGCCGGCGAGGTTTTCGGTTCCGGGCCTAATCCCCGATTCCTGGCCGCCCCCGCGAATAAAGGATTCGAGCCTGCGCGCGAGGTAGAGGCACCCGATGCCGCGCGGTCCGCCGAGCTTATGCGCGCTGATCGACGCGGAGTCGATGCCGGGAAGCGAGAGCGCAAGCGGAATCTTTCCCGCGGCCTGAACGGCGTCGACGTGAAAATGGGGCTTCTTCCTTCCGGCGGGAAGGCGTAAAAGGCATTGGGCGATGTCGGCGATCGGTTGGACGGCGCCCGTCTCGTTATTGACGGCCATGACCGCGACGAAAGCCGTGTCATCCTTAATCGTCGCGAGGACCGCCTCGGGCGTGACGAAGCCTTCCTTCGTGACGGGGATGACGAGGGGCTTCCAGCCGGAAAGCTCGAGCATCCGAGCCTGTTCGGTAATTGAGGGATGTTCGATCGCGCTGATCGCGATGGATCCGCGGACGGGACGCTGGAGGAGCGAGAGCATCGGAAGGTGATTCGACTCGGTTCCCCCGGAGGTGAAATAGACCGATTCCGCCTTGACCGCGAGCGTGCGCGCGACGGTCGCCCGCGCGGACTCGATGGCGTTTCGCGCGGCCTTGCCCGGCGCGTGAACGCTCGAGGGATTCCCGAAGAGCCCAAGCGAGGACTCTAGCGCCTCGGTGAGAATCGCGCGGTCGGGAAGGGCGGTCGCCGCCCAGTCGAGGTACGCGCTCACGAGAGCACCGCCAGAACGTCTGAGTCGGGCGCCTCGGAGACGAGGGTCGAGTTGATCTCGCGCTGAAGGACGAAGCGCACTGCGCCGTCCTTTTTCTTTTTATCGTTTTTCATCGCCTGAAGGAGCGCGGCGGCGGCGCTTTCCGCGGTAAGCTCGCCCGCGGCGATCTTCGCCGCGAGCGCGGGATGGACCGGGGCGCTCGACCATCCATACGACTCAAGGACCGGGATGACGTCCGCGACGTAGCCTGAGTCGGTGATGCCGAGCCTTACGCCCAGCGCGAGCGCGCGCGCGATCCCCCACGCCACGGCGTCACCGTGCGTGACCGCGCCGAAGCCCGCGACGCTTTCGAGTGCGTGGCCGAAGGTGTGACCGAGGTTAAGGTACATGCGCTCTCCCGACTCGCGAAGGTCGCGCTCGACGACGTGCGCCTTTGCCTGGACGCAGCGCTTGACGACCTCGAGGAGCAGTTCGCTCTCTCGCGCCATCACCTCGCCTTGGCGTTCGGACAGAATCTGAAAAAGCTTCGGCGCATAGAGGAGGGCCGTCTTAAAAACCTCCGCGAGGCCAGAGCGGTATTCCCGCTCGTCGAGGCTCTTGAGGGCGGCGATGGAAACGTGAACCTTTTGCGCGGGATAGAAGGTGCCGACGCAGTTCTTATAGTTCCCGAAGTCGACGCCCGTCTTTCCGCCTATCGCCGCGTCGGCCATGGCGAGTAAGGTCGTGGGGACGAGCTCTGCCTTCGCGCCCCGCATATAGAGCGAGGCGGCAAACGCGGTCATGTCCGTGATGACCCCGCCGCCGAATCCGACGAAGAGGCTGTCTCGCGCAAGGCCCGCCTCAAGCGCGCGAAGGAGGATGCGCTCGACGTTGTCCAAGGTTTTGTGCGCTTCCCCCGATTCTATGACGACGAGCGGCGCGGAAGGGTCGAAACCCGCCGCGGAGCGGAGAAGTCGCTCGGTATTGGAGTCCGCGACGTAGATGCCTCCCGACGGGGGGAGGGTCGGGACGGTCAGTTCGGGATAGAAAAGGACCGAGACCTGCCCTGAGGCAACGGTGAAAGTAAAGGTGTCCATGGGGACATTCTAATAAGTATTCTTGTCCATGGCAAGGAAGTCGGATCGGACCTTCTCGAGGCGGGCGAGCTCGCGGGAGATCGTTCGGTCATAGTCGAGGGTACCGTCGGCGATGCGCTCCCGCTCGTCCTCCCAGGATTGGAGATCGAGGAGAAAGAGAAACTTGAACTCGCGCACGTTGGCCTTCTCGGCCCAGAGCTTTGCCTCGCTCCAATAGTAGCGCGCGGCGCCATAGCAGGTTTCCGCCGTTTTCAGGCTTTCGAGGTTCTGTGCCTTCCAGGGGGCGTTGTAAAAGTACGCGACCTGCTTGTCCCACTTGGACCCGAGCCTCAAGTGCTGCTCGACGAGCTTGAGGTTGATATGCATCATGAAAAGGTACCGGTATTTCTCCCAGTCCTTTTCGTTCGAGATCTTGCCGAGGGCATATAGGGGGTTGGCGAAGTCGGCCTCGACCGCGCGCTCGAGCCAGTAGATATTTTCCATCGTGTCGTCGGGGTCTTGGTTATAATGGACGTGATAGAGCTCGTAGAACTCCTCTTTGTAGCGGACGACGTACGCCTCCGCCTTCCCGATCGGGAAAAGTGAGAGGATCAGGATAAGAAACGCTATCCGGGCAAGGCGCGCTTGGGTAAACACGGTATTCACCCTTACAGTATCGGCAGGTTTCCGGTGATATCCCAGATTTTTCGGGCGATCTCCTCGATCGGCTCGGTCGCGTCAATGCGGATTACCCGCATGCCGGGGCACTCGCGCTCGGCCTTCCCGATGACGTCAAGATAGCGCGCGCGGACTTTTTTTTGGAACTCGCGCCTTTCGAAGATCTCAAGGTCGCCCGAACGGCTTTCGACGCGCGCCATGGAAATATCGGGGTCGATATCGAAAAAGAAGAGGAACTCAGGGTAGGGAAAATCGCGGTTGAGGAGCTCGGGGAGGCTCGGGTCCCCGGTTTCTCCCTGATACGCGAGACTCGAAAAAAGATAGCGGTCGGTGAACACGGCCTTGCCGTTACCGCAGAGCTCAGCGATGCCACCCGCCCCATAGAGATGTTCGCATCGATCGGCCGCGAAAAGGCGCGCGAGGGTGTCGGGATTATAGGCGAGCTCCCCCTTGAGGCACCGCCTGATGAGCTTTCCGATCTCGCCGGACGTCGGCTCGCAGGTAAATACGGCGGCAGAGGACTCGCCGTATTTTTCTCGATATCGATCCTGCAAAATTCGCAGTTGCGTCGTGGTGCCCGTCCCGTCGATGCCCTCAAAAACGATAAAATTGCGCAGCGTCATGATAGGATAATAGCGCATTTTCTGATATGATACTACATTGGAATGAAGCAACCTGCGATCAAAAAAAGCATCGAATTACTCATTTTTCTTCTTCTGGTCGCGGGATGTCTCGTTTTACTGTTCCCCCTTTCCCGGCAGCTCGACCGAGCGCTCGCGGGATATCGAGACTCGCTCCTCGAGGGCGTCGAGGGGAAGACCGGGCTCCGCTTTAGCTACGACTCCCTTTCCCCCTCGATATTCAGGTCCATTCGCTTCACGAACCTCGTCATATCCGACGCGTCGAACGGTTCGGTCATCGCGGAGTTCTCGACCGTCTCGCTTTCGCTCAGGGTCACCGCCTTGCTCAGGAAGGACTATCCCGGCGCGATTCGCCAAGTCTCGGTAGAGAACGGATCGATCAAGGTAGACGCGATCAGGAATCAAAACGCCGTCAGGCTCATTAAGGCTCTTGCGCTCGACGCGCGCTCGGGCAAGCAATCGGGAACAAAGAAACGGACGTCGACCTTTTTCTCCGGGAACGGCTTTACCCTCAAAATAAAGAACATCGACGTCGGCTATTCGGATATCGCGCAGGACATATCGGGGCATATCGTGCGGGGATCCGCCGCATTGGGACCCGACGGCATCGACTTCGATCTCCAGAGTAAACTGCGCTATGACCGCCCCTCACTCGCGAAGCCGGGCACCATCGCGGCGGGCGTTTCGCTCAAGGGCACGATAAACCGCGCGCTCGATTCGGGCTCGGCGACCCTCGTCGTGAAGTCACTCGAAAGCGGGCTCTTCTCCCTCTCTCGCCTCGCGCTCGTGACCTCCTATCGTTCGGGAACGCTCTACGTCAGCTCGGTCCAGGACCTCGAGCCGGTCGACGTCTCCCTTGTCTGGAACATCCCCGAGAAGGACCTAACCGCCAACCTCGAGTGCGAACGCCTTCTTCCCCTTCGGTGGATCGATATTCGGAACGGGAATAGCCAGATCGCGAACCTCAAAAACCTTACCCTCTCCGGGAAGGCCATGGCGCATCTTTCCGGAAGAGACGGGCTCTCGTATACCGTCGACATGACCTCGACCATTCCCGAGGCCTTCTACTCGGGCGCCGACGTGCGCGTTGCCTTGAGCGGGAACGCTTCGTCGGTGAACGTCAAGAAGCTTTCGGTATCGGGCGCGAACTGCGAGGCGGATTTTTCGGGCTCCGTCGATATCAAGCGAAAGATCCCGGAAGGGTATCTCTCGGTGAAACGGCTGATCCTCCCCTCGGGCGCCACCTTGGGCGGCGACCTCTATTTTGCGCGGAGCGCGAAGGGCTTCACCTGCATGGCGCCCTCGGTCCAGGTAAACGATTCGGTTTTTTCCTCGGTGTCGCTCTCCGCGTCCTTGAGGCAAGGCTCGGTCGACATCGGCTTTTCCGCGCTCGACAGCTCCGGAAAAATATCCGCCGACGGGACGATTACGGCGAACGGGAACGAGCGGTTCCTTCAGCTCTATACGGCCTTTGACTCCATCAGCGTATCGGACATAGTCCGCGCGGGCTGGGGTTTCTCGTCCCATGCTGACCCGTCCTCGGTCAAGCGACTCTCCGCGCAGCTTGACTCGTTCGCGCTGACCACCGAGGTGTATCTCACCTCCGACCTCAGGAGCTTCTCGTTCAACTGCCCGCGTCTCGTTCTCGCCTCATCGGAGACGAACGGGCTTGTCTTCCTCCTTTCCGCGAAAGGCAACGAGTCAGGCGTCGACATCTCAGACATCAACGTAACCTATGGCTCCTACACGGTCACCGGCGACGTCTCGGCGGGCTTTGAGCAGTCCGGCGGGCTTATCCTGACCGCGGCATTGAACGTGAACGACATCCCGTACACCCTCAATGGCATGTACGCCAATCGCACGCTTTCACTGTATGGGGATTACGGGCTTGCGGTTTCCGCCATGGAGGACGACTTCGGCGGGATAACCGGTTCCCTGAAGGTGGCGGGATTTCCCGTTCCGGCGGGCCCGCTGCTCCTTTCATGCTCGCTCGACACGCGGTTTGCCTACAGCCCGCAAACAAGGTGGAAGGTGACGATCGACAACGGCACGGTCGAGGACGTGAAGAACGACTTGCCGCTTTCGACGGTCATGCAGTTTCACGGCACGGCGGACGAGAAGGGCGTCTATCTCGAGAACCTGACGGTGTCGGACGCCTACTCGACCGTAACGGGATACGCCGGTATCGGCGTGCTCGACGACGAGAACGGCAACCGCCAGTATACCGCGGAGCTTCTCCTCGAAAACTACGATAAGTCCGAGTCGCTTAGGCTCACCGGTCAGATACGCGACCAAGTGACGGCCGATGAGGCGCTCGGGAAGTTCACGCTTTCCGATCGATACATCGAGGCGAACGTCGAGGCGAAAGCGTGTCCGCTCATGCGTTTCGCGCCCGGTCAGCAAAAGAACGATCTCGTCACGCTTACGGCGTCCATCTCGGGGACGCCCGATACCCTCATGGCATCCGCAGACGTTTCCTCGCTCGTATACCGCGCCGGCGGCTTTGATCTTGAGGCGCATGGCAAGCTTCTTCTCGAGGACAAGAACCTCTCGCTCTATGACGCCGTCGCCTCCTGGAACGGACAGGTGTTTACCGATATCGCGGGTTCGTGCTCGACGGCGGAGGGAAAGGCCGCCGTCAACGCGAAGTACTCGGGCATCCTCGGAAAGTCGCCGATTACGGCGGGGATAGCCGTCGACGCGGTCGCGGGCCCGAAGGCACCCCTTTCCCTCAAGGATCTCGCCGAGCGCTTTACCGTGCACGCGAAGCTTACGGACCTTCACTGGAATACGGTCGCGTCGGTCGACCCCGTCGAGGCGACATTCGTGCATGAGCCGGGAATCACCGCGATCTACGCCGGGAAGAACGACGCGATCACGGGCTTCCTTCTCGACGACGGGTCCTTCTCGCTTCAGGCCACGGGCGAGTCGCCCGTTCGGTTCCATGCGGAAGGCGGCATCGTCAACTCAAACCTATCGATCGCGGTAAGCGACCTCCACGTCGATATGCCCCGCGTCTGGCCGCTCACCGGCCGCGGAATCGTCGTCTTCGACCAGGGTTCCGTCGACGGGGACTTCACCATCTCAGGGCTCTTGAACGACCCTGAGTTCAACGGCACGCTCAGGGCAAACGGCGTCGTCGTCCATGCGCCGGGCTACCTGCAGGACGTGTACGGGCCTACGTCCTTCGATATCGTCGCCGACGGGAAGACGCTTCAGGCGACGGGGGTTTCGCTTTCGGGAAAGGAAGGGAACGTTACCGCGGACGCGGTCGCGGAGTTCGACCGCTGGGTACCGTCGAGCGTCCATCTCCTCGTGCATACGCTCCCGAATAAGCCCGTGCGGGTCGATACCGAGAACAAGTATTTCAAGGCGAAGGGCTTCGGATCCTGCAACCTCGACATGACCTTTACCCGAACCGAGAACATCGTATCGGGCGACGTGTATTTCGAGCGCGGCGCGTTCGCGATCGTCTTCTCGGGATTCCTCAACTCGGATAGGGGCGAAATCGTCTATCACTCCCGGGATAGCCTCGTGGACCTCCGGCTTCACGTCGGGAAAAAGGTCGAGTTCCGCTGGCCCTCGGACAATTTCCCCGTCCTCCGCGCGCTCATACAGGCGGATAACCCGCTCGCGATAAACATCGACACCGCCCACGAGAGTTTCCAGGTCAAGGGCGACGCGATCCTGCGAGGCGGCGAAATATACTATATTAAGAGAAGTTTCTACCTGAGAAGCGGCAACATCTCGTTCAACGAGAACCAGGATATCTTCGCCCCAATCATATCCATGCGCGCAGAGATTCGCGAGCGCGACGCCGACGGCGAGCCGGTTCGGATAGTCCTTTCGGTGAACAAGCAGCCGCTCACCACATTCGTGCCGGTGCTGACCTCCGAGCCGGTAAAGTCAGACGCCGAGCTCATGGCCATACTCGGGCAGGCCGCGAGCGGCGACGCCTCGCGAGACACGCTCATCCAGAGCGCGGCCGTTTCCGCATCCGATATCTTCACCCGGATGAGCCTTTTCCGCACCGCGGAAAACCATATCCGCGACTTCATGCACCTCGATATCTTCTCGATCAGGACGCTCCTTTTGCAGAACGCGATACTCGGATCGAGCATGCAGGGCAAAACGGATCGAAAAATGACCGTCGGTAACTATTTCGACAACACGACTGTTTATATGGGAAAGTACCTGGGATCGGCGATTTATGCTGACGCGCTCCTGCATTTCAGCTATTATGATCCCAAAACGGAGCAGAAGACCGCATCCGGGCAAGCCGTGTACGGGAACTTACTGTTCCAGCCCGAGCTGGGCTTCGAGGTCACGACGCCTTTCTGCCTGCTCCGTTGGGGTATTACGCCCGAAAGTCCCGAGACCCTCTTCGTCACGGACAACTCGATAACGCTGTCGTGGAAGTTCTCATATTGACCTGATTTATGATATAGTGTTCACGGAAGGAGCTTTTGTAATGCGCACGAAACTTATCGCCCTGCTCACGCTGATTGCCTGCCTTGCGGGCGCGGCATTTGCCGAAACGACGGAACCGCCCAAGACGACTAGCGAGAGCTGGTATCAGGATAAGCCAATACGCTCGATAACCTTCGACGGCCTGAAAAGCGTTTCGAGAAACGAGCTCAATGGCCTTTTCTCCTCCTATCAAGGGAAGAACTTCAATGACGCGATTTACTGGGAAATCCTTCAGAAACTTTACGCGCTCGAGTATTTTGCCGATATAACCCCGGTTGCGGTCCCGGGCGACGAGGCGAAGACCTCGGTTATCCTGAACTTCAAGGTCGTCGAAAAGCCCGTCATCAAATCGATAAAGTTCAGCGGTAATAAAAAGCTAAAGGCGGCCGAGATCCTTGAGAAGGTCACGCTCAAGGAAGGGGATATCTTCAATGAGCTGAAAAGCCGATCCGACGAGCGCGCCATTCGAGATTTTTACCTTGAGAAAGGCTACGCGAACGTCAAGGTTTCCTCCGAAGCGACGACGGGGAAGGATGGAAGCATCGTTCTTATCTTTACCATCAACGAGGGAAAGCAGACGATCGTCTCCGCCCTGCGCTTTGAGGGCAATAAGGTCATGGCGTCCCGAACCCTCAAGAAGGAACTCAAGCTCAAGGAAAACAAGCTCTTTTCCACCGGAACGTTCCGCGAGGCCGATCTTGAGGCCGATAAGCTTTCCATCGAAAGCTATTACCATGAGCGCGGGTATATCGACGCGAAGGTAGAATCGGTTATCCGCGACGTCGATACCGAAAAGGATAAGAACAAGAACCTCCTCACGCTTACCTTCGTGATCAAGGAAGGCGAGCAATATACCTACGGCGGCACGAAGATATCGGGCAACCACCTTTTCACGAACGAGGAACTCCTCTCGAAGATCAGGCTTACGGAAGGCGATGTGCTTAACCTCAATCGCTTCAACGAGGGATATCAGGCGATCGCCGACGTGTATTTCGAGAACGGGTATACCTCGAACTACATCACGAAGAAAGAGAACCGCGACGCCGATCGAAAGGTCGTCTCGTACGAGGTCTTCGTCGTCGAGCACGGGCGAAGCCATGTCGAGAACATCGTCATTCGGGGCAACAAGAAAACGAAGGAACGGGTCATCACGCGGGAATTCCTCCTCGAGCCCGGCGATATCTTCTCGAAGAAAAAGCTTATCGAGAGCATTAGAAACCTCTATAACCTCCGGTATTTCTCGACCGTCGCGCCAGACGTCGTGCAGGGCTCCGAGGAGAACCTCATCGACGTGATCGTGAACGTCGAGGAACAGTCCACCGCGTCGATACAGTTCGGCGTTACCTTCTCCGGTACCACCGACGCGGATACCTTCCCGCTTTCGGTGTTCGTGCAGTGGGAGGACAAGAACTTCCTCGGGAACGGACAGACCGTATCGGCGAACGCGACGGTATCCCCGGACACGCAAAGCCTCAGTCTCGGATATTCCGAGAACTACTTCATGAGCTCGCCGTTAACGGTCAGCTTTTCCCTATCGGTCGCGCATAAGACCCTTTACGCGTACCAGGACTCGCAATTCCCGGTTTTCGACGACGGCTATTACGACGACTATGGCATGGTGCCCGATCCATTTACCTCGTATGACGACTACGACGACGCGTCGAGCCTCGATACCTCGTATAGGATGAAGTATCAGCAATGGTCGTATAGCCTCGGCGTATCGACCGGATACCGATGGTTCCCGTCATTCGCGATGACGACCCTCCGCGGCGGCGTGACCTTCTCGGTCGTGCAGAATTTCTACGATGACACGATATTCCGCCCCGCGGACAAGAACATCCGCGACAAGCACGGCGAATGGGGCTGGGCAAACTCGGTATGGACGAGGCTCTCCTTCGACCGCCGCGACGTTAACTATGATCCTTCCTCGGGTTGGTTCCTGAGCCAGCAGGTCACCTATCACGGCCTTTTCCCGAGCATCGAGACCGAGTTCTTCACCCGTTTCGATACGAAGGGTGAGTTCTACGTCAAGCTTTTGGAGCTGCCGCTTTCCGATACCTATAATCTGAAGATCGTCCTCGCGGGCAATTCCGGATTCAGCTTCCAGGTTCCCACGCGAGACGTGCCGATCAGCGACACGAATAAGCTCTATATCGACGGTATGTTCACCGGTCGCGGCTGGACCTCCCTCTATGACGACAATATCGCCCGCGGCGATCTCATGCTCAACCATGCCCTCGAGCTTAGGGCGCCGGTGGTTCCCAATACCTTCGCGTTGGATTTCTTCTTCGACGCGGTCGCCGTCAAGAAGGACATTCACGCGCTTTCGGACCTTTCGCTTAACGACTACTATTTCAGTTACGGACCGGGCCTTCGCTTCCTGATACCGCAGTTCCCCTTAAGGCTCATGTTCGCGAACTGCTTTAGGATTCAGGACGGGAAGGTGGAGTGGAAAAACGACAACAGGTCGAATTGGAACTTCGTCCTTTCGTTCAACATGGCTAACCTCTAGACGGATCGCATAAGGGCTTAAAAGGAGACAAACATGAGATTACGAAATTTGTTCATGGTCGCGTTCTGCGTATTCCCGCTTCTCGCGGTCTCCGCGCAGCAGATCACGAAATTCGCGGTCGTTGATACCTCGCGCATCTACACGACCTTTTACCGGGATTCACGGAGCGTGCGCGATTACGAGGCGAAAAAAAGCCAGTACCAGGGCGAGATCAAGCGGATGAGCGACGAGATTAAGGACCTTCGGCAGCAGAAGGTCGACGCCGACGCGGCCAAGGACGTCGCGAAGGTTTCCCGCCTCGATTCCGATATCACGGCGAAGACGAACTTCCTCCTCGATTACACAAAGGCGAAAAACGCCGAGCTCGACGCCCTGAAAAAGAAGCTCACGAGCGACGACGAATTTTACTCGATGCTCTACGAGGAGATACGCAAGATCGCCGAGGCCGACGGCTACAGCATGGTCTTGAGCCTCCAGGAAGGGAGCTCGATCCTCTGGTATAGCCCGACGGTCGATATCACCGACAAGGTGATAAGGGACATGACGACCGCACAGTGACGAATCGATGCGTAAAATAAGGATACTATGAGCGAATCCACGCCCATGATGGCGCAGTACCTCAAGATTAAGGAACAGAACCGCGACGCGGTTCTGTTCTTTCGTCTGGGGGATTTTTACGAAATGTTCAACGAGGACGCCGTTGAGGTCTCGAGGCTGCTCAACCTGACGCTGACCAAGCGCGCCGGGAACCCGATGTGCGGAATCCCGTTCCACGCCTCGCGCGTATACATCGCGCGCCTATTGCGCGCGGGAAAAAAGATCGCGATATGCGAGCAGCTTTCGATCCCGGGCCCCGGAAAGGGGCTCGCCGAGCGAAAGGTCATCGAGGTCATAACGCCGGGGACGGTGCTCGAGGACGCGTATCTCGATAGCTCCATGAATAACTACCTTGCATCGGTGTCGCTCGCCGCGGGCAAGCGGGGCGCTTCCTTTGGTTTCGCGTATCTCGACATATCGACGGGAGATTTCTCCGCGACCTCGTTCCCCGAGGAAGGTTCCGCAGAGCGGTTCCGAAAGGAGCTCGGCCGCATCGATCCGCGCGAGATACTCGTTCAGCAATCGATCCTTCAATCCTATCCGGATTTCGCGGCCATCCTCGCGGAGCGGCCTTCCTTGCTCGTCAACAAATACCCTGATTGGAGCTATAACCAGGAAGCTTCGTACCGGAAGCTCTGCGCGGTGTTCGGAACCGAAAGCCTCGGCGCCTTCAGCCTCGGGCTCGAGAGTCCCGAGGTTCCCGCTGCGGGGCTCCTCGTCGAGTATCTAGAGGGAACCTCAGGGTTCACCGTGAGCCACATCGACGGGATTCACGTCTTCGGGGAAAGCGAGTTCGTCTCGATAGACGATTCGACGCGCAAGAACCTTGAGCTCGTACAGAGCCTCCGCGACGGGGGAAGCGCGTTTACCCTCTACGAGGTCCTCAATAACACCCGTACCTCGATGGGCAGTAGGCTCCTTCGCTCGTGGATTCACCATCCGCTCACGGACCGCGCGCGAATCGCCGCGAGGCACGAGGCCGTCGAGCGCCTGTACCGCTCGCAAAAGCTCCTTGCCCTATCGCGCGATATCCTGTCTTCGATTCTCGACATCGAGCGGCTTTGCGCCCGGGTTTCGATGGAACGCGCCCACGGAAAGGATCTCGTCGCGCTCGGCTCGAGCCTCGACGCTTTCTTTCGCCTCGACGCGGCCTATCGCGGGGACGGCGACCCGCACTCGGTCCCGTATCGCGCGAGCGAGGAAACCCTTGCCGCGGGGCGCGAGGTTTCCTCGCTGATACGCGACTCGATCGCCGAGGAGTGCCCGGTCGCCCTCAACGAGGGCGGCATTATCAAACCTGGATGGTCCGGAAAGCTCGACGAGCTTCGCTCGCTCAGGGATAACTCTAACGCCGTTCTCGAGTCGTACCTCGAGGAGGAGCGCGCGCTCACCGGCATACCGAACCTCAAGATACGGTATAACCGGCTGACCGGGTATTTTCTCGAGGTATCCAAGGGCCGACTTTCGTCGGTGCCGACTCACTTCATCAGGCGGCGCTCGCTCGCGAACGGCGACCGCTACACGACCGATCGGCTCATTGAGCTCGAGACCGAGCTCAACGGGGTGCACGCGAACATCATCGAATGCGAGCAGGAGCTCTTCCTCGAGATACGAAAGCGCGTTGCGGGCTTTATCAAGCCCTTGATGGAGATCTCGCACGCGGTCGCGCTTCTCGACGTGTATCAGTCGCTCGCGTACGCGGCGACGCGCAACGCCTGGTCGCGGCCCGCGATGACGGCGGACGGCACGATCGACATTGCGGACGGAAGGCATCCGGTCGTCGAGGCGCATCTCCCCTCGGGAGAGTTCGTGCCGAACAGCATCGTCCTTTCGTCGGACCCGGAATCAGCGCAGCCTTCGTTCGCGCTCATCACGGGGCCGAACATGGCGGGAAAGAGCACCTTCCTGAGGCAAACCGCGCTCATCTCGCTCATGGCGCAGATCGGCTCCTTCGTCCCGGCCGCGCAGGCGCGACTTTCGGTCGTTGACCGGATATTCTGCCGCGTGGGCGCGTCGGACAACCTCGCGCGCGGGGAATCGACCTTCC